>JAJQFO010000054.1 GCA_021201095.1 Lachnospiraceae bacterium
AAATCATTCGGCAAAGCAGACACGGTACAAATGTCTTAAGCAAATCTCCTGCCAATACTACCAAACCATATTTTACCCCGTATTGATTCACAATATTTGCCATTCCCGGATTATCGGTTCCTACATCAAAAACACTCTTTCCGGAAATCCGTCTCGAGGCAACCTCCGCTGTCAGAAAATTACCAAACACATATCCGAGCAACAGGCTTATAAATCTGCCCATTATGCATCACTGTCCTTTTCAAATCTTAAAATAATATCATTCTTGCCATCTATCCTGCAATCTGCTACACTGTCCATCAGAACCTCGGAAGGTGGAATCAGATATGAATTATAAGGAATACATTTGGAACAAGGTACACAGCCTGTACTATCAGTATGATATGAACTGCGCACGGACAACGCTGACATGTCTGTCGGAACTGTATAACTTTCCTGTCAGCGAGGATGTTTACACAGCAGCCATTGGAATGCACGGTGCCGGTGGTTATAGAGCACAGTGCGGTCTGATTGAAGGTGCGCTGATGTTTATCGGCCTGTACTTTTCCGCGGCACGCATGAGCGAAAAGAAAATTGCATCTATCTGCTATCAGTATGCCAGGGAGTTTGAAAAAGCATTCGGTTCATTAACTTGCCGGGAGCTTCGCCCGGGCGGATTCTCAAAAAATGATTCGCCACATTTATGCGAGTCCATCACCTGCCAGGCTATTGAGCTTGCTTACCTTTTCATACAGGATGCTGAACCGTAAATCTCATGAGATTACGCGCTAAAATATCGGATGCTTGCAATGTTGAATGGCGCAATAATACAGTTTTATTCAGTCTCTCTACGGCTGTTTAGATACTCATTATATACTGCATTGCCGTGTTCCAACTGCTTTTTTTGCATAATCCGGTTCCTGTCTCCTAGAATTGCCAACATCTCATCCACAAACTCTCCTTCCGGCAGCTCGCTGTAATGAGAAAGATAAAAGATCATTCTCTGTGCCGTAAAATCTGTATTCAGATTCTGTGTATGCCTCTTCTCCGTGATTAGTTGCGCTTAAAACAGGTGTTCCAGGAAGCTGCCATCCGGCTGCAATTCCTCAAAGCACTCCGTCAGATTATCATCGTCCATGATCTGTATCACTTGCCGCATCCCACCAGCCAGTTCTTTCTTCTCATACTCCTCCCGCGAAATCCAGTAAACCTGTCCTTCTTCGGAGCTTTTCAAATCCCCCTCGAACGACTCTGCACGGTAAAGCAGACCAACGTTATGTAAACCATCGCGGTACCAGTGATAAATTCCTTTCAGTACCGGATGCTGAATGGTCAGTCCGGTTTCTTCTTTCATTTCACGGATAACTGCTTCTGAGAATGTCTCGCCGGCTTCCACATGACCTCCGGGAAATGTCGTGCCATTGTAATTGCTGCCAGTTTTATCCAAGGCAAGTATCTGATCCCCATCACACAGCATGCACATATTCATAAAGATTACGTCTTCCGACGGATGTTTCTCTGCCTTTTCATGATTTTTCATTCGCATCACCTATCTGCCTTCGGCCACAGCTATTACACTAAAGTCCATCATAACCATACACTTTAAAATCAGGATTTAAATATTCAACAGAATCCGAGCATTATTTTCCCAGGAAAGTCACTTTTCCGCTTTTTATATCATAAAGTGCTCCGACGATCTCTGCATTAGCCATCTCTTCATTGTCAGCAAACGCAGCCCGTATACATGACACAGTACCTTTGATATTTATAACGCTGGCTCTATAGGGATCTTTTTCTGAACATATCACTTTGGCGATTTTATCCGTAATACTCTTTACATATCCGCCGGCATTTCCGGCAATGGCTGCCCCAACAGCACCACAATTCGTATGACCAAGGACAACGATTAAGGGACAATCTAAATGCTCTACTGCGTATTCGATGCTGCCAAGCGCACTGTCATCCATCACATTTCCTGCTGTACGGATCACAAACAATTCTCCAACTCCACAGGAAAAAATAGCCTCTGGTATTACCCGCGAATCTGAGCAGGAAATAATGATTGCAAACGGATGCTGCCCGTTTTTCGCAGTATCCATCCGGATTGCTTCAGAGATATCTCCGATTTCGTTCCTGCTATGTAAAAACTTCTCGTTTCCTTTTTTTAATCGTTCGATCCCTTCCTCAATATTTCCCATTTTTATCGTCCTCCTCGAATCACGTTTCATCCTCAATCTTCAGTGAAAGCGCAAGTTGCTTCAAACATAAGGCGATGTCTGAAGCCGCTAATACAAAAGTCCCAGTACAAGCATATAATATTCCGGCATCTTTCCTTCTTCCATCCACAGCAGCTTCTGGTGCAGATATTTCGTCACAGTCAGGCCAACATTTCCTCCCAGGGCTTCGATCGAGTAACGCATCCGTTCCGGATGACGGCAGGGCAATCCCCGGCTCCGTGTGCAGAAGCTGCTGTCTATCATCTGTTCTTCTGCATCTTTCGTCTGCTGCTCCCGCGAACATTCGGTGCAGTATCCGCCGCTAAGCGAAATACTCCCCGGCTTCTCCTTTTCCATTTGCAAAAGCTCTTTTGCCAGAGAACTCTTAAATATCCCCATAATCTTCGCCGTCAGCCGGGAGCTCTCCTGAGAGGAATAACTGCCAGATAGCAAATTCACAGGAAGGTAAATTTTCTCTCCGATCAAATGAAGCGTATCATATCCTTTCCAGTAACTGACCGGATCGAAATCAAATTCCGGACAGGACCATGTCTTATTATAGTTTGGACATGCACGGCAATATTCAGCAAACGTCGGCACATCCACGCAAGTCTCCAGATATTCCTCGACCGGGACATCCGCCTCAAAACGTTCCGTGCGGATATTCCGGATCTGCATTTCAGTTAAATCAAATTTTTCTGATTCTATCAAAGCCTTTTCCACCTTAATCTTCGAATATTTCTTCCAGAATTCTTTGTTTTGTAAGAAGTCACTTGTGAGAGATCACCGCCCCTAATGTAATAACAGCCATCATAACTGCTACCAGAAGGAGTGGTATCATGCCGTCTACATAGCCCTTCACCTTATCCAGGCCATAGTATAGAAGGTAACAAATCATACTGACAACAGCGGCGATCAGTGTTATGACAAGAAGCAAGATCACTATTGATTTCGTAAACTGTCCCTGCGCAAACAGGGTGTTCAGTTCCAGAAACATCAAAGCCGTCCAGCCGACAATGAGGAACAGTTCCGTCGTTACCTGCCGCTTTAAAAGTACACTGGTTCCCACCAGCAGGATAATATAAACGACTACGCCGCCGATCAGCACCATATTTCTCGGAAACAACAGTGTATTGCTCTCCACAGCGCCGCTGCCCTGAACAATCTGGATCACCGCAGCCACGCCTAACAGCAGAGCCGGGATCAGAAGCCACCCACTCCGCATACCCTTAACTGCGCCTTGCGGCTTAAACGCAATCAGCCACCATGCCAGGTAAAAGACACAGCAGCCAATCATCAGCAGATTCCCTGTCAGCATCTGACGAGTCTGTGCGTCAAAATCTGAAAACATATGGAAACGCCCCCTCTCTTCGTCTACGCTACCGCTCCGGTCGGTGAATATCCCATCCGCCTTTTGGATGGGATGCCACCCGGCGAGGGCTTAACGCCTGCCACTGGCAGGCAGCACCGGCGGCAATCTCCGTTCCACTTCGGTCGGCGCTAAACGGTCCTGCGTGCTAGTGGCACGCGTTCAGGACCGACCGGAACGGAGTGTAGACGTCCACTGGACGATCAGCGCCGCGACGTCCATTCCAATGACGCTTCGCGCCAGGACGTCGCTCAGCCTTCCTCCCTGCTGCAGTCATAGTGCTGGCGGCTGTCATAACCATCCTCTTTGAAATCAGAATTCAGAAATTCGATCTCTGCCGATGTGATTTTGATCAAATTCATGGTGAAGGGCAGCTTTTTCAGCGCGTCTACCGGGATTTTCTTCCATTCAGCAGCGTGAATGTATTCTGCAGAAAATAACTCTACAGGTGGACTGACCCCATGTATACCTAAATAGGACGAAGCACAACATGAGCGAAGTATAAAAATTCGATAAATCAAGGGGGCTGATCATTCTGGCGCGTGCTAATCAGCAACGCAAGATCGGCA
>JAJQFO010000243.1 GCA_021201095.1 Lachnospiraceae bacterium
CCAAAAAGCTTAGACATAAAATGCGTATTCTTTTTTGTTTTATCTTTCACAGAGAGATCATCCTCCAGAGACGAGCGGGATGTTTTTCCTGCTTCCTCCTGTCCCCATGTTTCCTCATCATCCTCTTCATACGCGTCGGTATCTTCCGCTCCGGCACTTCTGAATAAATTTCTTGAGATGGGTGCCGTTTTCTCTCTTTCTTCTCCCGTCCAGGTAAGCGCCTCCGGAACGAGGTTAATGAAGTAACCATCCAGAACCCTCGGGTCAAACAGCAGCTTCTCCATCTGCGTGAAATGTTCATAATGCTCCAGAGTCAAAATCCGCTTCTGCAGCATCTCGCAGAGAAATGAGTCTGCCTCTGTTTCCGAAACTGTCAAAAGAAGCTTCAGCGTCTCTTCTGCATTGTCTATCTGCGGCGCCAGGAAAAACTCCAGAACACATTCCGCCTCATCTAATGCCAGCTCCAGCCGACTCATACCGGCGGAAAGGATAACCGGCTTCTGATATTCTGGCGGATATGCTTTCAAAGCTTCCCTGAGCCGGTCAATTTTTCGAATGCCGTCGATCAAAGACTGCCTGTCGGTAATCAAAACATTTGTGTCCAGCTTCTGAGCCGCGATCCTTTGCCATTCCTCCTGCAGCTGCTGATACTGCTCCACATAGGGTTGGATGGAAGCTTCCTCTTTAAAAAGAGACAGCGCTCCCTCCATATCTTCAATATTTTTCTGCTTTGGCGGATCGGCCTGCGTCAGAAATCTCAGCATACCTTCCAACAGTTCGCACACCGCATTTAAGACAGGCTGGCGGTTCTCCGCATAGTTTACCTTATCCAGGAGCTGTCTGAAATGCCGACTACAGATCAGAATGTTTTGATTTGCTTTCGGTGAATGATTAATTGTATCAATTTGTTCCTGAACCTGGTCCTTTTCCTCCTGAATCAGCTTTCTTTCAGCTTCCTCGTATTCCCTGACCGTAATTTCCCGGTTTTCCACGGCAGAGAGAAGAATTGCCGCCATCTGCCCGGAGCCGACATCGATTTCTTTTAAATATGAAATATCCTCCTCAAGAGCCTTGATTTTTTCCAGATTACTGCCCGTCACCGGATAAGGAAGTTTCCGGTCAATCCATTCTATCATGCGATCCTGATCCAGATGCAGAGAGCCAATATAATCCGCGAACAAAAGCTCCTTTTTTCTGGCCAGAAGGACTTCCCTGACACCGCCGCTCTGCGAATCAAGCTGCACGAACAGATATTCATTATACTGCTCGTCAGAAACCCGCTCCTTCACCATCAATATCACAGTCTGATACATGGCAGTAGGGCGAACTACATTTTTATAAACATAGTCAATCCACTCGGGCAGAAGCACCCTGGTGTCTTTTTCCTCCCATTTTTGGGTCAGACTGACAAAATCAAGACAATCCTGCACACTCAGCCGTCCTCCCTCACTCATCCGGTCTAAAGCATCAAAATGCTTTGTGCGGGCGTCAGATGAAAGTCCGACCAGATAGTCTACATAATCGGTGATCGATCGCATACCGATCATATTTCTCGCGGCAGCGGCGTCTGCATTTGCCAGATCCACCTCCAGATCTCCCGGCTTGCGTACCTGAGTCCTGTCATAAAGGACAAAGCTAACCCTGGACGGACAGCTCTGCATTTCATCACAATAGGACAGAAAACCATATTTTTTGCGAAACTGGTAGGGCAGATGCCGATAGATTGCTTTCAACACTTCCCGGGACCTGCGGTTGTATTCATCTCCCCCCTGATCGAGAAGAATCCTGACCGGCTGTCCCAGCCGCTCATTATAAAAAAACCAGTACAAAACCACCTTCAGCTGATCATCCGTCAGGGCGTCCTCGCGGATATCAACATGCGTCCCTATCTGATATGCTTCAATGGAGACATTGTCGTACTGATTGATTTCTGTGTCATCTACAAATTGGAGAGAAAAAATATCGAAAAATGCATCCTTGTAAAAATCGGAAGGGATCTCCATCAGATGCGCATGAAAAAAGAAGCTCGGCGTGGAGTAGCGTGTCATATGCCCATTCTTGCACAAAACCACCATCTCAGAAGGCATTTCTCTGTTCAGATTTGATGTCACATAGCAAATGCTCTCCGGCTCCTTTGAGACCGAAGAATACGCAGACGCATTCTTTGGAAAAAAATACTGCATATAGCTTTTCTGAAGCATCTGCACTGCTTTTGAAGAAAGTCCCGCAGACTGCGCGAAAATACGGTAATTGTTGCCATCATTGCCGTAGAATAAATCCATAACTCACACCTCCCCAGTTGTTCCCGCGAAGCAACGAGCCAAGCAGCCGTGCCTGCATCGGGGTATTTGACTACAGTCAGATTACCCATAATGAGCACAAAACATTTCATTAAGTTACAAAAAGTAATATAAATCATCACGCCTGGTTTGCATAAAAATCAACATCTATCAGACATAAAGCTCGTCAAGCGGAACATCCACCAGCTCCGACACTTCCTCATTTGTTTTGACCAGGCCGAAGAATTTCTTTCTCTGCTCCGTACGTACAACATGAGCCTTTGCCGGAATTTTACCCAGCGCAGCCAGGGTCCAGAGAAATGGAAGCTCTACCATCGACGGCTCTGCTGTGAAATCATCATCGTCGTCATCCTCCTCTATAGCGGTGCCGACAGGATCCTCATCAAAAAGCAGATCGTCCAGAGATCCGCTCATATCCAGATCCATGCTGCCATCCGCATCCATCATCATCGAATCTTCATCGGCCGTATCCTCCATCGTAAGACTGGCAGAAGCCAGATCGGCAAGATCGGCGACAGCATTGCTCCCGGCAATCTGCTTTCCATAAGCAGCCACCGCAAAGGTACCATATCTGGCAAACATCTGATCAAGCGAAGTGACAACCCTTCCCGCGCGGTGCAGATATTCCCTGGAAACACCCATAAAATCTCTGCTCAAATTAAAGTCAAAATAGCCATTCTGGAAATAGGTATTAAAACAGTTCACATTTTTCAGATACAGCTCATCTCCATAGGACCTCTGTTCGTCATTCATAATCAGATCGCTCATGGTGATCAGGACAGCCGCATTCTTTTTCTTTCCCGGAGATACATACTGCATGGTGCTGGCAATGTTGCCCATGACTTTTGCCATATTTGTATCAATCCGGTCTTCCTTATCTGTGATTGTCAGGCCGGAAACCTTTTTCACCGCAATGTCCACCTGAGCCGGAGCTACGCAGAACCAGATCATCTGGGCATATTTCACGATTTTCCGGTCGTTGGTCACAAAGTTCAGTCTCTTATCCTTATCATCACTACTGAACGCTTCACCGGGCATATCAATAAACGTAAAAATATAATGTCTGCCTAAAATGCCAATCTCCAGCGAAAACAGCGGAATCGTCTCGCCGGACCCCTCGAACTGCGTTTTGTCAATTTTCTTTCCTCTCTGGTATTTTTCCAGAATACTGGTGCGGAAGAACGTCCACTCCGGATCGTCCGAGGGCACCACCTCCGCAAAGCCTCTGCCATTGCGTTCGATACAGTCTACAAGAGCCGCCAGATAAGCGGTCTTTCCCACTCTGGCACTGCCGGCCATACAGATAATGATTTCCTCGTGCTTGCCGACCTCCGCATAAAAGCTCTTTCCGCAAAACGGGCAGACATTGTTCAGAACAACTTCTACCATACCATCCGTATATTCCACCCGCAGGCTCTTCGCAAACTTGCGTCCCTGATCATCTTCAGATAAGATTACCTCGACATGAAACTCCGCGATCACATCGTCATCATTTTTCTGGTCGCAGAGCATCACTACCGCCGCAATATTTGCCGCATGATCTTCCAGATCAATGTCATCCTGATGTGTAATTTTTTTCCCTTCCTGCAAAGGGGTCTTGATTTTGCGCGTCAGAATATCATAGATCTTATCATTCGTATTAGTGCCCAGCACACTAATCCTCTTAAAGGAATCTACCATGGCAAGGCGTCTCAGATGCTCTTTTAAATTCTTTACGGTAAAACGAAACAATGAAGAGACTCCGTCCCTGCAGTTATACGGTTCCGCAGAAAGATCTCTCCAGGTATAATA
>JAJQFO010000084.1 GCA_021201095.1 Lachnospiraceae bacterium
TACATGGTCGCGATTTACTTTCTTTAATACATTCCTTACAAATTTGATCGTATCACATGTCCGTACTCGCAAAGCGAGTATGGACGCAGGCCGCGCCCCTCGCCGGGTTTTGCCCCCAATCTTTGATTGTGGGGCGTGGGCATCCCGCACTTCGTGCGGGATAAGCAATCGCGCGGCTTTCATTGTATCCTGACGTTTTTTCATCTTCCCATTTGCCTGTTTTGTTTTACCTTCCATGCTTTGCATGCCGTTCCCATGGCGTGTTTTTTGCCGTCTCCAGATTTGTCTGGCGGCGGTTTTTCACATCCTCGCTCATCGGCTGGATCTCGCCTGCACTCTTCAGGGCTGTCTTGGTAAGCAGCGGCCCTACCAGCTCGTAGATCAGGATGGCAAAGAGCGTGATGTTGCGGATCAGTTCGCCCTGCTCGCCAAGCTGTTGGGCTGTGACGCACATCCCCAGGGCAACGCCGGCCTGCGGCAGAAGCGTGATGCCGAGGTACTTGCAGATGGTATCGCTGCAGTGGGTTGCTTTGGCAGAGAGAAACGCGCCGATGTATTTACCGGCAGACCGGGTAAGGATGTAGACCAGACCGATCAGCACGATGATGCCGCTTGAAAAGACACTCAGCTCCAGCTGTGCGCCTGAGATGACGAAAAAGGCGGCGAAGAGCGGGTTGGTCCAGCTGTCCGTCTTGTCCATGATTTCATGGGAAAGCGGACAGAGGTTGCAGAAAATGGTGCCCAGCATCATACATACCAGCAGAGAGGAAAAGCTTATGGTCACTGGGCCGATATCGAATTCCAGCATGGACAGTGCGGTAGTCAGGAGCACAAATGCGATGGACATATTCAGGCGGTTGGTATTGGAGTTGAACAGCTTTTCAATCTGCGTGAGCAGCCAGCCCATCACTGCGCCGAGAGCAAGGGACAGGACGATTTCCAGCAGCGGATTGACAATGATTGAGATAAAGTCAATCGAACCGGTCACCATAGCCTGTGCAACACCGAAGCTCACCGCAAACACCACCAGCCCGACCGCGTCATCCAGCGCCACGATCGGCAGCAGCAGGTCGACCAGAGGCCCCTTTGCCTTGTACTGGCGGACGACCATCAGCGTCGCCGCAGGAGCGGTAGCAGTCGCGATGGCACCGAGTGTGATTGCCTGAGCCATGGTCAGTGCACCATTGGTTGCCACGCAGACAATCAGAAGTGCCGCATCGACAAACAAGGTCGCTGTCAGTGCCTGGACGATGCCGATCACAGTCGCCTGCTTTCCGGTTTTTTTCAGCTGAGACAGACGGAACTCATTGCCAATGGAAAAGGCAATGAAACCAAGGGCTACATCGGAGATCAGGCTGAGCGATTCGACGTTGTCCATGCTGGTGAAGCCCAATCCGGGGATACCAAGACGTCCGAGACAATATGGGCCGATCAGGACACCGGCCACCAGGTACGCGGTGACAGACGGCAGCTTGAAAGGCTTAAACACACGGGTCATCAGAAGCCCTGCAAGAATAGCGATTGAAAGAGAAAGTAAAATGTAAACCATATCATTTATCCTCCTTTAGTGTGATACATGCAGTCATATTCGCAGCAAAAGCAGCTGCTCGTTAACCTGCGAAGTTCATCGCTGCAAGCAGCACGGACTTTTTTGCAGGTTAATTTATTTATGATAGCTTTACATTTGTCATTGCTGTGTCCCATAATGTAAAGAGCGGAAAAGACTATGTTCAGCTCTTCCCGCTTTCGATTCGCCTTTTGTTTTCTATGATGTATAAAAGCAGGGACAGCAGCATCAAAACAATACATGCGGATACCAGCAGGGAGGAGAACCCTGCTGGAATAGCCTGCCAGATGATGTGGAAAATGACAGTAATATCCAGCATTCCGGTCGCCAGTTTCCCGTGCCAGCTTGCGCTGTAGGTCGAGCCGGTCCTTTTGATGACAAGGATTCCGGTGACCACCATGACCGCTTCTACGAGAATAAAAACAAGAAACGGAATCTTAATGACCGGAAATTCGGATATCAGGGTCAGTAACAAAAATCCCTGTGTCAGCTTATCCGCCAGCGGGTCCAGGGCTTTGCCCAGATGGCTGACCATGTGAAACTGACGCGCAACCTGGCCGTCTAAAATATCGGTCAGCCATGAGATCACTAGCAGTAAAAAGGCAATTCTTCTTCGGCCGATTCCATAATTCCATACAATAAATGGTATCAGAACGATACGGAATAAAGACATGATATTCGGTATCGTAATAATTTTTGATTCTTTTTCTTCTTCTGTCTCTTTCTTTTCTTTCATTATCATTATCTCCCTTAATCGTTTGTCTGCGGCTGTATGGGAGCCGCGCAATAGAATCGCGTATTGAGTTTTACGATTCAATAAATCCCATTTCCGGCCGATACCACTTATCGAACAGGTCCTGGATGATGTCCAGCAGGTCTTCATCGTTCAGGGCATCCCGGCTCTGAAGGTTGATGGAGATCGCGTGGAAAATCCCAAAAAAGTAGATATCCCGGATTGTCTTTTTTTGCGGGGTATTCAGATCCGGGCGGTTGAGATTCTTCGAAATGTTTTCATTGATCCTTCTTAAAAAATGGGACCGGTTCTCTTCGGAGAGCAGGACGGATACCCGGTATTTGTTTTTGCGGAAGCATTGAATCATGATCTTAAAAAACTGGCGTTCCCCGATCTGACTTTCCCCGCTTATTTCCTCGATGGCTTTCCGCATGTCCCGCAGGAATTCATCCTCGGCAAATTCGATCAGGCCGTAAATATCCGCAAAATACCGATAGAAGGTGGCGCGGTTGTATCCGGCGATATCCGTGATCTCATGGATGGAAATCTGATAGATTTTTTCCTGGTGGGCCAGCATAAAAAACGCATTGACAAAGGAATCACGGGTTGCGTTTGTGGCTGCGATGTACTTTTTTTCTTTTATATTCGTTTTTTCAGTTTTCTCCTTCATTGCAGACTTTCCTTTCTTTCCTTTTTCGGGACACAGTGTACAACCTGTGTTGCAAAAAAACAAGAGAAAATTTCAAAAATGCAACAGATATGAGAAATTGTTGCTTGAATATTCGGCTTCAGGGTGTTAGTATACATCCTGCTACAAATGTTGTTCGCGCTTGCATGGATACTCCCAGCATTATGATTCAGTTGTTTCTTAACATGGCAGAGAAACAGCAGAAGCGTGATCGCAGGGATTTGTACCTTTACAGGTGGGGCGTCGTTCGTTTTACTGTTCCATATGTTCTGTGTATTGCGGACAACATGAATAGCAAAACAATATGGGAATGTAACTGTGAAGGTATGGAACAGTTACGTGAAAAGAAAGATGAGGAGTGAAGAGAAATCATGAAACTTACAGATAAAGCAAAGACAGCGCTCACAGAAGCGGTGGTGAAACAGGGTCTTGGGTATCTGGAAAAGGATCCGGAAACGAACATCCCGAAGCTGATGGCGCTGGTAGATAAGTACACACCGAAGGACTGGTTTGTGGGACAGAGAAACGCGATCCGGAACGCGATCCAGGACAAGGACAATAACTGGTATCAGCTGATCATGCGTCTGTATCAGCTGGATCCGGGCGTCCGCAAGACTTTTTTTGAAAACTTTATTATCAATGCCAGTCTGAACGGCGGGAAGCTGCAGGAGGAAAATGCAAAGGAAAACAACTGCAATTCCCCGTGGGCGATCCTGCTTGACCCGACCAGTGCCTGCAACCTGCACTGCACCGGCTGCTGGGCAGCAGAGTACGGGCATCAGCTGAACCTGACGCTGGAGGAGATCGATTCCATCATCCGTCAGGGCAAGGAAATCGGTGTCTATATGTATATTTACACGGGCGGCGAGCCGACCGTGAGGAAGAAGGACATCATCAAGCTCTGCGAGATGCATCCGGACTGCGAGTTCCTGGCATTTACGAACGGGACTCTTTTTGACGAGGAATTCTGTGATGAGATTCTGCGGGTAAAGAATTTCGTCCCGGCGTTCAGCCTGGAAGGCTCCGAGGAAGCAAACGATGGCCGCCGCGGCCAGGGCATTTACCAGAAGGTGATGCATTCCATGAAGCTTC
>JAJQFO010000224.1 GCA_021201095.1 Lachnospiraceae bacterium
TCTCACAGAAATTTACCCTGACGCTTCAGAATAAAGGCGGTCGGCATTATGTAGAGCTTGGAAAAGATCCGACCGGCAACATCACACGTATCAACCACACATTGACTTCGATTGGGGAAAAACTGCTGCCGGAGGCGGAACAGAAGCTGGAAAATCTGCGCCAGCAGATGCAGAACGCACAGGAAGAACTGAAAAAGCCATTCCCAAAAGAGCAGGAGCTGGCAGAGAAATCTGCGCGGCTTGCGGAGCTGAACGCCCTTTTGAATATGGATAAAAAAGACAGTATGGATGCGGTTGGTGTGGGTGAAAAGACTGCGCTTGCTGAGACTATTCCACCGAGTGGAAAAAATCAGCCAGCTACTGCCGGGGCCATTCCGGGGAGAGACGAAATGGGACAATCCTCTGATTGGCAGACAAATCAGGGGCGCCAACGCTGGCAAGGGAACCCGGAGAGCCATAGCAACCCAAACAGCTATAGCAACTCAAGCAGTTATAGCAATTCAGACAGGCAGCCAGGCCAAAGCAGCCCATACGGTCAAAATCAGGAGCAGAGCCGTTTTCGGAACACAAAACCGAAAACGTACTCTTACAGGTAACTGTTCCATATGGCAGCAGCGGCATTCTGGGAATCTGTTAAGAAAGAAGGAGAAAATAAGGATGACGGATGGATATGAGCCGGTTATCCACTGGATTACAAGGCAGGATAATTACGAAATGCAGGAAATGCTTACGGTCAGGGAAAGCCGAACAACCCATGCTGACCCGACGGCTTACGCAGCCATTGGAAGAGTAGATCGAGACTCAAAACGGAAACGTCGAAAAAATAGCTGGGGAAAGCCGCGCCGCCAGCCTAAGACGCGTGTCTGGCGGCAGGAGGATGCCGGAACAGGTTTGCCTGGACTGCCGGAGACTGGGGGAAAGGAGAATCATGACACCACAGAATTTTTATGAAATGTTATCGAATTATGAGGAGGAACAGCTGGCTGAACTTAAAAGGGTGAAGATTTACGGAACAGAAAAGGGCTGTCAGTACGCAGACCGTGTTGATTTTTCGCATTCTGACTATTGGTTTTGTGTTGACATTTATGCGGCGACCGGACGGATTTATGGACATTATTTTGCATGCCAGTCGCTGGATGCCCTGAAGGAAGCAATCACATGGGTGGTCAGCGAGACAAAATTCCATGAAGCGGTTGCTTTTGTGAAAGATAAAGCTTACGTGACATTCCGGAATCAGGGAGATATCGACACCTTTGATGATTATTTCAGGGATTATTTCCGTTTTGCCGAGGATGTAAAGGAAACCTGTCCTGAGCTGGCAGACCGGCTTTTCACAAAAGAGCAATTAGAGCGGGTTTATGAGACGGTCATTAACAAGAAGGAGTATCCAGAGTTTGATGATTGGCTGCAGGATATGTGCAGATCCGGACTTGTTTACAGCTGCCATCGCAGATTTGTACCTTCGAAAAAAGAAAGGATATCAGAGATGAACGATGAAAAAGAAAAAAGTCAGAATCGAGAGGGGGAACAACCGGCGGTCTATCCACCCGTGTACAAAGAGAGCTTTTCGTATGCGCGTGAGCATGGAGAGATGGATGCTTTCCAGTCATCGAATCGATTGAACGATGTCTGCAGCACGGCGATAGAGGAAGCAATCAGCAGTCACTTTGACGGGATGAGGCTGAATGAGAAAGCAGTGGATTCCGTGATGGAAAGATTCGGCACGGAGCGGGTTGCTTTTGTTCTGGCTGCCACTGTGTTGTACAAAAGCTATGACGGCAGATTTTCATGGGATAACAAAAGCTGGGCGGTAAAAACCTGTCCCCGAATGGCTGCAGAAATGAACAAATCGAATCCGGTGCAGCTGATCCAGCCTCACACTCTTGTGACAAGCCATCCGGCTGTATTGGATGGTTTCATCAATCTGTTTCGGGCGGAGGTAAAACTCATGGAGCAGATACCTGTAGAAAAAATGCTCCTGAACGGTAGCGCGGATTCTTTTGGAATCTACCAGATTAACCGGGACAGTGCAGGACGGGAGTATCTGTTTGAAGGCACGAAGCTTTTACAAAAGCTGAATCATAAAGTGAATGGCGCTGATTACAATCTGATCTACGTCAGCAATCTTTCAAAAACTGAGACTCTTTCTGAGGTGGAAACGCTGGATATGATTTTTGAACGGTTTAACATGGCTCTTCCGGAAGATTTCAAAGGTCATTCCCTTTCCGTGAGTGATGTGATCCTGATGAATCAGGATGGAAAAACGAAAGCCTGGTACGTGGACAGCGTTGGATTTACAGAGCTGCCGGATTTTGTACAGGAGAGGCGGATGATGACAGGAAGTACCAGAACTACAGATCCGCCATTGACCGAAAAACAGCAGGCGCGGAATCCGCCGCAGGATAAAGAGAAACAGAAGAACGAACAGAAGTCAGATCGAAGGCCGGAACAAAAACAGGAGCAAAAGCAGAAGAAACGGAAAGCGCATTAGAAAGCAGGAGGATGCAATATGATTATTTGTGAATTTAAAGAAAAGACAGTGAAGCGGGAGACCAGATTTTATATGTATTCGGATGCGTTGATGAAAATACAGCAGGAACATATGGATTTGGAGAAGGAAGGTAAATCGGAAGATTCAGAAGAAGCAGTCAGACAAACCTTCAGACCGGAAGAATCGGAGGGGCAGGGAGGCCAACCAATCGGAAGAGCAGCGTCTGGAGATACAATCAGAAAATCAATCCATTCGGATCGATCGGCGGAAGGAGGAGAAGACTATGAGTGACCGAATTAATGAAGGCATGGATTTAAACGGATTCTGTGAATATGTGGAGACGAATATAAAAGCCTACCTTCCAGAATCTTATCAGGAATGGGATATTGATATTTCCGAAACCTACAAGGCAGCCGGGCCGAAAATGGCGTTTACCATTAAAGCGCCTGATGAGAACTTTGCACCTGTGATTTATCTGGATGATTTTTATACCCTTTATCAGGAAGGCATGGAACTGCCGCAGCTGATGAACCAGATTTCAGATCTTCAGGTTCAGCGTGATGCGTCAAAGAGAGAAAATCCGGCGTTTGACAAAAGCAGCCTTCCAGATATGAGAAGAATGGTGGAAAACTGGGATTATGCGAAAGAAAACATTATCCTGGATACAGCGGGATGCACGAAAAATGCGGAGATGCTTGCCCACCGTCCGCATTGCAAAATGGGGGATATTGCAGCCATTTATAAAATCGAGATGGGGAGGGAAGAGAACACAAGCTTCTCAATCCCGATTACGAATGAGATGAAAGCGCGTTACGGAGTAACAACTGAAGAACTCCACACTCAGGCTT
Source organism: Lachnospiraceae bacterium (assembly GCA_021201095.1). Classification (GTDB taxonomy): domain Bacteria; phylum Bacillota; class Clostridia; order Lachnospirales; family Lachnospiraceae; genus Choladousia. The sequence goes on from JAJQFO010000224.1 coordinate 3,340, forward strand.
TAAAAAATTCGATGGAGCGATATCCTGCACAAATATGTGATTTGGGCAGTGTGATGCAGAAAATGCTTGGAATTCCCACAATGGATGTGTCAGCAGATTTCATGCCTGATATGGGAATTGGTAACAGTGGGCTTATTGTATTGTCGAATGAGGAAGTTTTTCGAGGAGCCGGCACCCTGTTCTACCCGGGAGTGCTGGATCAGGTATCCGCTATGTGCCCGAATGGTTTTTATATTATCCCATCTTCCGTACATGAAATATTGATCTTTCCTAAGAATGCGGATTTCGCAGACAGGGAGATAGACGAGATCATAGAAAGCGTGAACGCTGAAGTTGTAAATCCGGACGAACAGCTTTCGGATTTTGTCCATGAGTATGATCCTGTCAGTAAAATATTGTACGCACCATCCCTTTCGCAGGACTATAAGCTGCTGGAGGTAAATAAAGACGATGTGTTAAAGCCGGAAACACTGGGGCTGACGGATGATATTTGCAACAACGCGTTTTCGCCCGTAGATGGAGACGGGCATTCGCAGGCGGTAAAAACTGAGCAGCAGAGGAGAACGATGAAGAAACACGCTGGGAGATAGTGCAGTTACAATGTGAACTTCCCGTAATTTTTTACGCCTAAAGAGAAAAAAGTGGTTTGGATGTCGAAAAAATCCCGGTTTTC
>JAJQFO010000129.1 GCA_021201095.1 Lachnospiraceae bacterium
AGGTGCTTGTTTGCCTTCATCGCATTTACACCGAGTTTCCCTTTGATGGTGGCATCTGTGAAGATATCCGTGTTGTAGCTCTCATCCATGATATTGTAGGTAATATGCTCGATGATAGCGGTAGCCTTCTCGTCATTGATGAGAGAGGCAGCTTTCACGATAAATTCTTCCGGGTTGTTCTTAAACTGGTCAAAAACGGCAGGCTTGATTCCTGTAAGGATTGCGATGATTGCCTTTCTGGTCAAGCCGGTTTCTTCTACGAGCTTACCGACCAAATCATACTTCACGTTTGAGCTTGCTGTGATGGTGGCTCCGTAAGTACTTTCTTTTTCTTTAACGAAAGAAGAGCCGCTGTACAAATCTTCTTTGGATTTGATTTCATCCATTGCGCCGGTTTCTACACGGAAGTAGATTTTGGAAACGCGCAGTTTCTTGTCGAGGGCAGCGATGGATTTCCGTACCAGTTCCTCTGTGTCAAAATCGACTACATAGACGGACTTCGCGTTAATCCGGCTCCAGAGGTTTTTAAATTCCGGCATGGCGAGTTTTTCTTCGTCTACCACGAGTTCCACGTTATTGCTGCGGGCATCCTCAGGCTGCATCGCGCGTTCATCATAGATAGAATCTATGATGTCTATGATATCAGCAGCAGAATCTGCCACTTCTTCCGCAAATGTCAGCTGGCCGTTGTTCTTGTCCTCGTAATATTTATCTGTCAAGACACCCTTTTTGTCGATGTAGTGATTGACTGCCATATCGAACCAGATGGCGTGTGCGGTGTTGCTATCGATTACCTGCTCGTTGCCGGTTGCGTCTTTAATCACCCTGCCGATAAATAAATCGGCTGTTACCGCACGTGGGCGGCTCGCAACAGCGTCTGCAATCTCGGTCTGCAGGCCCTTCGCAAAGCTGTCGTAGCTCTCGCTGGCGATTACGGTCAGGACATTTATGTTATGGACATCGTTCCCCAGCACGTTCGTATCCATGCGCTCACCGTCCTGGTTAACACAGAGCCGTAAGCCACGGCCAACCTCTTGGCGTTTCCGCACATCGGAGGAGCTCTGCTTCAAGGTGCAAATCTGGAATACATTAGGGTTGTCCCAGCCTTCCCGCAATGCAGAGTGGGAGAAAATAAAACGTACAGGTGATTTTTTCGGGTCACGGTCGAGCAGAAGCTCCTTGCTTTTCATAATCAGGTCATAGGCGTCAATGTCATCGGAAGTGGTTTCTTTCCGAGCCACCTTGCTGTTAATTATTTTCCCTTTTTTATCCACAGAAAAATATCCAGCGTGGGTAGAGGAAGGAGAAATTGATTTCAGGTACTTCATGTACTCATCTTCCCCGATGGCAAGCTGCATATTGTTGATTATGTCCTGATACTCTTCTTCAAACATGTCAGCATAGATTCCGTTGTAAGGCTGTCCGGAAGCGTCATACTGTTTATACTTTGCAACCTCATCGATAAAGAAAAGAGAAAGAACCTTGATTCCTTTATAGAACAGCTGCCGCTCCCTCTGTATGTGGGACAGAATGGTCTCCCGTATCTGGATGCGGCGCAGCTGGTTCTCATCCACCTTGCCGATGACATCTCCGGCATACAGCTTTACGCCGTTTAAAAACTCCAGAGAATTATCGCGGCCATCAATGAACTTTACGACAAAACCGTTCCGGTACTCCTCCAGGTGATCAGATTTATCGTAAAGGTTGTCTCCGATATTGACAATGTGGGTTGCCTTTTTAGGACCGTTTGCGCCACGTACTTCATATTCGATGGTTGCCGTTGGGTCCTTCTTCGAGAGGTTGATGCTCTCAAGGTACACATAGCTTTCCGTAGCTGTGCTGCCGGTTTCCACGATTCCTTTGACCGCGATTTTCTTCACAAGCCGTTTATTATAAGCCTCCATGGCATCCAGACGATAGACCATATTGTAGATGCTGTCACTCTTATGTGTAGCGGAATAACGCAAGGTCAGCATTGGATGAAATTCTTCCAGATTCTTCTTGGTTTGCTTGCCTTCTACAGACTGCGGCTCATCAATAATCAGAATCGGATTCGTCTTTGCAATAATATCAATCGGACGGCGGGAACGAAACTCGTCCAGCTTCATATAAATCCGGCGGGCATCTTTGCCCTTGGCGTTAAATGCCTGGGAATTGATAATCATCGCGTTGATGGAACTGTCCGATGCAAAACGGTCAATCTCTGTCAACTGGGCAGAGTTATAGATAAAGAACCGGATTTTCTTTCCATATTCCTCTGCGAAATGCTCCTGCGTCATCTGGAAAGACTTATAGACGCCTTCCCGGATGGCAATACTCGGAACCACAATGATAAACTTGCTCCAGCCATAATGCTTATTCAGCTCGTACATCGTCTTGATGTACGTATAAGTCTTGCCGACGCCGGTTTCCATTTCTATGGTCAGGTTGTAGTGACCTTCCAGCTTCTGGGAAGGCTCAATCTGGTTGTTTCGCTGTATCTTCTGCAGGTGCTCCAGAATCATGCTATCGGAAAGTTCTGGAACAATCCGTTGGTTGCTCCAGCCGGTAAAGTCCTGCTCTTCGGTCAGGGACATTTGATGGTAGCCAGAGCCCTTATCCATCATATAGGACGGAGTGAGGTAGGGCTGTCCTGCGAACACATCAACAACAGCCTTTGCCGCATCTGCCTGAAATTTTTGATGTTTAAATTGTAGTTTCATAGCAGTCCCTCCTCTTAGATTATCTTCACACGAGTATCCGGTGCCAGCAGCTTGAAAATCTCACCTACGTTAATTTTAGACGGGCTTCCTTCGAAACTGCTGTCGCGGAATACAGCACGGAGTGGCTGTCTTTTCGCAATGGATTTGATTACGCTGTCAGGAATGTTCTCATCGAAGCAGGCAATCAGGTCGCCATCATTATAGGTATGTACTGTGCAGCCGTCAATCTTCTCAGAAGTATAGGGAAGAGAAAGTGGCAGTCCCCAGTCTAACAGGCAACCGAAGAACAGGTCGAGATCGGTACGGTCTTCCTTAATATTGGATTCCAGACCAGCAAGCATACTTTGGCTGTAATCTCCGGCAGAGTAGTAAACATCCTTCATATTGGAATCGTCCAGCTTGAAAACGCGAAAGCCGATATCAAGGTCAGTCGCTTGAGGATTTTCTTCCTTTATTTTTTTACCAGCGCGGCGGATACGCTCTTTACCAATTTCGCAGACATTATGAGCTGCCCCAATAGACTCTAGAAGGGAAACAGCATTTTCGGCAACTTTTCGGCTTTTTCCTGCAGGTGATTTCTCTGGCTCTATCTTTTCGGGAATCTGTACAAGAATAAACTTGCGATGTATTCCTTGCGACATATTTGCGAGAAACAGTGAATGTGCTGTTGTCGCTGAACCACTGAAAAAGTCTAGGACTATATCATTTTCAGCCGTCCCGCAAAACTCGATAAGTCTTTGAATAATCTCCTCGTCTTTTGGATTTTCAAATACCTTATCACCCATAAGAGTTGCGAGCCGTTTAGAAGCCGCGCGTCCATCTTTATAAAAAAACGCTGTAAGGAACGCTCATTTCACGGTCTTTTAGGTATGACTTAAGAGTAGGAACTCCATTTTCATCCTTGCCAAACTCCACACGTCCCTGTGCAATCCATTCTTTCATAGTAGCTTCATTTGTTAGCCATCCTCGTGAAGGAATCTTAACAGGTTTTTTGGTAATCGGATGTAATATAGTATATTTGGGACCTCCTCCACCCGGCCATGAAATGTTATCTGCAAAGAATATTCCATCCTTGTCAACCCTAGAATAATGGGAATGATCTTTTGCTGGATGCCCATCAGGCAATCCTTTATACCATGATTTTAATTCACTTTCTATTGTAGAGTAATCATCGCCATATTCACGAACAAGAGCATCATATTTGGCATAAATGTCATCTAGACCCTGTTTCTTTTCCCTCCAAACAATTTTGTTTTCTTTTATATATTGAAACTCTATAAAATATCAAAGAATATACTAATGATA
>JAJQFO010000160.1 GCA_021201095.1 Lachnospiraceae bacterium
GTCAGGATAGTGTCCTCATCCAGCAGCCGGTGTATTATCCCTTCTCGGAGGTCATCACAGACAATGACCGCCGCGTGGTCAGCAGTGACCTGGTACTGGGAGCGGACGGCCGCTATCACATCGACTTTGAGGATTTTGAAAGAAAGATTGTTGAGAACCGCGTGAAGCTGTTTCTCCTGTGCAGCCCTCATAACCCGGTGGGCCGGGTATGGCGCCAGGAGGAACTGCTGCGCATCGGTGAGCTCTGCCTGAAGCATGGAGTCCTGGTGGTCAGCGACGAAATTCACCAGGATTTTGTCTATGGCAAAAACCGGCATCTGGTATTCGCCGGCCTGAAGCCGGAATTTGAAGCAATTTCTATTACCTGCACCTCCCCGGCCAAGACCTTTAATCTGGCCGGCTTGCAGATATCCAACCTGTTTATTCCGGATCCTGCTTTGCGTAAAAAATTCCGCAGACAGATTTCCGCCGCCGGCTACAGTCAGCTCAACACTCTGGGGCTTACTGCCGGCGAGGCGGCTTATCGGTATGGGGAGACCTGGTACCGTGGTGTCATGGCCTATCTTGAAGAAAACATCACTTTCCTGAGAGAGTATCTGGCCAGGGAACTGCCGGAAATACACATGATAGAGCCGGAAGGCACCTATTTAGTGTGGCTTGATTTCCGCGCGCTGGGACTTTGCGGGCCGGATCTGGAGAGGCTGATCGTTCAAAAAGCCAGGCTGTGGCTGGATAGTGGAAGCATCTTCGGAGCGGCGGGAGAAGGATTTCAGCGGATCAACGTGGCCTGTCCCCGGGCTACGCTGGAGCAGGCCCTGGAGCAGCTGAAGCATGCCATCCGGGACTTGTAATATGTCCGTACTGGATGAAAGCCGCGTCCCTTCGTGCCGTGGTGGCATCCCGCATTTCGTACGGGATATACAATCGCGCAGCGATTTTTCGATGCGCAGCTCTCATCAACATTTCTGTACTCATGCAGCGTTTTTAAATACTGTTATAGAAAAAACCGATAGCCAGTTATCGAAAATACGAAATTGACGAATTTCTCCGGATGCGATATAATAAGAAAAATCCTATAAAACCTATTTAAATAATAGGAAATAGATATAAATCTGGATTTTTGCTTAAGGAGGAAAGAAATTATGAGCAAACTGAAGAGACTTTTGGCGGCTGGAATCCTGTGCGCGGCAGTTGCCGGAACCTGTGCGACGGCCGGCGCGGCGGATACGAGTACCTTTACCTATGCAATTACCAGTGATCCGGGGGCTAATGTGAATCCGATCACGTCGAGCGACCGCTTTGGCCTTATGACCAGCAATCTGGTGTATTCCCCGCTGTTTAAAATTGACGGCGATGAATATGTGTGGTATCTGGCGACCGGTTACGAGCTGTCAGAGGATGGCCGCACATACACGTTCACGCTGCGTGATGATGTGACCTGGACAGATGGCGAAGCTTTCACAGCTGACGATGTTATCTTTACGATTGAAGCAATTATGGATCCGAACAATGCCAGTGAGATGTATTCGAACTTTGTAAGCGAGGAAGGAGCCTGCGAGATTGAGAAGATTGATGATTATACAGTAGCATTTACCTTCCCGAACGCGAGCCCGGCCCATATGGAAGCATTCGCATACGAAGTCTATATTATACCGGAGCATGTGTTTGCAGATGTGGACTTCCTGACCTATGAATTCTCCGGGCCAAGTGTGACGACCGGTGCGTATATTCTGACAGAATACTCTGCAGGCTCTTATCTGAAATTTGAGAAAAATGAAGATTACTTCATGAATACGCCTTCGATCGACACGATTGTGTTCCGCATTATTACTTCGGATGACACAGCGATGCTGGCGATTCAGAGCGGGGAAGTAGACGCATGGCCGACGTCGCCGTCCTATCTTGCGCAGATTGACCTGGAGGCGAGCAACCTGACCGCCTATACCTTCAATCAGGGCCGTGTGGGATACCTGGAGGTGAACACGGTGAGAATCCCGGATACGGAAGTGCGTCAGGCGATTTTCTACGCACTGGATAAGACAGAACTGGCAACAGCGACCTATCTGGATGCGGAAAACTATGATGAAGTATACACCTTCCTTCCTCCGAACAATACCTACTATGACGATTCCGAGGTGGAGAAATATGAGCAGGATATTGAAAAAGCACAGTCACTGCTGGAGGAAGCGGGCGTGGAAAATCTGACACTGACGATTGGCTACGCGAGCAGCGATGCTACGATGGAGACCTGGGCGCTGCTGATTCAGCAGCAGCTTTCGGCAGTCGGCATTACCTGCGAGCTGAGCCCGATGGAATCCAACGCTTATTATGATGAGCTGGAGAATCCAGACAAGTCGTTTGACCTGTATTTCGGCGGATATATCATGGGAAGCGATCCGCAGACCTATCGCGATCTGTTTGCAAGCGACGGCTCCTTTAATTACACCGGATGGGTAGACGAAGAGATCGACAGCCTGTTTGAACAGGGTATTTCGACATTTGATACGGAAGAAAGAGCGGCGGTTTACTCCGAACTGCAGCAGGTGATTCAGGATGACGCGTTTTTCTATCCGATCGCATCTAACAACTATATTGTGCTGATCAATAACCGAGTGGAAGGCGTAGAAGAGTGCGGCCTGGTTCCGATCTATACACTCTCAGATGCGTCCTACCTGACACTGTCAGAGTAATCACGGTATTGTGGAATCAAAGGGGATGTTTCTGGTAGTTCACATATCGGAAGCATCCCTTTTTTACCTGTGCGCCTGGCGGCGCACGTTTCTCAGGAGAAAAACTATGGCAAAATATATTGCAAAACGTATCATTACAGCAATCCCTTTGCTCCTTGCCATCACAGTTTTATGCTTTGCACTCATGAGCCTGGCCCCCTATGATGCAGTCGATACGATGATCAAGCCGGGGACATCAGCGGAAGTGGAAGAATTGCTGCGGGCAAAATATGGCTATGATCAGCCGGTATACATCCAGTATCTCAAATGGCTGCAGGGAATCCTGCAAGGCAATTTCGGCTATTCCATTGTGACCAGTCAGAGCATTTCTCTGGATCTCTCCACCCGGCTGGTGAATACGATGATCCTGATTATCCCCTCCTACCTGACGGCCTATGTGCTTGCGATTGTACTTGGACTTGTCGCCGGATCACACAAAAATAAATGGCAGGATAAGCTGATCGACGGCTTTGCCTCTGTCGGGATTTCCACCCCAACCTTCTGGGTGGCTATGCTCCTGCTCTATCTGTTTGGATACAAGCTCAGGGTTCTTCCTATTATCGGCATGCATACGGTGGGTTCGGAAGATTCTATTGTGGATTTTCTCCGGCATTTTATTCTTCCATATACGGTGCTGGTAATCGGATTCGCCCCGGATCTGATCCGATATGTGCGCTCCTCTACAATTACGCAGTTTTCGGAGGACTATGTGATGGTGCAGACCGCTTACGGCGCCACCAGAACAGAGATCATGTTCAAGCATGTCTGTAAAAACGTGCTTCTTCCGGTCATCACAAAGCTTGGTATGGCGATGCCGATGCTGATCACAGGCGCAATTATCACAGAAACCATCTTCAGTTGGCCGGGGATAGGGCCTTACTTCACGACTGCTGTCGGCGGACTGGATTATCCGGTGGTAATGGCGATTTTGCTGTTGTCATCCGCCATGGTGATTTTAGGAAATCTGCTGGCAGATATTCTCTGCTGTCTGACGGATCCGAGAATAAAGGATATGGGGTGATTGTGATGAAGAAAAAGAAGGAAAGCAAAAGCCGCGAACGGCGCATAGATAATGTAATCGCGGCATTAAAAAAAGATAAGCTGTGCATTTTTGCGATTATTTACCTAGCAGTATTGATTGTTGTCTCTCTCATTGCACCTCTGCTTCCGCTGGATCCGACGACCACGGATGTGAGCAACATGCAGGGCGGTATTTCCGCGGCGCACTGGTTTGGCACGGATGAGCTGGGGAGGGACTATTTTG
>JAJQFO010000361.1 GCA_021201095.1 Lachnospiraceae bacterium
ATCTGTACCTGTATTTGAAGAATTTCCCGCAGCAGCAGCCCCACTAGCAGCCCCACTGCCCGCTTCGGTGACGACCTCAATGCTTTCGATAAATCCATTTCCTGTGGAATTTTCGCCCGTACCGGCATCATTTGTCCCGGCTTCGCTTGTTTCGGCGCCGTCTGCACCAGCTTCATTTGAAGCGGAAGCATCTGCTGCATCAGAGCTGCCCTGGGCATTTGTATTGTCTGTATTATCTGTGTCTTCTGCGTTGCCTGAGTTGTCTGTCCCGCTCTGCACCAGAGTCTCATTCGGCATAGATTCTGTCTGAGAATCGGCGTCCTGCGCAGAGTCTGCCGCCTGCGTCGTAGTGGAGTCTTCTGTGCTGGCTGCCGCCTGTGTTGTAGAGGAATCTTCCACGCCCGCTGAAGCCTCTGTTGTAGAGGAATTCTCCGCGCCCGATAAAGCCTGTGTTGCGGAGGAATCTTCTGCACTCACTGTGGTCGATGCTGTGGCACTTGACGAGTCTGCTGATGCAAGTGTGCTATTACTATTTGCCGTTTCTTCGCTCGATGTTACAATCAGTCCGTCGGAAGCTGTTGTGCTGGAAGTGTCACTCTCTGCCAGGATGGTCTCTTCGGCGTACCCGGTAATTGTGGGTACGCTAATCTGGCTTCCTAATAAGGAAACCGAAAGAACCAGTGCAAGACATTTTTTCAGCAAATTCTTTCCTCTCATAACGCTCCTATCTTCTGACTTCCCGTCTGCCAGTATCTTAGATAAACAGCCTCTTGATTCAATGCTTCTTTATGATAAGCGAGTCTCTTGATGCAGCTATGTCTTAATTCGGCTATAAACTTGGTTCAGCTATAAAACTTAATCAGGCTGTAGACTTTGGTTCGGCTATAAACTTAATCAGGCTATAGACTGTGATTCGGCTATTGGCTTAATAGCTGCGTCAGTCACTTCGCTCCATCAAATTCACAATGATTTTTAAAACAAAACAGGGTATTTTTGCTAATCTGAACATGAAAAACACCCTTTCTCTATCATGTATAGTACATCGTGACGAATTTCGTTTCAATGTTCTTTCCGTAAATGGTTGATTTTCGCGGATTTTCTTCCATTTACGTAATTTTACTTTTGTTTGCGAAATTTTCGCACAAATAATTTTGTTGTTTTCTATTAAATATCTATTCTTTTTGCGGATGTTTTTAGAACTTTTGTCCTATATGGCATGTGATTTTTATTGAATTTTCATTTCGGATGAGATAAAATAACGGATGGCCGCTTTCCAGGATGACAGCTTTTCAGGAAGACAGCTTTTTAGATAATGGCCTTTCAAAATAATGACTTCCTGAGATAACAGCCTTCTGGATAATGGCTATTCGGATTGCGGCGGTCGGGCTAATGGCGGTCTGATAAATGGTTTTCTGAGATTATGAAATAGTTGATTTTGAGGTATGTGGATATGGCAGATACTGGTGTGGGGATAAAGACAATTCGGCTGATGGTCAACCGCAAGGAGCGGCTGATCCCGGTGGACAGTATTATTTATGCGCAGGTGACGGATAAGCTCTGCACGATTTTCCGCGTGGAGGCGGCGCCGATCCAGATTTTTCTGACGATTACTTCGCTGAAGGCGATGCTGCCGCAGCGCGGTTTTATCCAGATCAACCGCAACTGTCTGGCTGCGCTGCGCTTTATTCAGGATCTGGATGAGTCCTGCGTGATATTGTCAAATGGGGCGCGGCTGCCCTACAGCCGGAGGCAGAAGCAGGCGATCTTGAATGCCATGCAGGAGCGCCTTTCGCAGATGGCGCGCCAGCAGGAGGCGGTCCTGTGGAAGCAGGGAGCTGCGGAGGAGTACCGCTGCTTCGATCATTTTCCCTTTCCTTTTTGCATTGTGGAAAACAAATACGACCCTGTGGATAACTTTCAGCAGTGTTTTTTCCGCTATGCGAATGAATCTTTTGCCGCTCTGGCCGGAAGGCCCTGGCATCTTTTGTCGGGCGCGTCGTTTTCTGGGGTGTTTCCGCAGGCGGACAGGCAGTGGATGCAGCTGTTCGCGCAGTGTGCGCTGGAGAACCGGCGTTTTGATCTGACTCTGCCTCAGATGAAAACAGGAGCGCCGGTGAGGACGCTCCTGTATCAGACTCATTATGGATTTTGCGGGTGCATGGTCATGACGACCGGGATGTAGGATGCAGCTGAGATTCTCGGGTTCACGAATGTAACGCGGTGCAGCTGGGATTCTCGGAATCACAAAAGTAACGGAATGCAGCGATCATTCCACCCTTACCTTGCAGATTTTTTTGCAGAAGGCGATACCGAAATGCCGCAGGGTCTTCGGGTTCCTTATGTTGAAATACTGATCATATTGCATCCGGTTAATCTGCTGCAAGGCTTCCAGTGCGTCAGAAGACAATTCCGTTTCCTCCCTGGAATATTTTAATTCAATAATAAATGCTTCCTTTGTGCGAAGATGAAACCCCGTAATGTCTGATCTTCCCTTTCCAGCCTCTCTGTTGGATCGGAACTCCCACTCTTTTCTGGGCAGCAGCATGCCAAGCACCAATCCATGGTAAAATTTTTCTTTATCGTCCAGTGTACCGCCATCCATGTAGCTGATGGATGTCCCCAGGTAAAAGTTCAGGCAGTCTTCCAGAGTTTCTGCATCGCCGGAATCCAGTGCTGTGTAAAATGTTTTCAGACCGTCTGTATCCTCGCGAACCTTTTCCTGGAACCAGTCCTGGATTTTCATTTTAAAAATATCCTTTACTTCCCTGTTCGGAATGCATAATTCATAAATTCCGTCTTCCTTCTGTTTATGCTGCGTCAGATAGCCTGTCATAAACAAAATGCTCCAGATATTATCCAGACTGTTCGTCATATCCCGGTATGTCAGTTCCTGCACGATTGGTCTGTTCACTGTCCCGCCCTCGATCAAATCTCCAATCTGGTCGCGTGTCATGCTGTCCGCCATCTGGGCAAGTGTACGGATGATTCCGTTTTCACTCACATTCGCCCAGTAGTTTCTGGGCGTCTTATCGGAATCGGTCAATAGCTGGTCGCAATAATTAATGACATCCCAGGGGCAATAGATACTGTTCCGGCCAATCTGATAGCCATCGTACCAGTCCTTTACCGTATCAAAATATTTCTCCAAATCATAATCGGTCAATAGCTGCCGGACTTCGTTGTCTGTAAATCCAAACCACTCGTCACATTTTTCATCCAGCAGAGTATACATTTTGGGATTATTCAGATCAGAAAAAATGCTTTCCTTCGAAACACGCATAATTCCTGTCAATACGCTGAAGTACAGGGATTCGTTTGATTTAAGAGCATAACCAAAAATCTGCCGGATCAGGTCGACCATGGCATCATAATAGCCTTTTTGATAAGCCCGCTGCAGCGGGGTGTCGTACTCATCGATCAGTATGATGACCTTTTTCCCATAATGCTTACAGAGGATACGAGACAGCTGTTTCAGGCTTGCCTCAAGGTTTCCCTCACCATTGCTCAGGTCCTGCAGAATCCGTTTGTCCCGGCTGCTCAATCTGTCGCTTTCCTGCAGGAAGCCAAGCTCATCCGCCTTTTCCTCAATCTGCTCCCACATCTGCTCCCTGGCAGCAGACAGAGTGGTGCCGGTTACCTGCTTCAGCGTGATGGATATCACGGGAAACTGCCCCATATATTCCTCGCACAGATTCGTTTCCTTTGAAATTGCAAGACCGTCGAAGAGACTCCTGTCTGTCCCGATTTTGAAAAAGCTTTGGAGCATGCTCATATTCAGACTCTTTCCAAAGCGGCGGGGACGGGTAAAAAGATTGACTTCTCCCCAGTTCTCCAGCAATTCTTTTATCATCCCGGTTTTATCTACATAGTAGAAATTCTGCTGTCTGATTTTTTCAAATTGATCTATGCCAACCGGCATTTTTCTTTTATTCATGGCAAAAACCTCCGTCCGCAGAATGACATGCTCCAAGTATTGATG
>JAJQFO010000045.1 GCA_021201095.1 Lachnospiraceae bacterium
ATGAGGAATCATGGCGACAGGAGGAAGCATTAAAAACATCACGCTCGTCTCTGGAGGATGATCGCTCTGTGAAAGATAAAACAAAAAAGAATACGCATTTTATGTCTAAGCTTTTTGGGAAGAGGTAGGTAGAAATGGACGAGCGGGAGAATCGGCCCAGCTATCAATTTGAATACGACGCGAATGCATTCTCGAGACTGGAGCATGTCGAGTGGATCCTGGATACAAAGCATATAGACGAATATGAGTTTCATGGAAGCACCGTGGGCATACGGGAAAAGCTCTTCGAGCTGGTACCGCAGCAAACGACTTTTTACTCCAGCGCAGTAGGAGCCTATCAGGAATTTTGCAGCGCCTTTGATAATAATCCGTATAACTACATGACAGGGATCCTTGATCGGAAGGAGGATTACATATCCAGCGACAGGACGGAAAATTATCTGGTCAGGTGGAAGGTAGAAGGACTGGACGGAGTTAAGGAATATATCGCGCCGATCGGTTACCTGACAGAATCTGTAGAGGGTCTGGGGAGAGATCAGCTGCGGTCTGAACTGCAGCGGATGCTGAATGGAGGGCGCGATGCGTGTCTGCAGGTGGTTTCCGAAATTCGTGAAAAAAGTATTCAGGCCTGGAAGAACATCCAGAGTTATTGCGGAACCTTTGAAATGGCAGCGCCTGTCTACAGTAAACAGCTGAGGACAGATTTCTTCTGGCTGGGAGTTGCGTGGGTTTTTCTGGTGTTCAGTCTGTTCTGGCATCCGTGGTTTCAGAAAATTGTGGATGCAGTCAGTGATTTTTCAGGTATCGGTCTCTTTCTTGACCAGATTCTTAAGAATGCGGGAGGCCTTTATGTAGTGGGATCAGGGATTGTGCTGGCAATCCTGGCGGTGTGTCTGCTCCGCCAGACCATTTATTTCCTGCGGAAAAGGACCGTTCTGGCTCTGATGAAACAGGTGGCTGCCTATGCGGTCCGGCTGAAGGAACTGATGGAGGTGGAGCTCTCCGTGGAACAGCGGCTGTGTGCCCCCCTGGGGCGTGTGTTAGTGCGGGATTGCCGCACACCGGAACTGAGGGAGCTTTCCGAGCTGGCAGAGCATCCGGTGGACCTGGAGAAAAAGTTTCTGGCTGGTCTAGAGCCGCAGAATTTTCCGCAGTATCACTGTACCTTGTGGAAAAAGGCAGTTTGGATCATAGTCTTCGATATGATCGCCTTAATTGTTGTGTCCGTGGCGTGATGAGAAAGCCGCACATGAAAAAGTCGGTACCGTTCCTGATTTGCGGTGCAAATCGGAACATTCTGCTTGATTGTCGTGAGTTTCGTCCACACTCGCATAGCAGATACGAACATGTGATGGGATAAAGAAAAACTGGGAGGTTGTTTATTATGAAACGGCTAAAATTTTTAAGTGCACTTTTGATTACGGCGGTCCTTTTTCTTGGACTGTCTCTCTTTGCTTTCGCGGAGGAAACAGAGAATGTAGTCTCTACGGAGGCTGTTTCTGCAGAAGCAGCGGATACAGCAGTGAGTGAAGAGACATCTGCCAACGATGAGGAGCAGGAGGAATATGAACCGATCGATGTGGTTTTTGTTCTGGATATCAGCGGCTCCATGGCGACCTCAGATCCAGAATATAACGTGATTAAAGCAGTCCGCATGTTCGTCAATATGATGCCGACACAGGACTGCCGGGTAGCAGTCGTATGCTTCAATGATGAGGCAGCTACCTATACGACAAAGGATGGGGAGCCTTCCTATTATTCACTGGATGACCTTTCAGCTATTACCTATCTACACACTGTACTCAGTACCATTGAATATGACCGCAGCCGCGACACGGCGATTGGTTTCGGTCTCGAGGAGGCAGTATCCCTGATGAGCGCGAATATGAGGGAGGATTGCCAGACCGCGATCCTTCTATTCTCAGACGGGGTGGACGACCTTGACAGTGAGATTCAATACCAGGAGTGTCAGGAAGCATTGGCAGATGCGGTGGTCTGGGCCAGCCAGAATGACTGTTATATTTACAGCATCGGCTTTAACTACCAGCTGGCGGACGGTACTGGCTCTCTGGGAACAGAGGGTCTGGAGAAGCTGACCAACATTTCAGAAAGCACCGGCGGTTATCTGACGGTGGTGGAGACGTTAGACGAGATCGAAACTGTTTTTAATGATGTTTTGGCCACAATCTGCAAGGTAAAACCTATTGTTGTGGAGGTTCCGGGAGATGGCGGCTATTATGAGATTCCTGTTGAAGTAACTGGCGGCGTAATTGAGATGAATCTCCGCATAGCCTGCAACACGGAGGAAGCTCTGCAGAGTGGGACGCTTTTGTTAAAGGATCCGGAAGGGAATGAGTATTCATTTGCGGATCATACGGATACCAGCTACTACGATGAAGAAGAAGACGCTATTTCAATGAAGGTGGTCGGACCGGAGATCGGAGAATGGACGCTGGTGCTGGACGGAATTGTAGGCGACTCGATCGATATCCGGATGATGAACCACTATAACATTTCGATTGACGCATACGCTACCGTTCCATCGGGAAATCCGACGAATACGGCTTATATCAACGACACTGTGCAGATCGTCTGCACACTCCTGGATTCTACTGGCTCGAACGCGGATGCCTCTCTTTATAATCTTGTGACTTCCGCAACTGCAACAGTTGTGCCGCGCGGAGAAGGAGAGAGTCCGCAGGAAGTAATACTTTCGTACACGGATGGGGTACTTAAGGGCAGCTACATCGCCAGCGGCCAGTCGATCTGTGATATCACGGTAACGGTGGAATCCGACTATTTCACCAAGACAGCGGCCTTCGAAGTGGAAAATGGCAACCGCGCGTTTGTCATGAATGGTACTCTGGAAAATCAGGAGATCCGCGTAAAGAAATCCGCTTCGATCGACAATATCTACAGCATCGTTTCTGATGAAGAAGGCGATGAGATTACCGCGTCAATCACCAGTGTATCCGATGGCAACGTCGCATCCGTACGTGTGGAGGGAGACTCCATAGTCATAGACGCGCTGAAGTGGGGTTCCACCACGGTCACGGTGCAGTATACGGACGCGCAGGGAAATACAAACTCCACGATGTTTTCCGTAAAGGTAAAGGATCCCGTCCGGGTGCTGCTGCTTTCTCTGATCCCTGTGATCATTGCCATCATCGTTCTGATTGTCGTTCTGGTATTTCTGAACAGGAGCCGGCGGATCCGCGGCAGCTTTAAGATTGGCCCGGTGACTATGAAATCAGGAACAGAGACTGCTGTTATTGGAAGGACAGTTTCCATGGACGCGAAGGTTCTTTTCAAGGGCGGCAAGAATATGAAAAAGGTGCTGAATAAGTATGGGATCAAGGCCAAGGCTATGGTTTCTGTAAATGATATGCAAAGAGCCATGGTGGATAAGGTTCTCGTAAAGGCATCCAGCAACAGTCCGCTGTCGAAGGAGCTTTCAAAAATTACCTTCAAGGGAACCTTCTTTGGAAAGAACGGATTTATCCTGCTCATTCCAGCTTCCCAGGCGATCGAGCTTGGTGGAAAGGCTTGTACGAAAAAGGTGAAAAAGGCAGTCAAAAACTCGCAGGAGCTGAATTTCAAAGTAGCGACAGCCGATGGAAACTCAGTGAGCTTCACCATTAACTACGAGAAACCGAAAAGGTAACAGTAAATTACCCCCTGATAATCGTAGCTGGCGGATATGCTAAAATACAACAGAGAATGTTGGAGATTTTATGTCTGGAAGCAGCAGGCGGTTGCTTCCAGACGAAAAGAAGAGTAAGGGAGGAGTTATTATGCCATTGACTTACATGCAAAAGAACAAATTGAAACAGCTATCGCTGGAAGAGGGCGGAGTTTTCTGCATGGGCGGAAATCACAAAGCAACACCCACACCTACGATTGTTATCGGTTTGGGCGGTCTTGGCGGGGAGACATTGAACCTTCTGAAAAAGAAAATGCTGCGGGATCTTGGAC
>JAJQFO010000052.1 GCA_021201095.1 Lachnospiraceae bacterium
ATATAAAACGAAAGAATAAATTAAATACTATATTAAGAAAACAGCCATTAAGAAAACAGCGAATAAAAGCATTGCATTTCCTGTTTCGATAGTATATTATTTTTGTATACTTGCATCAGATTGTGCGTTCATTTTTTCTGTTACAATTACACCAATAAGAAAACCGATAAAGATGAAGCAGATGAGAATGAAAGGAACGGAGACAACATGGGAGGAGGAAAGTGATATGAAAAAAAGAGATTCTTTGAAGCGGTATATGGCATTGTTCCTGGCAGGGATTCTTATGGTGAATGCTGTTCCGCCCGTGAATGTAATTGCGGCGGAAGCGGATGTTATTTTGAGTGAGGAACTGGCGGAAACGGACACGTCGGCATGGGCTAACACCTCGGATTATTCAGACGAGGATATGTCGGCACAGGCAGATTCCACGGAGTCGGACTCTTTAGACGAAGACGTATCTGCACAGGCAGATGCATCGGAGCCGTGCTCCTCGGGCGAGGAGGCCCTGGCGGCGGAGGAGTCCACAGATGCTGCCACAGATGTGTCTGTGGAAACGGAGGAAGAGACAGGAAACAGTACGGATATAACCTCTGGCGATGGTGCTGAAAATGACGCTGAAAACGCGTCAGAGGATGCCACAGAGAATGGCATCGCGAATACGTCAGAGGATGCAGCGGAGAGCGGCATCGCGAATACCTCAGAGGATGTCACAGAGAATGGCACCGCGAATACATCAGAGGATGCAGCGGAGAGCGGCACCGCGAGCATATCAGAAGACACCGCAGAGACTGGTGCCGGGGACACATCAGAAAATGAGTCTGAGAATCCGGCTTCGGATTCGGAACTATTCATCGAGGAGATTGAGGAGGTGGATTCGCCGGAGCTGACCGTGGTGGACATCTCTGATCTGGAATATGAGGATTTTTACTACAGCGAATATTTCGAGGATGCGGATATCCGGGTGACGCTGACGGCGGAGGCGGGCATCGTTCCGGCGGACGCTGAAGTGGAGATCCAGTTGCTGGAAGGCGAGAGCCTGGACGCGCTGGAGGCGATGCTTCAGGATAAGACGGCAGAGATTCTGGACTGGAGACTGTCTACGGAAGGCACCGATCCATCCTCGATTTACTATCGGTACGCGAATCTTCAGATGTCTGTGGGGCAGGCATACGGGCTGGATTTTGAAATTATCTGTACGGATGAAGACGGAGAACTGTATGTCTTTGAACCGGCGGAGGGCGATGTGATCTATGTGCAGATCGAGTCCGACGAGATCGCAGCGGCGAACGCAGATGAGATGCAGGAGGTCGACCTTTTTTACATTTCCGAGACAGACGAAGGATCGTCCGCAGGGGGCGAAGCCGCCATTTCTCTTGATGATGCTGACGATGATTCCGTAGCTTTTGACGAGGCGGAGCTTCTGACCGGTCAGGCTTTGATAGAGGACAATACAGTAAGCTTTCTCGCGGAGCATTTTTCCATTTATGCGTTTGGGGTGATGGTATGCAGCGCAGAAGCAACGAGTGAGATGATTGCGGCGGAGGAGCTGGCGTGGAGTCTGCTCAGCTCTTATGGGGATCTCGACTATTATCTGGACGATCCGTACCGTGACGAGATGACGGATGCTCAGTACGCCGTGCTGGAGGCGGCTGCAAAAAGCGCGGTGTCCGGCTGCACGACGCAGTATGAAAAGATTCAGGCGATTACGGAATATGTGTCCGACCGGATTTACTATGATTACGTTTATTACTATAATAAGGAAAACACGACGAATGAAACTCCCTATGATGTTCATGTCAATCAGACGACTGTATGCCGCGGATATGCCCGCTATGCAAAGACTCTGTTAAATTCTCTGGGGATTCCCTGCGCCTACATTGTAGGGAAAAACCATGCATACAACGCGGCCTATGACAGCGAATCCGGCAGGTGGATTTTCTTTGATACGACCTGGTGCAGCAATAATGTATACACAACGGATGCGACGATGCTCTACTATGGCTACAGCCTCACCTATTTCGACATGTCTGTTGAAAAGATCGCCGCGCTGACGAACCATGAAGTGTATTATCTGGAAGGGCTGACAGATGGGAGCGGAGGGCTCTACTATTACCTGGGAACCGACACAAGTGACTGGACTGATACAGATCTGTGGACGATTTCGGTCGATGGGGCGCTGCCGGATACGGCGACAGCATACTCTGTCGCCTCGCTTGGCGGAATCGCGGTGACAGATGTGCTGCCGGCTGCTTTTTATAATACAGACGACATTCTGCAGCAGCTGGATCTGTCGCGCTCGACGTCGCTGACAGAGATCAGCAGCCATGCCTTTTTCAATGACACCACGATACAGAAGGTCACATTTCCGGCAAGTCTGACCGAAATCGCCTATGCCGCATTTTATGGGTGTACGGCGCTCTCGTCAGCGGATCTGTCCGGGACGCAGGTGACATTGATTGATGAATTTGCGTTCGGAGGCGATACGGCACTTGTCTCGTTTGTATTTCCAGGTACGCTCACCGAGATCGGCGACTCCGCTTTCGAACGCTGCAGCTCTCTGACGTTCATTGATCTATCTGGTACAAAGGTAACGCTGATTGATGATTATGCATTTTCATCCTGCACTGCGCTGATGACTGTCATATTTCCGGCTTCTCTGACGACTATCGGCAGCTATGCTTTTCCGATGACGGCCCTGACAAGCCTGGATTTATCCGGCACGGCGGTGACGGAGATTGGAAATTACGCTTTTTACGTCTGCACGAGTCTGGCCGGGGCGAAGCTCCCATCCTCGCTGACGTCTGTCGGCACCGCCGCGTTTTACTACTGCCCGGCGCTGAAAAGTGTGACATTCAAGGGCAGTGTGCCTTCTCTGGAAAGCAATGTGTTTTCTTATGATACATTTACTGCATATTACCCGGATTCCAATACGTCATGGACATCGTCCGCCATGCAGAACTATGGCGGGACGGTTACGTGGAAGCCTTACGGATCCCTGTCGTCCTCCTCTTATGTAATTTCTCTTTCGGCTTCGTCCTACACATATAATGGGAGCGCCAGAAAGCCGGCCGTTACGGTGAAAAATGGCTCCGCGGTGTTGACGAAAGGAACTGATTATACCGTTTCATACAGCAATAATACGAATGCCGGTACGGCTACAGTCAAAGTCACCGGCATCGGTAATTATACGAGTTCTAAAACGGTCTCCTTTACGATCAAGAAGGCCAGCCAGACTTTGACGGCGAGTGCGGCTTCCTCCTCGATTGTTGCCGGGAAAACGACGGCCATCACGGCCAGCGGCCAGGGTACGATCAGCTACAAGTCCGGCAATACGTCCATTGCTACAGTGAGCAGCAGCGGCAAGGTGACCGGCAAAAAGCCCGGAACGGTAAAAATTACCGTGACCGCAGCGGGCAACAGCAACTATAATTCCGCAAGCAAGACAGTCACAGTTAAAGTCACGCTGGCCTCCGGGAAAATTTCCAGCCTGACAAATACATCCAACGGAATCAAGGTAAAGTGGAGCAAGATTACAGGTGCGACCGGCTACATCGTGTACCGTAAAACCACCTCAGGATCCTGGAAGAGAGTCACGAAAATCACGAAAGCCACCACGACCAGCTATACAGACACCTCGGTGAAAAGCAATAACGGCACTAAATATTCGTATAAGGTAGTCGCTTATTATGGAAGCACAAAAGGCAGCGGAACCGCGAAAACGACCGTCCGCCTGACCGGGACGACTCTCTCCAGCGTGAAAAATACCTCGTCTAAAAAGCTTACCGTCAAGTGGAAAAAGACGACGAATGTGACCGGATATCAGATTCAGTATTCTACCAGCAAGTCTTTCACGAGCGGAAGTAATACAAAATCGCTGAAGGTGAAGGGCGCGACGAAGACGAGCGAGACACTTTCCGGCCTGACAAAGGGGAAGACATACTATGTGCGCGTCCGCACATACAAAACGGTGAACGGCACGACCTATTATTCCGCGTGGAGCGAGGCAAAAAAGATAAAAGTTACCAGATAATCTTCACCGCCGCTTACACCTGAAAAATGACGGAACTCCTGTTGCTTTACCGAAAAGATTGTGTTACCTTTAGGGAGAAATAAAAATCTTTTCGGGGAATGATTTTATGAAAGAGGATCTGGATCATCTGCTTGGCTTTTCGCTGAGGCTGGGGGAACAGATGGTACGCTGCGGGGCGAATATTGAGCGGGTCAGTGACACGGTTTACCGCGTCTGCGAGAGCTATCACTGCCAGGATGTCCAGTTTTTTGCACTGGACTGCTATCTGACGCTCAGCCTCGTGGATGCAGACGGCGACCGGGCGGCAGGACAGCAGTGCATTCACGGCGGGACGAGCATTCACATGGAGCGGCTTGGACGTCTGAATCAGCTTTCCAGGCAGATTTGTGCGCACCAACCCAGGCTGGAGAAGCTGGATGCTATGCTGGATGAGGCAGTTTCGGGGGCGGAGAGCTATTCGTCCGGAAGGACACTTCTGTTTACTCTGTTTTCTGCAGCCTGCCTGACCGGTATTTACGGGGGCAGCCTGCGGGATCTTTCGATTATTTTATTAAACTGTGTGCTGGCATTTTTCTCGGTGCGGTATCTGAGAAAGCTGATTTTCAACCGGATTATTTATAATGTGGTGAATGCGTTTCTGATCGGGACGGTGGCCATTTTCTTTGCGCGGATCGGCTACCTGGAAAGCTGTCATACGGTCATGATCGTCAACAGCCTGAAGCTGATCCCCGGAATTCCGATGGTCAATTCCTTCCGCAGCCTGCTCTCCAGGAATGAAATCAACGGGACGCTGGAGCTGATGAAGCTGCTGTTTGAGACAGCGGCGATCGCCGGGGGATTTTTGCTGAGCATGCTTTTACTGACGGGGAGCGTACTGTGAGGCTTGCATGCGCCGGTTTGCTTGCGGAAACTGAAACGTTGATCTGGATGTTCGTTTGCGGGACGTCAAGACAGCTGACTGATATCTGCAGAGGCCGGATCAGAATCCGACCGGGCGGTTTATCAGAGAACAGAGCTTAAATCTGACCGGGGATGGTTTATCTGAGAACTGAGTGTAAATCAGGCCGGATAATGAATAGAAAACGGACGGAATTGTCAGAAGTGGAGAAATGACTATGATGGATTCCATAAAACTGGTCTTTTATACCTTCGGCTCCGCGCTGGGCATCGGAGCCGTGTACCAGGTCCGGCGGGAATATCTTCTATACGCAGGACTGGGCGGCGCGCTGGCCAGGATTGTGTTTCTGCTGGTGAAATCCTGTACGGCAGAGTCCTTTATCTACAACTTTTTCGCGGCCATGGCGGCTGCCCTTTATGCGGAGTGTCTGGCATATCTTACCCAAAATCCTTCGACGATGTTTTTATATCCCTCCATCATTCCGCTGACGCCCGGGCGGGCATTCTATTTTACGGTTATCGGTCTGATTCTTAGAAATGTGGATTATATCAATGAGTATCTGGTGACCTGTGTGCATTCTCTGGTGGGGATGGGACTTGGGTTTGCGGTGGTTTCGGTGGTGATGTACTATCAGCGGCGGCATCGGCGGCTGCAAAAGCAGCGGAAAATGGAAGTGTCTAAGTAGAAAAAAGTTCTGCAATAATGAAAGGAGGCGGGGCGGAAAGTGCGCCCCGATAAAATGTATGGAAGAATATGTGTTTGACAGGGAGAAATACGAAAAACGGATGGCGTGGTATCAGGATGCGCGGTTCGGCATGTTTATCCACTGGGGACTCTACGCGATCCCGGCGCGCGGCGAGTGGGTGCGCAGTGTGGAGCAGATGCCGGAGGAAACGTACATGAATTATTTTGAGGAGTTTGATCCGGTTGATTATGACCCGCGCAAATGGGCGAAGGCCGCGAAACGGGCCGGTATGAAATATATGGTGCTGACCGCGAAGCATCACGACGGATTTTGCCTGTTCGACAGCCAGTATACGGATTTTAAGTCCACCAATACAAGGTGCGGGCGTGATCTGGTGGCGGAGTACGTGGAGGCGGTCCGCGCGGAAGGACTGAAGGTCGGCCTGTATTTTTCGCTTCTGGACTGGCATCATGAGGATTACCCGCATTATGGAGACTCGATCCATCCGATGCGGAACAATCCGGCCTATGGGAATGAACACCGGGACTTTGACCGTTATCTGGATTATATGCACAACCAGGTCCGCGAGCTCTGCACAAACTACGGAAAGCTGGATATCCTGTGGTTTGATTTTTCCTATGATGAGCTGCGGGGTGAGGCGTGGAGAGCGACTGAGCTGGTGCAGATGGTACGCTCCCTGCAGCCGGATGTGATCATCGACAACCGTCTGGAGGTGAGCGGGGAGGGCTTTGGTTCTCTGGCGGACGGCCATCCGACGCCGTACCATGGGGATTTTGTAAGCCCGGAGCAGATCATTCCGCCCCAGGGAATGCTGGACGTAAATGGCAATGATCTCATCTGGGAGGCCTGCTTTACGATGAACAACAACTGGGGCTATCACGCGACGGACCATTGCTACAAGCCGTCGTCCATGCTGATCCGCAAGCTGGTGGAATGCGTCTCCAAGGGCGGAAACATGCTGCTGAATGTGGGCCCGGACGCACGCGGCAATTTCCCGGAGGAGGCTCTGGAACGCCTGGAAGCGATCGGTGCGTGGATGGAGAAAAACAGCCGCAGTATCTATGGCTGCGGCAAGGCGAAAAATGCGGATGGCTCGGTGATGGAAAAACCGGATTACGGCCGTGTGACCGCCGGGAATCACCGCCTGTTTTACCATGTGTTTGAGAATACGGTGGGCGCGGTTCCTCTCATCGGCGTGAAGCGCGAGGAGGTGAAAGCAGTCCGTTATCTGGCCACCGGTGCGGAGATCCCGATTCTCACGGACTGGGTATACGCGAACTATCCGGATATCGTGTTCGCGTCCCTGGGCGGTGATCCGGTCCTGCCGGATCCGGTCGATACGGTGATCGAAGTGGTGCTGAAGGAAACAGCGCCGACGTTTTGATCATGGCGTCATTTTCTGGTATACAGATGTGGCATGCAGCAAATAGATTTCATAGGGAATGCAGAAAACAGGTGAATTATGGGAAAATTGGATTACATAACGCGCGGCAACAGCGATCCGCAGGGCAAGGAGCGTTTATTTTTCGCCTGCCACCCGGATGATTTTAAGACGTATTTGGGAACTATCTGTAAGGAAATATTTGCAACACAGGACTGTTCCATCTGGTATGATGCAGAGCCGGAGGTCCCCTGGGAGCCTGAGGAGATGGAGGCCAGGCTGGGGCGGATGCAGCTTTTTGTGATTCCGATTACGAGCCGCTTTCTGTATCAGGAGAATGCTGCGAGGGAGACGCTGTTTCCTTTTGCTGTGGCGCATCATATTCCGGTCCTGCCGCTGATGCAGGAGAGCGGGCTGGAGGAGGACTTCAATCAAATCTGCGGCGATATCCAGTTTCTGGATAAAAACAGAGCCATGCGTGACCGGACGGAGCTGCCCTATGAGCAGAAGCTGGAGCGGTTCCTCTCATCCGTCCTTTTGGGGAACGAGCTGGCAGAGAAGGTGCGGCAGGCTTTCGACGCTTACATTTTTTTAAGCTACCGGAAAAAAGACCGCAAGTATGCGCAGGAGCTGATGCGCCTGATTCATCAGAACGACTTCTGCCGGGATATTGCCACCTGGTATGATGAGTTTCTGGTGCCGAGCGAAAACTTCAATCATGCCATTCTGGACGCGCTTGGGAAAAGCAATCTTTTTGCCCTGGTGATCACGCCGAATCTGCTGGAAAAAGACAACTATGTTATGAAGGAGGAGTATCCTGCCGCGAAAAAGGCTGACATGCCGATTCTGCCGGTAGAGATGGAGTCAACGAACAGGAAGGACCTCCGGGAAAATTATGAGGAGCTCCCCAGGCTTGCGAATGCGCATAACACCAGAGCTTTTTCAAATGCCTTGCGGAAGGAGCTTCATGGCTTGACGACCGATGAGAACCGCAAGGATCCGGAGCACCTTTTTCTGATCGGCCTGGCTTATTTAAATGGCATTGATGTAGAGGAAGACCGGGAGCGCGGGGCAGAGCTGATCACGGAAGCTGCCGAGGGCGGCCTGCCGGAGGCGATAGAAAAGCTTGCTCTGATGTACCGCCACGGGGATGGTGTAGAAAGGAATCATGAAAAATCTGCACAGTATCTGGAGCGTGCGGCCAGATACTGGGAAACACAATTTGCCGAGACCGGCAGTGAGGAGGACTCTGGACGGTGGTTTGCTGCGCAGGTCCTGCTTGCGGAGACCTGGCTGGAAATGAGACAGATGGCGGCGGCAGAGGCAGCGTATCAGAAGGTGTGTGAGATCTGTAAGCTGCGCAGGCCGTTTGTGGGTGAGGAAAGATACTGCATAGAGCTGACGGCTGCGTATGACAGGCTGAGCGAGATTGCAATCATAAATATGAGTTTTGCGGAGGCGGCTCGTTACCACAGCCTGATCCTGGAGCTGTCGGAGAAATTGTTTCAGACGGCCGGATCTGCCGAGAGCAGGGATATGCTTTTATGTGAATATCTCAGCTGGAGCAGGCTCTGCCTGGATATGGGAAAACTGGATGAAGCGTTAGACTGGGCCGGGAAGGCGTCGGATTTTCTGGATCGGCACTATAAAAATGAAATCACAGAATTTTCCTGTCAGAATCGCTCGGTTCTTTACGATACCCTTGCTTCCATTTACGAGAAGCAGGAGAAGCTCCCGGAGGCGGAGAGCTGTGTGCAGAAGGCTCTGCGTGCGAGTGAAAAACAATATCAGATCAATAACAGCGCTGACGCGGTCAGAAGCATCGGCGTGGAATACAACCGTCTGGGAGACATTTGCCTTGCGCAGGGGAAGATAGCGAAGGGCCGGGAGTGGTATGAAAAAGCGCTGGACTGGCTGACGGATCTCTGGCGGCAGCTCGGAACGATCAAGGCAGAGGATGACGCAGCATACTGTTATCGAAAAATGGGAGAAGTATGCACAGAGGAAGGCCATACTCAAGAAGCTCTGGAATGGTTCCAGAAGGCTTTTGAGATCTATCAGAGGATTTATCAGGATACGGGCTTGTGGCGGATCGCCTGGGAAGTCGGAGTCTGCAGTGGAAATATCGGGACTCTGTATAAAAGATCAGGGAATCTGGAGCTGGCATCCAAATGGATGGGAGAGAGCTATGATTTTCTGCAGAAGGCTTACCAGGAGACACAGAACAAAGATATTCGCAGAGATCTGAGCGTGACCTGCAACGACTGCGGAGACCTGTGCAGGCGCAAAAACCAGGTTGCGGAGGCGAAAAAGTACTATGAGCAGGCCTTGCAGCTTAGTGAAAGTCAATATCAGGAGATGGGTACAAAAGCGGCCGCAGTTGATCTGGCGGTCTGCTATGAGCGGCTGGCGGAGCTTGAAAAAAGCCTCGGAAGGCTGAGTGAGGCGGGCGCGTGGTATCAGAAAAGAATAGAGCTGGATCAGTACCTCTGTGAAAAATATCAGACTGCGAAGGATTTTGACAGGCTGGCGGCTGCGTTTTACAATATGGGGATACTGGATACAAAGCATTATGTCATCGATTATATTGAAAAAGCAAAAGCAATCTGGGCAGAGCTGGCGCGCCAGCTTCCCGGCGAGAAGCGCTATGCAGACCGTGTGAAGCTGGCTGAACAGGCATTCGCTTATGCGGCAGGGCAGATCAGACAAAACACTTCCAATGCGCAGGGCAGTGCAGGGAGCGCTTCAACTGATGCCGGACGCGGTCCGCGTAAAGATGTCGCCAGGCTTTTAAAAAAGCTGGATACTTATACGGAGGGTCAGAGGCTCACTGTAGCGATGGACCAGAAGGAAAGCCTGGGAGACTATTTTCTGAATCTGTACCAGGTAAAGAAAAAACGTCTGTTTAAGAAAGCCACCTTCGGGTATCAGCTGACTGTTGTATACCAGGTCGGTCTGTCCGCGGTCGGGAACCGATTTTCAGAAACGATTTTTTCCGGCGACACGATAGCAGAGGTGAGAGAATTTCTGGGCCGAAGCGATATCAATGACAGGCTAGATGCCTGCGCCCGCAGATTAAAGGAGCGGTATTATAATCGTTAACTGCCTGAACTGTTAGCGGCCTGAACTGCTAGTGGCGAGAACCGTTAACATCATAAACCGTAACTTTATAAACTGTTAGTATCATCGGGAATTATATTGTTTGCGATGCAGGCATCAGACGGAAATTGTGTTACATAACACGCGGCCAGCCGGGAGGGAAAAACTCCTGGCTGGCCGCTGTTGTATATAATGCGAAGAAAAGCACTCTTCGTTCCACTTCGGTCGGCGAATATCCCGTTCAAAGGACGGGATGCCCGCGCCCCACAATCGAAGATTGGGGAATATCCCGCACGAAGTGTGGGATGCCACCCGGCGAGGGGCATAACCCGGCGAGGGCTAAACGGGCATCCACTGGATGTCCAGCGCCGCATAACACTCCAGAATCTGGCGATTCTGTCGCTAACTGATCGGGTGAAAGCCCGCAGGCGCCCTTCTGATAATGTGAAAAGCGTTTAATGTCCTTTTTAATAATAAATCACGCGCACCTTCTTGACTCCGTCGATGGCGCGGATTTTGTCGATGATGGACGGATCCGGCAGGGTGTCGCAGTCGATCAGCGTGTAGGCCGCTTCGCCCCGGCTCTTGTTCGTCATGTTCGGGATGTTGATGCCTTCCGAGGAGAGCAGGGAAGAAAAGCTCACGATCATGTTCGGGCGGTTTACATTCATAATGCAGATGCGGCAGGCGCACTTTTCCGGCGGCAGTGTGCAGCTCGGATAATTGACCGAGTTGCGGATGCGGCCGGTCTCGATGAAATCGCGCAGCTCGTCCACGGCCATGACTGCGCAGTTGTCCTCGGACTCGGCGGTCGAAGCGCCCAGGTGCGGAGTAGCGATCACGTTGGTCATGTGGCAGGTCTTCGGATTCGGGAAATCCGTCATGTAGCGGCGGATCCGCCCGGAGGCAAGGCCTTCGGCCATGTCGTCGTCGTTGACCAGCAGGTCGCGGGCGTAGTTCAGGATGACGGTGCCGTCCTGCATCATGGAGATGGCCTCCTTATTGATCATGCCGCGGGTATCGTCCAGAAGCGGCACATGCAGCGTGATGTAGTTGCAGTTTGCATAGATGGCTCCCGGCGTTTCCACGATCCGCACCTGACGGGAAAGACGCAGCGCCCCGCTCACCGAGAGATAGGGGTCATAGCCGATCACATGCATGCCGAGCGCGTCCGCCGCGTTCGCGACCTCAATGCCGATCGCGCCCAGACCGATCACGCCGAGCGTTTTGCCCTTGAGCTCCGTGCCGGCAAATTTTTTCTTGCTTTTTTCCATATCCTTAGAAATGGTCTCGTCTTCACGATTTTCCTCGACCCAGCGGATCCCGCCGTCGATGTCCCGTGCCGCCAGCAGCATACCGGCCAGCACCAGCTCCTTTACGCCGTTCGCGTTGGCACCGGGGGTATTGAATACTACGATGCCCTGCTCGGTGCAGCGGTCCAGCGGGATATTGTTGACACCGGCGCCGGCCCGCGCGATCGCGGTCAGCCCCTCCGGCAGGTCAAGCGAGTGCATATCCGCACTGCGCACCAGAACCGCGTCCGCCTCCTGCAGATTCTGCGTCATTTCATAATCGTTGGTGAAATTCTTCGTCCCCACCTCTGAGATGGGGTTCAGGCAGCAAATTTTTGTCATAATGTTCTCCTCGTGTTTCTTTTCTTAAAAATTATATGATTCTTGAATTCTGTCAGTACGTTAGTGTAGCACAGTGTGAAAATGAGTGCAAGCGGTTTTAAACGGAAGTTATCCACAGTATTTGAATGAGTGTTTCCCTGTTCTGAAAAAAATTGATATCCTTTCTAGGATTTCAGACTGTTAAAAAGCTCTCTGTTATGATACAATCATGAAAACTGTGCAAATAAAAATCTGAACATTCTGCGCGATTGTATATCCCGTACGAAGTGCGGGATGCCCACGCCCCACAATCGAAGATTGGGGGCAAAACCCGGCGAGGGGCGCGGTGCCGTTCTCGATTTTCTCCGAAAATCGGAACATTGCCTGTGACTATACTCGTTGCATGAATGTGTACATAAAGCAGTAATAAACACACTATATTTTACAAGAAAGGGGGGACGACCTTGAAAGAATTTAATACGACCGGCATCTGTTTCCCGGACAGGCACTATATGATCGATACATCCGAACGTATCCACAAAATTATCGAAGAATTGATCAAGAAGAATAAGTATTTTACAATCAACAGAGCCAGGCAGTATGGAAAGACCACAACGATTTCCAGATTAAGAGTTGCGCTGCGGGATGAGTATTATGTGGTAAAAATATCGTTTGAGGGGCTTGGCAAAGCGGCGAAATCCGAAAGCCGTTTTGTTCAGATGTTTATAAATGAAGTAAAGAAACAGCTTACCATGACAACAATTTCAAAAGAGCTTCTGGACAAGTGGAGTACCCCTTTTATCAGTCTGAACGCTAACGATACCGGTGAATCTCTTATTCAGCTGGATGAGCGGATTACAGATCTGTGCAGCAAAAGCGACCGGGAAATTATTCTTTTATTGACGAGGTGGATGGAATCTCGAATAATGAACTTTTCCTGAGTTTTCTTGGAATGCTGAGGAGAAAATACCTCAGCGCCTCTGAGGGAGATGACTGCACATTTAAGAGCGTTGTCCTGGCTGGCGTTTATGATATTAAAAATATTCAGGTCAAAATGCGCCCGAATGAGGAGCACAAGTACAATAGTCCCTGGAACATTACTGCGGATTTTGATGTAGATATGTCCTTTCACGCTGATGAAATCGAAACCATGCTAAAGGAATACCGTAAGGATCATGGATTTGAGTTTGATACGAACTGGTTTGCGGAGCAGATCTATGCATATACGTCCGGATACCCGTTTCTGGTGTCACGGCTCTGCTGGCTGCTGGATACTAAAGTCTGCATGGATCCGGATTTCGGCTCAAAACAGGCTGCCTGGTCGCAGAATGGCTTTCAAAGAGCTGTAAAGCTCCTTTTAAAAGAGCAGAATACTCTTTTTGATGATCTGAACAAAAAACTGGATTCAGATGAAAAATTAAAGAATCTGGTTTACCGGATCGTTGTACGCCGGGAAAACATTCCTTTTAACCAGAATGACAATCTGATAAAATTCGGGACAATGTTTGGATGGTTCAAGGAAATGAATGGAAAAACTGTGATTTCAAACCGCATTTTTGAAACCATTATCTGTGATAAGCTCCTGCAGGAGCGAACCACCACCCGTATTTATAAAGAAGGAGTCCTGGAAACCTTTCAGCTGAAGACATCCACAGAGCTGAATATGGATAAAATAATAGAACGCTTTGCCGCCCATTATAAAAGTATGTACGCAGAACGTACTTCCGATTTACGGGAGAGCCGCGTCATGCAAAATCGCCTGTCGGCGATGACGCGGCCTACATCCGACATCGGCTCTGCCGATATCGGACAAGAACTTGAAAACGAAGCGAGAATGATCTTTCTTACCTTTCTGAAGCCGATCATCAACGGCAGCGGCAATTATTATATGGAACCGGAAGCTTTTGACAAAACCCGGACGGAC
Organism: Lachnospiraceae bacterium; assembly: GCA_021201095.1. GTDB lineage: Bacteria > Bacillota > Clostridia > Lachnospirales > Lachnospiraceae > Choladousia. The sequence goes on from JAJQFO010000052.1 coordinate 13,652, forward strand.
ATTGTCGTTGATTATGGGGGACACCAGTACGTGGTTGAGGCGAAAATCTGGCATGGTGAAAGCTACGAGCAATCCGGCAGGGAGCAGCTTTGCGGCTATCTGAAACGCTACAATCTGCCCGTCGGCTGGCTGATCAGTTTTTGCTTTAATCAGAATAAGGAAAAGCTTATCGGCACACGAGAAATACAGATTGACGGTAAAATCATCCGGGAGACGGTGCTGTAGCTGCTTCAGATGATTTTTGTAAGCCTGCGGAACAGGAAGAAAAAAAGCGGGGAAATCCTCCGCTTTTTTATGTTTTTGAACCATCATCATCTTTTTTGTATACGGCAATATCTTCCAGGCGACAGTCCAGAATCTCGCATAGCATATTAAGTGTATGCGTGGAAACATTCTCGTTTGACCGCAGACGGGAGAGCTGCCCGGCGGATACGCCATAATCCTTGATTAATCTATATTGAGAAACGCCTTTATCCTGCAAAGTGCGCCAAAGCGGTTCATATGAAATCATGCTTAGTTTTTTCCTCAATTTCCTTATTTCTTCTTGCATCATAGCCGAAAATGGACTATATTAATATTAGCCATAAATGGGCAGTACACCTTATCATGCGCAATATTTTTGACTCAGATGCGCTGACCTGTAGTGTGGAAAATTGTTAATTGGAGGAAAGGTTATGAAGAGAAAAACAGTGTTATTTATAGCGGCTGTGATGCTGGCGGTAACTCCGATGAGCTCCTCGCTGGCGAGTGAGGATGAGATTCTCATCATTGAGGATGCGGAAGACATGACTGTTTCGGAAAACGGAACCGAGGAGGAAACCGTTTATGAGTCAGACACGGAAGCAGTGCTTACAGGCGAAGTGGAAGTTACTGACGAAACGGGATCTGCAACTGAATCTGTAAGTGAAACGGAAACAATGTTTGTTTCCGAAACAGATACAGAATCCGAGACAGGGACAGAAGCAGCGAGTCAGGAGGATGAAATTGCGATTATTTCGATTGAGGAGATTGAAGAAGTGCCGGCGACCGCTACGGAGGAAGCTGTAACTGCAAGCACGATCGAAGAAGTTGAGATAAATGAGACAAACTTCCCAGATGCGACATTTCGGGATTATGTTTCGGAAAATTTTGATTCGGATGGGGATGAAGTACTGAGTGCGAAGGAGATTGAAAATATTACAAAAATCAGTGTTGAAAATAAAGGGATTAATAGTCTGGAGGGGGTTGAATATTTTGTGAATTTAGGGAGTCTGTACTGCTCACGCAATAATCTGAGCAGTCTGGACGTAAGCGAATGTACAAATCTTTATTGGCTGTATTGCTCGAACAATAATCTTAACAGTCTGAATGTGAGTGGATGTACAAACCTTTATTGGCTGGAATGCTCAGACAATAATCTTTGTAGTCTGGATGTGAGTGGATGTACAAATCTTTATTGGCTGGTGTGTTCAGACAATAATCTTGACAGTCTGAAGCTGAACGGATGTACAAATCTTTATACATTGGAATGCTCAGATAATAATCTAAGTAGCCTGAACATAAGCGGATGTACAAATCTTTATAGTCTGGAATGCTCGGATAACAATCTAAGCAGTCTGGATATAAGTGAAGGTATAAATCTTAATTTGCTGGAATGCTCGGGCAATAATCTGAGTAGTCTGGACGTAAGTGAATGTACAAATCTCTCTCATTTGGAATGCTATAGCAATAATCTGAGTGATCTGGACGTAAGTACACTTACAAAACTTTGGTGGTTAAGTTGTAATGGCAATAATTTGGATAGTCTGAATGTAAGCCAAAATACTGCATTAGCATATTTGCGCTGCTATGATAATAATCTGAGCAGTCTGGATGTGAGTGGATGTACTGCACTTGAATTACTGTATTGTAATAACAACAATCTGAGTAGTCTGAATGTGAGTCAAAATAAAGAGTTATGCTACCTGGATTGCTACGACAATAATTTGGAAAGCTTAGACGTAAGCCAGAATATTGCTTTGGCTACTTTGAATTGTTCTGACAATGCTTTGAGTGATTTAGACGTAAGTGAACATACAAAACTTTGGTATTTATATTGCGCTAACAATAATTTGGATAGTCTGGATGTAAGCAAAACTACTGCATTAGTACATCTGTGTTGCTCTGATAATAATTTAAGTAGCCTGGATGTCACCCGGAACACAGCGTTAGTTGAGTTGATATGCAATAACAATAATCTGAACAGCCTGGATATAAGCAAATGTACAGAACTACAGTGGTTAGATTGTTCTGATAATAATTTAAACAGTTTGGATGCTTCTCAAAACACGGTTTTAACAGAGTTGAGCTGCGGTAATCAGACAGGTGCCACTTTGATAAGTTTGGTTGACGGTGTGTGGAGTATTTCCCTCATGGGTCTGGTTGGAAAGGGAAATGTTGAAAATGTATCTCTGGGAGAAAGCACAGAAGCTTCTATTTCCGGGGACTATATTGTTTTCAGTGGAACATCTCTGCCGGGAACTCTGACCTATTACTATACTGTGAGCGGTGGCAATGTCAGCGAGACTATGGACGTTGCATTGAACCTCAGTGTGGTTACAGCAAATATTTCAACCTGCACGGCGAAGCTTTCCGCGACGAGTTACACCTATGATGGCACGACTAAGAAGCCGGGTATCACTGTAACAACCGGCATCACTACATTAACGAACGGAACAGATTATACAGTTTCTTACACTAACAATACGAACGCCGGAACCGCTGTCGTGACCGTGACTGGAAAAGGAAACTATTCAGGTACTGTAACAAAAACATTTACGATAAAAAAAGCAAGCCAGACCGCTACAGCGAGCGCAGCGTCTTCCTCCATTGTGGCTGGGAAGACTACTAAAATTACGGCGAGTGGGAAGGGAACGCTTACTTATAGTTCGAGTGATACGTCCATTGCTACGGTAAGCAGCAGCGGCAAGGTGACCGGCAAAAAGCCGGGTACCGTGAAAATAACGGTAAAGGCGGCAGGAAACAGTAATTATAGCTCCGCGAGCAAGACAGTGACGATTAAGGTTACGCTTGGCTCTGGTAAGATTTCCAGCTTAACGAACACATCCAAAGGAATTACGGTAAAGTGGAGCAAGGTGACAGGGGCTTCCGGTTACTATATTTACCGTAAGACAAGCTCCGGCAGCTACACAAAAATTAAGACAATTGAAAGCGCTTCGACCTTAAGTTACGCCGATACAAAGGTAAAGAGTAAAAACGGGACAACATACACTTACAAAGTGGTTCCATATTCAGGAAGCACGAAGGGATCCTTTACTGCAAAGACCACCGTTCGCCTGACTGGAACGACTCTTTCGAGCGTGAAAAATTCTTCTTCGAAAAAAGCGACTGTAAAATGGACGAAAACCACGAAAGTAACCGGATATCAGATCCAGTATTCCACAAGCAGTACTTTTGCGAGTGGGAATAAGACAAAGAAGATATCGGGAGCATCTAAGGTGAGCAAAACACTTTCCGGGTTGACAAAGGGAAAAACTTATTATGTGAGGATTCGGACATATAAGACAGTGAACGGAAAAACATATTATTCTGCGTGGAGCAGTAAATTAAAGGTTAAGATTTCAAAGTAACAAAACATTGGCATTTTTTGTTTGCTGACTGAAAAACGGCCGACCGGGGTAAAATGCTCGTTCGGCTGTTTTTACGCGCAGAGCCGGGCAAGGCCTATCCCATGCGAAGCGTGGGATGCCCCCCGGCGAGGGAGTTTTGCGGCTAAAGTCGCACCCGGCTCGCGCAGGCGGATAGGGGAGAAATGCGTTCCCCTATCCGATTAAAAGCGAATAAACAATGAAGATTTTTCTGTAATGCTGCTTATAACGCTGTTTCAAAGACGTTGTGAGAAAGACAGTAAACGAAATCGCATTTATGCACGCAGCGCATCTTTCCTGCGTCTATACTCAATCGTTACCATAACCTACGCAGAATCGTCAGCTGTTCCTCACAAACTGGCGCACCATACGCGTTCAGTGTCCCGAGGGCGATGGTTTTCCGGGAACCATGATAGTCGCTGCCCCCGCTGATCAGCAGCCCATGCTTTTGCGCCTGAGAACGCAGGAAGGTCACTTGCTCTTCGCTGTAGCGGGAATAATGGCACTCGAGTCCTTGAATTCCGCAGCCGATCAGGTATCGCAGTTGATTTTCAAACTGTGTCTGGGAGAGCAGCTTTTCCCCTTCACCGCCGAGCGGATGTGCCCAGACCGGGATTCCGTCCGCGTGCAGGATACCGGAAATGGCCGTCTGCGCCTGGATGCGATCCACACTCTTTTTGGTTCCCCGGATGTAATTTTGGATCACGTCATTGCGGCTTTTTCCGATGCCCCGTTTTAAGAGCAGATCTGCAATGTGCGGCTTGCCGGGGCTTTTCTGGCTGCGCAGCCAGGAGAGCTCGTCTTCGGTAAAGGTTACCTGATAGGTTTTTTGCAGATAAATGAGCCGGTCCTCCAGCTTTGCCCGGCGCAGGTCGGCGCCTTCCTTCAGAGCCGCGAGTAACTCCGGGTCGCCCGCGTCGTAGCGGTAGCCCAGCAGGTGACATTTGCCGAGCGGGGTCAGGCAGGAAAATTCGACGCCTTTTACGTAGCGGATACTATCAGCTGCCGTGTCGGCCGCGATTCCTGCTTTTGTTATAGTGCCAGCAGCAGCCAGCGTTGTCTCCATTTCCACCGCACCGTCAATGGTGTCATGGTCGGTCACCGCAAATGTGTCAATGCCTGCCGCCTGCAGATTGGCCAGCAGTTCACCGACGGAGTCCGAACCGTCGGAAGCGTTGGTATGCATATGTAAATCAATCATGGGCGCATCCTCCTTGTGTTCTATCTTAACGTCATTGCAGAAATTTTACAACACTTGTTTGTTTAAAAACCACTATTTTAGAACTGCTTTGGAACTGTTTTCATGCTGTTAGAGTTTAACGTGTAAGTAGCTGCTTTGTTTGACAGGGTTGTTTCATGAAGAAAATTTAAGCTTGAGAAAAACGTAGATTTTATCGA
>JAJQFO010000100.1 GCA_021201095.1 Lachnospiraceae bacterium
TGCAGCCTTTATTGAAATCGCGCCACGATCAGTCTGCTATATTCCGGTTAACGAGCTGAAAGATTCGATCTACCCGAAAAAAGGCAGCTCTTTAAAGCCACAGCAGGGTGACGAATTACTGGTGCAGGTGTCAAGAGAAGCCATAAAAACCAAATATCCGTCTGTTACAACAAATCTGACACTGCACGGGAAATACATCCTGTTGACTATAGGAAAAAAACAAGTCAGTGCGTCCGCAAAACTGAAGCGAGAAGAAAAACAGCGCCTGATGGGAATGGTAAAGGAAATTGAAGCAGAGAACGGGTGGCAACCCCAAAAGGAGCGCACGTTTGGATGGCTGATTCGTACCAATGCAGACGGTGCGGACAGGCAGACACTGTTAAAAGACATGAACCGCTTATATACTCAGTACTGCTCACTGATTACAGATGGAAAACACAGAGTGTGCCACAGCTGTCTGTCTTCCGGACCGCATACGTGGATTTCACGCCTGTCGGATCTGTACGAGAAGGCAGCAGATCAGTTTATTACCGATGATCAGAATATCTGGGAAGAAGTCCGGGAGTATCTGACCCTTCATCAGCCCGAGGATCTTCCCAAGCTTAAGCTCCTGCAGGATGACATGCAGCCTTTATATAAGCGGTATTCGCTGGAAAAGCAGCTGGAGGAAGCCACAAATGACCGTGTCTGGCTCAAATCCGGCGGATATCTGGTGATTCAGCCTACGGAAGCACTTACTGTGATTGATGTAAATACAGGTAAATATGAGGGCAGTGGTAAAAACAAACAGAAAGCCTTTTTCAAAATCAACAAAGAAGCTGCGCTGGAAGCGGCCAGACAGATCCGGCTGCGGAATCTGAGCGGCATGATTCTGATTGATTTTATCAATATGGAATCGAAGAACGATGAAGATGAATTGCTGCAGTTTCTGGACATGGAGCTGCGCCGTGATCCGATTCGAACCACACTTGTGGATATAACAAAGCTGTCTTTGGTAGAAATTACCAGAATGAAAAAAGAAAGGCCGATTCTGGAACAGATAGAGCAGCTGTCACCGGGCTGATTTTACAGGATTTATAACCGAATGAATAATCAAATTTGACTGAATTTGTCAGCCAACTGCATAAATAAATTCTTTACAAAACCCGGGTTCAAGTATATAATCATTACGTCGAGAATCCGCTGCTGCATAGAATCCAGGTCTGACACAGAGAAAAAGGATTTTCTACAAAAGACGGCGTCTCAAATCAGGGGAAGATTTGTTGATGCGCGAATAACTTTCCGGAGGACAAGAATGAATACAGATGTACCTAACCATGACGAAATTGAAATTGATCTGGGAGAATTGTTCTTTTTCGCACTCAGAAAAATTGAATATGTGATTCTGGCAGTTGTTTTATGTTCGGTCATTTCCTTTGCAATCACCACGTGGTGTATTACTCCGATGTATACATCCACTGCCAAGATATATGTATTGAACCGCCAGTCGACAGATACAGTCACGAGCAGTGATATCACAAGCAGTACTTATCTGACCAAGGACTATATTGAAATGATTCAGAGCCGTACAGTAGTCGAATCCGTCATTGATGAGCTCGATCTGGATGTCTCATATGAAGGGCTTCTGAGTGTTATGACTGTCACAGCTGAATCCGACACTCGTGTCGTGTCAATCAGCGTCCAGGATCCGGATCCATTTCAGGCACGGGATATCGCTGACGCAATCTGTCAGGCATCGGTCGCCCATATAAAGGAAATCATGGAGCTGGAGTCAGTAAACATTGTAGATGCTGCAAATATTCCTACCTCCAAATCCAGTCCGAGTGTTACGAAAAATGTAATCATCGGAGCTCTGATCGGTTTTCTGATTTCTCTGGCTGTAATTGTCGTTGTATTTCTGCTGGATGACAAAGTAAAGAACTCGGAGGATGTGGAACGCTACCTTGGACTCAGTGTATTAGGTATGATGCCTTTGGACGAGAAGCTGGTTCGTGAAAAGAAAAAGCGTAAAAGGAAAGAATCCAGGAAGAAAGGCAGGAAAATCAGACGATGAAATACATAGAAATCAAAAAGCCGGAGCTTGATTATTACGGTACAGAAGCGTGCAAATCCCTCCGCACAAATTTCCTGTTCTGCGGCAGTGATAAAAAAGCAATAGTCTTTACTTCCTGTACACAAAATGAGGGTAAGACTTATGTTGCCTTAAATCTGGCTATTTCTCTCTCTGAGATTGGAAAGAAAGTCATTCTGATTGATGCTGACCTGAGAAAGTCTGCTCTTTTAGGCAGGGTTGAGGCAACAGGAACAATGAAGGGTCTGACACATTTCCTTTCCAAGCAGGCTTCTCTGGTCGATATTATCTGCCAGACAAATGTCCCTAATTTTTATGTTGCTTTTGCAGGCCCGGTTCCGCCTAATCCGTCTGAGCTTCTGAGCAGTGTTTATTTTGATCATATGCTCGAGGCATTGCGGGAAAGCTACGATTACATTTTGATAGATTCGCCGCCTCTCGGCAGTGTGGTTGACAGTGCTATTATTGCGAGTAAATGCGACGGTTCCATCATCGTGATTGAGGAAGGGTGGAATAGCTATCGGTTTGAACAGGATATCAAAAATCAGCTTGAAAAAACAAACACACCGATTTTGGGTGTTATTTTAAACAAAGTGGATTATAGTAAGGCCTCGTATTATGGCAAATACGGAAAATACGGAAAATATGGAAAATACGGAAGGTATTACGGCACAAAGGAAAAAGTGGCAGATAATCCTGATAAATAAAATTCATTGAAACGTAGCTTTATTCAGGAATACAATCTTCATACATTTGTTTTTACATTGACTTTCATACATTTTTTTTAAACGTTTCAAAACAGATTTAAAAATGTTTTGAAGTGTGTATGAAATCGTGTTTCGAAATTAAAAAAACATTTGACTCAGACTTTCGCATGTGTTATGATAGCGAAGTGTGCCGCACAAAGAGGTTTAAGAGCTGTGGTTATGAATTACAGCCACCATATTTGGCGAGTAATGATAGACAGGAGGTGTGCCATATGTACGCAGTTATTGCAACAGGTGGTAAACAGTACAAAGTAGCCGAGGGCGATATCATTAGAGTTGAGAAGCTTGGCGTTGAAGAAGGCGAGTCTGTAACGTTCGATCAGGTTCTCGCGGTAAGCGATGACAACGGACTCAAGGTCGGCGGTGATGTTGCCAGTGCAAATGTGACTGCTACCGTACTTCGCAACGCAAAGGCAAAAAAAGTAATCGTTTACAAGTATAAGAGAAAAACCGGTTACCACAAGAAGAACGGTCACAGACAGCAGTACACGCAGGTAAAGATCGAAAAGATCAACGCTTAATCATCAGGTTATCAGCATGATTCGTTTAACTGTGTGGAAATCTAAAAATCAGTATCGAGGTTTTTCATTTGAAGGACATGCCGGATACGCGCCGGAGGGTGAAGATATTATCTGTGCGGCAGTTTCCGCACTTGCCCTGAACACTGTGAATTCAATTGAAGTGTTTACGGATGATTTTTTTGAACAGGAATTATCCGAGGACGGCGGTTATCTTCGCATGGCTTTTCGCGGAAGTGTTTCAGAAAAGACTTCTTTGCTGATGGATAGCCTTTTGCTTGGGATAACAAACATCCAGGCAGAATATGGGAGTGAATATATTACCCTGACATATGAGGAGGTGTAATGAATGTTAAAGATGAACCTTCAGTTCTTCGCTCACAAAAAGGGAGTCGGTTCTACAAAGAACGGCAGAGACTCTGAGGCTAAAAGACTTGGTGCGAAGAGAGCAGATGGACAGTTTGTAAAAGCCGGAAATATTCTTTACAGACAGCGTGGTACTAAAATCCATCCGGGTCTGAATGTTGGCCGTGGTGGTGATGATTCGCTGTTTGCGACGGCGGATGGAGTCGTACGTTTTGAAAGACTTGGTCGTGACA
>JAJQFO010000356.1 GCA_021201095.1 Lachnospiraceae bacterium
TGAACTGATTATGATTGAAAAAGTGAATCCGAGCCACCCGGATAAGGTGGCAGACAGAATTGCCGGAGCCATCGTTGACCTGGCTTATCGGCTGGAAGATAATCCGAAAATGGCTGTCGAAGTCCTGATTGGGCACGGCTACTGTAAAATCATGATGGAGACGAGTCTGTCGAATGAAACTGTTTCCGAACATCTGCAGGATATCTACGATGCGGTTGACCGCATCAACGGGCAGGCAACGGCGACGGAGGTTTTGTACACAGCGCAGGATGAACATCTGTCAAAAAATCAGGAGGATATCATTCGCTGCGGTGACAATGGTATTTTTCGTGGTGCACCGCTTACCGAGGAGCAGAAGACGCTCTCGGATGTCGCCCATCAGATTTACGAAAAGTACACTTCTGATGGAAAGTACATTCTGGACGATGGACGGCTTATCATCTGCCAGAGTAATGCTGATGCAGGTGAACTGAGGGAGTCTTACACATCTCCTGAAGTTATCGTCAATCCGCTGGGCGACTGGACCGGCGGCACTGATGTCGATGCAGGCGCTACCAATCGGAAACTCGGCTCTGACATGGCCGACTCTGTTACCGGTGGCGGACTGCACGGCAAGGATTTATCCAAAGCAGATGTGTCTGTAAATATCCACGCTTTCCTGAAAGCACAGCGGACAGGTCAAACCGTGGAACTGTGCTGTGCCATTGGTGATGATGAGGCTGACCGAATTCCTTACACAGATATTGTGGAGGAGGCCAGAAAGTACATCCAGTCGGTCGGCGGCTTTGAGGGATTCGCAGAATGGGGGTTGTTTTAAATGAAAACTACATCTGAAATGCAGCTGGTGCCGGTCGAGAGGTTGGTGCCATATGTAAATAACGCGCGGACACACTCGCCGGAGCAGATTACAAAACTCCGCTCGTCTCTGCGTGAATTCGGATTCATAAATCCGGTCATCATAGACAGGGAGTATGGTGTCATCGCCGGTCACGGCAGGATCGAGGCTGCCAAAGCCGAGGGGATCAGCGAGGTTCCCTGTGTGTTTGCCGACCATCTGACCGAGGCTCAGAAGAAGGCTTACATCCTCGCGGATAACCGGATGGCGATGGACGCCGGTTGGGATGAAGAACTCCTGCGCATCGAGATTGAATCCTTACAGGGCGAGGATTTCGACATCGGTCTGACCGGCTTCGATGAGAAGGAATTGGCTGACCTGTTCGCTGGGAAAAGCGGTACAGGCGCGGAGGATGATGGCTTCGATCTGACGGAGGCGCTGGAGAAAGCGGCTTTTGTCGAAAAAGGGGATATCTGGACAGTAGGCAGACACCGGCTGATGTGCGGCGATGCCACTTCTTCCGAAGATGTGGCAAAACTGATGGATGACAAAAAGGCGAATCTGATTGTGACGGATCCGCCTTATGGCGTCTCCTTTAAATCCTCGGATGGCCTGACCATCCAGAACGATTCCATGAAGGGTGATGACTTCTACACATTTCTGTACAAGTCCTTCCAGAACATGGCAGGGCACATGGAAAAAGGCGGCTCAGCTTATGTGTTCCACGCGGATACGGAGGGGCTGAATTTCCGAAAGGCATTTGTAGACGCAGGCTTCCATCTCGCCGGTGTGTGCATCTGGGTGAAGAATTCGCTGGTGCTGGGGAGGTCTGATTACCAGTGGCAGTACGAACCGGTGCTGTACGGATTCCTGCAGAATGGCAAACACCCATGGTATTCCGACTGGAAACAGACGACCATAAACATTATAACACAAAAAGGAATCCGTCAATGAGATTTCCGCTTTTCTTGCAGGAAGTCTAAGGACTTTTTTGTGAGCATGCTTACCGCATGTCTTATTTATTATATGCAGAGAAATGAAAAAATCAACAGAAAATTTTGGAAACGGAGGTGAGGATTGTGGCGACGAGTCGAATTAAAGGTATTACAGTAGAGATTGACGGCGATACCACTGGTTTGTCAAAAGCGCTGAGCAGTGTAAATAAAGAGATGAAGTCCACGCATCTCCGCTGCCGCTTACTACACTGGGATGTTATTATGTTTTGCTGTCGGTGCTTCGTTTTCTGCTGTTGAAAGAGACCGGCGGGGAAAATTATACGGAGTGGAAAAAATATCGAATCTGCGGTATAGCGTTACTTTTGATGAACCTGATCTTGTCAGGAATTGTTGTATTGGCGGTAAAGGATAACCAGGGCTCTAAATATGCAGGGTATCTGATTTATGTTGTGGCTCTTTACACATTCTGCAAAATAGCTGTTTCTATCAGAAACATGGTTAAATACCGCAAAGTGCATCATCCGGTTTTATCGGCGTCAAAAGCAATCAGTTTTACATCTTCTGTAGTGTCCATGTTGTCGCTTGAGATCGCCATGAACCGGCAATTTGGCGATGATCCGCAATTTTTTCAAATGATGACCATACTGACTGGAACCGGAGCCTGCATAGTGATATCTGTAACAGCAGTTCATATGATTATTACAGCATATAAAAACATACAGCAATAAAAAATACGAATAAGAAAACTGGGAGCGACTAATACAGCCGCTCTTTTTTGATGTCTGGAAGTGAGGTGATGGCGCGCTGCAGCGGGAGATCGTGGAGACGGAGCTGAAGCTGAAGGACCTGGAGGAACAGGCGGAGCAGTCGGCCACGGCGGTGCAGAAGATCGCGGTGTCCGTGGAAAAGATGAAGACGCTGGGGGATAACATCAGCAGCGTGGGGACGAATACATCCGGCTGCCGGGATACCCTTGCGGAATATGGCGTCACGGTCTATGACGCGGAGGGGAATGTGCAGAGCCTTTCTTCCATGAAAAACGGGGACAGAGAAGAAAATCTCCTCAGTTCCCCGTTTTGTTAATACTGAACTGACAGTCAAATACCCCGATGCAAGCATCGGGGTATTTGACCCTCGCGGCATCTACGCTTCGCTCCGGTCGGTGCTAAACGTGTGCCACTGGCACACAGCACCGCCAAATATCCGTGCAAGCTATACCATAAGGGGGACCGGCTTGCCGGTGGATACCTTATGGCTCCGGCTACTTGGCTCGTTGCTTCGCGGGAATAAAGCTGTTTATGTTTTAAAATTCCATAATTTCGGGTTCTGCCGTAAAAGAATAGATGGTAGCAGTGCCATGCTCAAAAGCAAATACGGTCATCAGGTTGTCATCTACTGTATACATGCTGCTCAATGATGCCTTGTTGGCCTCCATCATGGCCACCCTTGCTTCGCGCCGCAGATCCTCTTTTACTTCGCCTTCCACACGAATCCAGGTTCCCTTGTGCATCGCGCAGATTTCGACTTTACCATTTTTCTTCATCTGCTGGTATACTTTTTTCTGGTTGTTTGTGACGATATAAAGCTTGCCTTCATATTCACAAACCGCGCCGAAAGGACGTACATGAGCCTGACCATCTTCGCTGGTGGCAAGATAGAATGTTCCGCAGGATTTCAAATACTCTAAAGCTTCTTTCATGGTTTAAATACTCCTTTCAAAATAGGGATTGATTTTTTCTGATTCACGCCTATAATTATATATAAAAGGAGCAAAAACACAAGTACGATATTTTTTGATACCGGTATCAGAAAGGAACGTGTATATGGCAAAAAAAGAACTATTCGGGTTGTGCCCCTATGTTACAGCACAAAAAGTTCTGACTGGAAAGTGGTCTATGTACATTTTATATCTCTTATCAAGTGGACCAATCCGCTTTAATGAACTGCAAAGACGTATGCCGGAAGAAATGACCCATACAACATTATCCCGACAGTTGAAAACGCTGGAAGATGAAGGACTGATTGTGCGAAAGGAATATAACCAGGTTCCTCCTAAAGTTGAGTATTATCTGAGTGAGATTGGCGAAAAATTCAGGGACGTTCTGGCGGAACTTGAAAAATGGGGGAACGAATATATCAAATATATGGATTC
>JAJQFO010000090.1 GCA_021201095.1 Lachnospiraceae bacterium
CTTTGACAGAGACAAACAGGACATTCATAATGCCGATGCCGCCGACAATAAAAACGATCACAGCCATCGCGGAAAGCAGCAACGTCAGGATTTCATTGGAGGATTCCGCCGCCTCCAGCTTGCTGCTCGCATCGGAAAAAGTAAACTCTGCTGTGCTGTAATTTTCTTCCAAAACCACCTCTACGGTCTCTTTCACGGAGTCTACCAGGTTCACATCATTGCAGATCACGGTAATCACCGGACTGATGTCAGTCCCCGTGATATATTTAATCCCTGTTTCATAGGGCACAAAAATCGTTTCATCCGGCGTGATGGACGCGGATACAGTTGACGAAGAAGAAAGTATACCGATGATCTCATAAGCCCGGTCATCCAGGTAAAGCGTCTCTCCATAAGCCTCCGCCGCACTTCCGAACAGAGTCTTGGCGACCGTGCTGCCAAGTACGCAGACACGCGCCTTGCTGTCGCTCTGATCATCTGTGATAAACTCACCTTCCGCCATGGAAAGGTTGCTGACCGTGTAATAGCTGTAATAAACGCCTGCGACCGTATAAGTCTCCGCACTGGTCAGATCGCCGCCTTCCACGGATGTCCGGGAGGTATAGGAAATGGTCGCGTCGTCAATGTCCGTCACAAAGGTTTCAATATCCTCCAGATCATCGACCGTCAGTATAATGTCCTCCTGATTCAGACGTTCATCCGTCAGATCGGTCTCTGACTCTTCCTCTTCTGCGGCGGCTGCCGCCTCCGTTTCAGCCTCCTGCGTTTCTCCGGAACCGCTTTCGCCCTCCGCATCAGCATCGCCGCCATCCGTCGTCAGCGCACCGTCTTCCCCGGCTGAAGCCTCATCCGAACCGGCTCCGTCACCGTCTGCGGAGCCGTCGTCAGATACCCCTTCATCCGACGCATCTCCTGCACCAGAAGCATCACCATCCTCAGCTTCTTCTTCGCCATCAGCCGCGTCCTCATCCTCAGCTCCGCCTCCGGAAAGCATGCTCTCGATGTCGCTCATATCCATCTCTCCGCTCACGAACGCCTCCGCCATATCACTGAAGTCACTGTCTGAAAAGTTGGAAAAATTGCCTCTTCCGCCCATAGAGGACGAATCGTCACCCGAAGACGCATCGGAAGAAAAATCTCCGCCCATCGCCATGCCGCCGCCCATCATCATACCATCGGCACCGGATGTATCACTCGCCGAATCAGAAGAGCTCCGGTCGCCTCTCGAATTTCCCGAATCCGCCGTTCCTCCGCCAAATAAATTGCTGAAATTGCTCATGATCGAGCTTCCGATATCGCTGAAGGAAAAGCTGTCTCCGCCGCCCGCGGATGTCTCTTCTCCCGCATAGTCATAAGAAATATCGATCGAGCCCGCATTCAGGCTGGCAAACTGCTCCGCGACATCCATCTGTCCGCCGCGGCCGATCGCGATCACCATCACGATGGTGGCCGCGCCGACGATGATACCGATCGAAGTCATAACGGTTTTGAATCGATTCTGGTTGATGTTCAGCCAGACCAGTCTCAGCAGCTCCGAAAGTCTCATTCGCTCACCTGGCTTTCTATCAATACCGTCTGCCCTTCCGTAAGGCCGGAGGTTACCGCGACATAGGTCCCGTTTGAATAGCCGGTCGTGATCGTCACTTCCTCGATCGTCCCGTCATCGTTCAGTACCTTTACATAAGAGGTGGCGCCGTCTGTCTGAACCGCCCGGTTCGAAATATACAGCGTGTCAGCCTCTTCCTTTGTGATAAAGGTCACATCGCCGGTCATGCCGGAATACACCTTCGAAATGTCGCCGGTAAAGCTCACCGTCACCTCATAATTCACGGTAGAAGAGCCGGTCGTCGCCGTAGTGGAAATCGCCGTTACTTCGCCGTCAAAGGTTTCATCCTCATAGGCCGTCAGCTCAATGGACACCGCATCCCCGGTAGAAATATCGGAAATATCGCTCTGGGAAACCGATACCGTCATTGTCACATCGTCTGAATCCGAAAACGTCACTACCGTCGAATCGCTGGTCAGCGTATCGCCCGCACTGTAGGAAATCGACATCACTGTACCGGAATATTCCGAATAAATCACGCCGTCCCCGATCTGCTCTTCAAACTCAGCGAGAGCCTCCTCGGCCTCCTCCAGCGCATCCTGCGCATCCTCCAGATCATCCGTGAGGCCGTCCGTGTCGATCTCGTAAAGCTGATCGGCATATTCATAATTAGTCATTGCATTTTCATAGGTCTGTTTTGCTTCGATCGACTGTGTGGTCAGATTGTTTTTCGCGATCTCCAGATTCGCCTCAATCGTATCGTAATTCAGCTGAGCCTCCTCCAGGTCGTCCTCAACATCCTCCCCATCATCATACTCTGACTGCAGCTCCTCTATTTCTTCCGCCGCTTCCTCCAGCTCTTCCTCCAGCTCCGTGACGGTATTTTCCAGGCTCGTAATCGTCGCATTGTAGGTCGCCTCTGCGGTCTCGCCCTCCGCGATGTACATTGCGTAGGTATAATCTGCCTCCGCCTGCTTGGTTTCCACATTGATCTCTTCCTGCTTTACCGTCAGCTCCGCGCTGGTGACCGCCGACTCCAGCTCTTCCCGGTAAGCTTCGATGCTCTCCTCCGTAATCTTCAGCAGCGCATCGCCTTCCGAAACCACCTGGCCGACCGCCACGTAGATTTCTTCCACCTCCAGCGAAGCGGAGCTCGAGGAGCTGGCTGCAGTCGATACTGCACTGGTCATACTGCTCATGTCCATGCTGCCGGAACTGGAAGAACTCGAACTCGAGGAAGATGACGTAATCTCAGCCACCTCAAAGGTCTGGTCCGCCGTCCCGTAGGTCACTGTCCCGCTCTCGGTAATACCGGTAATCACGGAACCATATTTCACCATCTCCTGTTTATAAGAGGTTGCCGTATCAGTGGTCTCCGCCTGCTGATTCTGGTAAACCCAGAAGACACCTGCTCCCGCCCCTATAACTACCACCAGCAGGAATAAATTTCTGAGAAAATGTCTTTTTTTCTTCTTTCTGGTCTTACTGCCCATAGTCACTCACCTGCTCCTTATTCTGTCATTTTCGGTTTTGTCATTCAAGTCTCGGTCAGCCGTATTCCGTCATCTCTGGTGCCGCATAGGTATCGGCCGCCGTGTCTGCAGGCTCCATGATTAAGACTCTGCAGTATCTGTTGTATCGTCAGACTCCGTTTCTGCCGTGCCTTCCAGGTCTGTTACATCATCCGTTTCCGATCCTGCAGCGTCTGTGCCGTCTGCTGCATCCTCATCTGTCTCCTCCGCTGCCTCCGCGTCCGTGCCGTCTGCCGCATCCTTACCTGCCTCCGCTGCCGCCGCGTCTGTGCCGTCTGCCATGTCCTCATCTGTGTCTGCCGTCACAGTGATTGTCGCCCCCGTCCCGGCGCTCAGCCAGCCTCTGCTGTTATCGATCGATACCACCACCTCATAAATGACAGTAGTTCTTGAATTTCCATCCTGCGGCTCCGTCGCTTTCTGCGAAATCGTCCCCTCATAGGTGCCATAGCCCGAAAACTCTACGCTTACAGTATCGCCGACCGCCATCTTTGAGATCTCATACTGAGAAACCTCAACCGTCACGGTCACCACATCTGTGTCGTAAATACTATAAAGCGCCGTCGCCGAGCTCAGAGTGTCGTCCGCTGCGTAGTTCACCGCCGAGAGCGTCCCGGATGCTTCCGCTGTCACCGTGCCGTCTTCCAGACTCTGGAGCTCCTCCAGCGCATCCTCCAGCTCCGTCAGCGCATCCTCATAAGACTGTAGCTCCTCCTCCAGAGATTCCACCGTCTGCTGGTATGTAATCTCCGCCAGCTCCGCTGAAAGCATGGTCGTATCGTAAGCATACTGAATATCCAGCTCTGTCGGCGTCTTGATCCGCATCAGCTCCTCATACTGCAGCTTCACATCCTCCAGTACCTCATAGAGCTGCTCCAGCACCTCCTCGGCCTCATCAGAATCTGTAGCTGTCAGCTCCAGGGCCGACTCCGCCTCAGAGAGGTCATAGCTATTGCCAAACAAACTGTCACTGCTGCTTCCGCTGCCGGATGAAGAGATGCCAGATCCGGACGAAGCCTCCGTTACTGCTGACGCGACAGCAGATGCCGTATCCGTACTGGTTGACGCCGATGCCGACACACTGCCTGAAAGAGAACTTCCGGCGGACGAAGAGCTGCCTGAAGCAGCTGACGCCATCGCCGACATGGCCGAAGCCAGATCGGAAGAGCTATAGGAGCTCGACGAATCCGAAGAACCTCTGCCTGAGCTGTCCGAAGCAGAAGTACTGTCCGCATCAGACGAAGTATCACTGCTGTCCTGGGAAGCTCCGGACGCATCTGCCGTTCCAGATACATCTGTCGTCCC
Source organism: Lachnospiraceae bacterium (assembly GCA_021201095.1). GTDB lineage: Bacteria > Bacillota > Clostridia > Lachnospirales > Lachnospiraceae > Choladousia. The sequence continues at coordinate 4,384 of JAJQFO010000090.1, forward strand.
CGACGCCCCGGAAAATGCCGAACTCAAAGACGAATCTGTTGTCCCTGTGATTCCAGAGAGCACCGAATCTGCAGATACATCTGTACTGCCGGTGATCCCTGCGGTATCTGCGGTTCCACTATCACTACTATCCGTGGTCCCGCTTTCGCTGCCGTCAGATGTCTCTGTGCCATCTGTTGTCCCACTCTCGCTGCTGTCAGAAGTCCCGCCAAAGACGGAAGCTCCATCCGTACTGCTCAGTGCCGCCAGCTGCTGCTCAACCGCCGCAATTTTTTCCGCTACATCCTCCTCGTCGTGGATAAGTTCGTAATATTCGTTATAAAGCTCCTGTCTGGGCTCTTCCATTGCATAAAGCTTCGCCAGCAGAGTTTCCAGCGTTTCTGTCTCTTCTTCAGTCTCACTCTCCGTTTCAGATTCTGATTCTTCTGTCTCCTCTTCTGACGAATCCGCATCGCTTTCGGACGCGTCCGTTTCCGTCGCCTCCGTTGTGTCAGCCTCCGCTTCTGTTGCCTCCGTCGCGTCGGTCTGTGCTTCTGTTGCGCTCGTCTCTGCTTCTGTTGCTTCCGTCGCGCTCGTCTGCGCCTCTGTTGCTTCTTCCGTTGCACTCGTCTGTGCTTCCGTTGCTTCTGTCGCACTCGTCTGCGCTTCCGTTGCTTCTGTCGCACTCGTCTGCGCTTCCGTCGCCTCTGTCGCTGTGGTCTGTGCTTCCGTCGCCTCTGTCGCGCTCGTCTGTGGTTCCGTCGCCTCTGTCTCAGACACCGCACTCGTTTGCGCTTCCGTGGTCTCCTCAGAAACAGCCGCCGCCTGCGTTTCTTCCTCTACCAGTGTCTCCTGCGGGAGTTCCTCCGAAGAATTTGTCATGGTCGCAAACATTTCCTGCAGGCTGGCAGTCGTTTCCGACTCCGTCTCGGTCTCCTTCTCTGTATCCAGCACCAGATGCGCCGCACCGGCCAGAACGGAAGTATCATATTCGGCCAGCTCATACATGGCCTCAAGGATTTCATTGTAATCCTCATTTTTCTCTTTGATCTCAGACTCCAGCTGCGCTTCTTTTGCAGCGAGCGACTCCGACTCACTCTCCAGGGCAGCCAGCTGTTTTTCCAGAGCCGCTGCCGGATCCTCGGTCTCAGTCTCGGTTTCCGTTTCTGTTTCCGCCTCAGACTCCGTCTCTGTCTCTGTTTCTGTCTCGGTCTCCGTCTCAGATTCCATTTCTGACTCTCCCTCAGAAGAGTTTGATGAACTGCCCGAAGAACTCGAGCTGCTCGAGGAAGAGGATGACGAAGAGGAGGAAGAAGACTCATCATCGTCATATTCCCCATCTTCCAGCGCTTCGATACGCTCCTCCAGTTTCTCCAGAGTCTCTTCGTGTTCCTCGATCGTATCTTCCAGCTCCGCCTCAGACTGCGACCGCACAAATTCCGCCTGCTCCGCCTCAGCCTGTGCCAGCTCCAGTGTATACTCCGCTGACTGCATGCCCTGGGTATAACTCAGCTGCGCATCCGTCAGATTATTCTCCGCCCGGATAATCGCAGCCTTATAATAAGAAATCGCTGACTGATAGCTGTCGTCCGTTATTTTCAGGATGCTCGCGCCTTCCTGCACATATGAGCCGGAAGACACATACACCTCCTCCACCACCAGATCGGCCGCCGTTGTGCTAAACTCAGCGTAATAGTCCGTGGAAGAAATCTGCGTCGTCCCCTCGTACTCCAGTTCTTCCGTCTCCGCCAATGCCACTGTGCAGTCCGCCAGCTGCCCGCATAAAACGCCCAGCGACAAAAGGCAGCTTAAAATGGCTCTCCCACCCGGTCTTCTGTAACTCTTCGCTCCCCTGTCTGTCCTCAATTGACCGCCGTTCATAAAAAACCTCCCGCTCATTTTGTCATATCTTAGCTTCTCTATGTTGTATTTTAAATTCCCCGCATCACATTTTGTAGCATTTCATCCAGCACCCCGTATGCTGGAATCGGGGGCTTTGACTGCAATACGTTTTTGCAGTGTGCAGCAATGCATTATACAGTTCCAATTTACCTTTTTTGACCATACAAGCTTAATGTGTTCATTTATCGTGTAATTTTTGAAGAAATTGTGAACTGGCGCGAAAAGTTTTATAAAGTAAAAGCCGGCATCCTTCTGGTGCCGGCCGATATTCCGCGCATTTATTCCGCGAGCTTCATCCCACAAAATGGAACTCGTCTTTGAATTTTTCTTTAAAGACCTCGTATACTGCTTCCAGAACCTTCGGATCATCCACGGACTCATAAGACTCTGTGCCATCCGGATTGTCCTCACCAATCTGCAGAATCACAACCTCGGCTCCGTCCTCATCCTCGTCCTCCAGCGGAAGCAGGATCACATATTGCTTCCCCTCATATTCCAGAAGATCAAGAAACTCAAACTGCACTTCATTCCCATCCTCATCCGTCAGCGAAATGATATTATCCAGCTCCTCCAGATCGTCCAGGTCATCCAGCTCGTCTTCCTCATCAGGCTCATACAGATCTCCTAACGCATCCCACACCTGCTTGTTTAATTCATCACTCATTTCATTTTCCTCCTTTATATATCCTTTATTTGCCGCGCAGCTGCGCGAAAGATATTGAATTATGTAGGGCAGTGTCATTCCTCCAGGCACAAAGGAAACGGCCAAAAGCCGTTCCCTTTACAGCACTCACATCATTGTATTCAGAAAATCTGCTTTGTCAATAGTAAACGTGAAATGATTACGAGCCCCGGTTAAAGAGGCGTTCCTGAGAAGTCCTGATCAGTGGATGACCCCGATGGATTCTCAGATGCAGAGTAATCCGATGATCCCTGATCAGCGGGTCCATCCGATGGCTTCTGATCAGCAGACGTTTCCGCCGGGCGCTCCAGAATCCTTGAGACATTCTTCTCCGGGTCCCGGTTCTCGCCCTCGCACTCACGGAAGATCTCCATGAACTCCTTGCCTGTGATCGTCTCTTTCTCGATCAGGAACTCTGCGATCTTATCCATGGTCCGGCGGTGCTTCGTCAGCAGCCTCTTCGCCTCCTCGTAGGAGTCCTTCAGGATCTGCATGACTTCCTTATCAACCTCGGCCGCCGTCACATCCGAGCAATTCATCACCGGACGGTTATCCAGATACTGGGAGGCTGTCACCTCCAGCCCGATCAGGCCGAATTTCTTCGACATACCGTACTGCGTCACCATGGCCCGCGCAATCCGCGTCGCCTTCTCAATATCATTTGCTGCACCGGTCGTCACGGTATCAAAGACAATTTCCTCCGCCGCACGGCCGGCTACGAACTCGACCAGCATCGCACGGATTTCTTTCTCCGTATTGAGGTATTTCTCCTCCTCCGGCACGTTCATCACATAGCCGAGGGCGCCCATCGTACGCGGCACGATCGTGATCTTCTGTACCGGCTCCGAATCCTTCTGCAGTGCGCTCACCAGCGCGTGGCCTACCTCGTGGTAGGAAACAATCCGGCGCTCCTCCTTGCTGAGTACGCGGTTCTTCTTCTCCTGGCCGACCAGCACGACCTCGACCGCTTCAAACAGATCCTGCTGCGATACCGCCTTGCGTCCCTTCTTGACCGCCAGGATCGCCGCTTCATTGATCATATTTGCCAGATCAGAGCCCACAGCTCCAGAGGTCGCCAGGGCGATCGCCTCCAGATCAACGGTCTCATCCATGCTGACATCCTTGGAATGAACCTTCAGCGTCTCAATGCGGCCCTTGAGATCCGGCTTATCTACGACCACCCGCCGGTCAAAACGTCCCGGCCGCAGAAGCGCCTGATCCAGTACCTCCGGACGGTTGGTCGCCGCCAGCACGATCAGACCCTTGGACGGCTCGAATCCGTCCATCTCCGCGAGCAGCTGATTCAGCGTCTGCTCACGCTCATCGTTTCCGCCGCCGAAGCGGGTATCACGGCTCTTTGCCACCGCGTCAATCTCGTCGATGAAAATAATGCACGGCGCGTTTTTCTTCGCCTCGTCAAACAGATCGCGCACACGGGATGCGCCGACACCGACAAACATTTCCACAAAATCAGAACCTGACAGCGAGAAGAACGGACACTTTGCCTCGCCCGCGATCGCCCTCGCCAGCAGTGTCTTGCCGGTACCCGGAGGGCCGACCAGCAGTGCGCCCTTGGGCAGCTTCGCGCCGATCTCGGTATATTTCTGCGGATTTTCCAGGAAATCCACGACCTCCTGCAGCGACTCCTTCGCCTCGTCCTGTCCGGCCACGTCCTTAAACGTCACGCCGGTCTCCTTCTGGATATACACCTTCGCCTTGCTCTTGCCGACGCCCATGACGCCGCCGCTGCTATTGGTCATCCGGCGCATCGCAAACGCGAAAATCACCCAGATGATAATCAGCGGTGCAAAGCTTAAAATCATGCTCCAGATCAGGCTCGACGTCGTATCCGGAATATTCTGCGTAAACTCCACGCCCGCCTGGTCAAGTCTCGCCACCAGGTTCGGGTCGTCCGGATTGCCCGTATAGTAGGTCACCGTTCCCGCCGAGGTGCCAAAATAGTCGGAAAGCACATCGCTTTTCAGCGTAATCTCGAGTTCATCTGAATAAATGGTAACAGAACTTACCTGTCCTTCGTCTAACAACTCCAGAAACTGGTCGTAAGTAATTTCCACGGAGGACGTATTATTTCCAAAGCTGCTGTTCAAAAGCGCCATCACCAGCAGCGTGACCAGTGTGACCGCCAGAAAAATAATGAAGGTATTACTGTTTCTGCCCGGACGGTTCGGTCCCTGGTCTCCGCCATTTTGACGGTTATCATTTTGATTATTATTCATTACCTGCCTCCTGCTTCTCTATGCGTGGAAACCGCCAGGAAATCTATTCCTCTGCGATTGCTATTAAAATAGGAAAGGGGGATGCCTTTCTCCCTTATCCGCCTAAAATTCTCTATCGCGGTTTTGTTACAAATGCGCGTTACAAAATTCGGTTCCCAGTTCCCATCATTATAATTTGCTCTCGAATATAAATCAATACCGGAATTCTAAATGTTTTGTGAAAAAATCGGCAAACAATCAACCTTTTTAATTAAATAGGAAATAACTGTGCCATAACAGCAGTCAAAAAGAGCATCGGATAAAACCAGATGCTCTTTTCCCATTCTTTCTTGCTGTGTCAGACCATCATTTTCAAGCCATCACACATACTTCCGCGCAATTTCCCTGATTACCTGCGCATCATAAATACCGCCGCCCTTCAGCTTTTTGCTTCCCGCCGCGACCGCTACCTGCGCCAGGATGCCCATCGCGTCCAGCACATCAAACTGCGGGAACCGCTCCGCGCCAAGCACGGAAAGCTCCGTGCAGGCCAGTAAAAAGACAGGGTGTTCCGCCGTCCTTTGCATAACCTGCGCCAGCCGGTCGGAAAGCGCATCCATATTTTCATGAATCCCGGTCTTAATATCATAAATGATCGAATGAACCTCTTCACATCCTGCTTCATCCGGGTAGACGATGTCCAGCGAAAAGTGGTTATATTTCTCGTAAACCTTCGTGCGCACTGTCCCCAGCGTCCCCAGAATGCAGACCCGCGCTCCCGGCCGGGTGCGCCGGATGTATTCCAGAGAAGACTCCAGCATATTGATCACCGGACAATCCGATACCGCCTGAATATCCGCATAAAAAGCGTGTGCGGTATTGCACGGGAGAGCGATCCTGCCGGCCTGCAGCAGGTTGAGCTCCCTGACGCCCTCCTGCAGGACGGGCAGCGGATTTTCCTCACTCTGTCCCAGCAGATACGCACTGCGGTCCGGAATGCTCGACTTATTCAGGATCACCATTTCCGGAAAATCCTGATCCTTCTGCGTCTCCGTGCTGCTCAAAATCATCCGGAACAGGGTCTCCGTCGCTTCACTCCCCATCCCGCCCAAAATGCCAAGATCGTACATGACTGTTTCCTCCGTCTTTATCTGCGCCATTTGTTTTCGCAGGTTTTCTTTCTAACGTTTCCTGTTAATTATTCCGTAACCGCCGCAATCGTAACCGTCGATACGGCATCCCCGGTGATCCCAAAGGTGATAGTCGTGTCATCCCTTTCATAGACCAGCGATGCGGTCTTTTCCTCGTCCGGCTCGCCGTAAGCCTCGATCACATCGTCTTTTGATCTGCCGATGGTGATCCCCTCCTCCGTCTCAATTGTGTCGTCCCGGAACACAATGGAAAGCACATAATCCACGTCGTCCACAGGATATGTGTTCAGCTTAAAGTGAGAGTAGGTATAGACCTTGTCAAGCCCGTCAAATGCGCAGCTTGCAGACTCAAAGTATTCATAATCGTCCCCGAGCGCCTCGATGACCGGGTCTGCCTCCGAGCCCATCACCACCGTCGTGTCTTCATAGGTAAAGGTGAATCCCGATGAAGATGCCGTGGCTGTTCCGGAGCCGGACGCCGTTCCGGAAGATGACGCCGCATCCCCGGCTGAAGTGCCTGAGGAAGATGATGAGGTACTGCCTGATCCTCCGCAGCCGCTCAGCGATAACGTCAGTGCCGCCGCAAGTCCCGCCGCCAGAAACAATTTCTTTAATTGCATTTTAGAACCCTCCATTTTCTTTCGCTCTTTTTCGCTTTTTGCGTTTTCTTATCCTGTTTTTTCTGTTACGTTTCCATAAATTGTTTGCAAACTGGTCTCTCGTAATTCATTTCCCTGCCATTCACCAGCTCACAATCTCTCCATATTCCTCCAGCTCTGCATACTGCGCCGCCTCCATCTCCTCGTAGAACGCAATCTTTTCCGCATAGACCTCCCTGTATTCCTCCACCTCACGGTAGTCCGTCAGATCAAAGGTCTCTGTCAGCCATGCGCCGAAATAATCGGACAGTTTTTCTGCCCCGGAAAGGTTCAGGTGCAGTCCGGCATCATAGGTATCTGTGGAATAATCAATGCCAATTTCATCCGCCATCGCCGCATAGTTGAAATAATACAGGCCATACGTATCCGCATATTCAACCATCTGGGCATCCCACTCGTCATACCAGTGCGGATAAAGGCTAGGCGATTTGACCAGCACCAGCTCGATGCCATTCTCCTCGCAGAGCTCGCGCATCTTGTCCAGATAGCTCATCGCATTGCTGCCCAGCGTATAGTCCGCAAGCACATCCGGTTCCGGAAAGCTCTCCACCGGCCGGACATCCACCCGCATATAGTAGCCATTGTGCGTGACCTTGTCCCTCGAAAGCAGGTAGGTCACGTCCTCCCCGGTCAGATCCGACCACCGGGAATGGTACCGCAGAATCGGAAACAGGTAATCCAGAAAGCTCTCATCCTCCGTCATTGATGCCTGTATCGCGCCGATTTTCGCCAGAGACCATTCCATGCCGTCGATCGTCATCCGATTGTAGGCTTCGCTCTGCGGCTCATCGTATTTCAGCGCCAGCACATTGAAAACCACAACCTCCGGCGTCTCATAGCGCAGCGTGTCCTCCAGCAGATAATACGACTGCCACACCAGCTGCTGCGCCGACCCGCGGATATAACTGGTAATTCCATAATTTTCATACAGCGTAATCGGCGAAAAATTCTCATAGACCTCGCAGTCCCCCACAAAAATGACCTCGTGGTCCGTCGTCTCCTCATAATATTCCGCCACCATCGCCCCTTCCGGGATATCCGACATATATTTTGGCAGAAACAGCAGCTGAAGGAAAAACAAAACGATCAGGGTTGCTGCTGCCGTAAGCGCCGCCGGTAAAATCCAGCGCGGGAATTTTTTCTTCTTTGTCATAATCTGCAGCCCGCCTTTCCTGTCCACTCTTCTGCTGCCGCGAATAAATCTGCACGTTCTTCGTTCTGTTTTTTGCTGCTGCTCGGAATGGTGGTCAAAACTGATTATAAATAAACTGCGTCTGGTCATAGCCGATGCCGTAGGCGCCGAAAACAATCACCACAACTACCAGCGCCGCAAAAATGATATATTTCCAGACGGCCGGAGCGGAAAAAATCAGGTCGCGGACGCTCCTTATGTCCGATTTGGCTGACTCCGCGCCGCCAGACACATTCGAGCCGGGCCGCGCTGATTCCGCTCCAGACGCATTCGAACCAGGCCGCGCTGATTCCGCGCCAGACGCATTTGATTCATGTCGGATCACTTTCCCGCCGGCTGCAGCCGTTTTTGCCTTCGCCTCCAGTTTCTCCTGCGTGATACTCACCGCGAGGACGATCAGCAGGCTGACCAGCAGCAGCGCATATTCTGCCGCGGACAGTCCAAGCCCCAGAAAGGCTTCCGCATTCAGCTCACTGATTTTAAAATGGGTAAACATGTTGGCAAACATCCGGAAGGTCAGAGGCACATTCCGATAACAGTCAAACATCCGCAGGCTGCTCATCAGCAAAATCGTGCGGACGATCTCAAACACACCATACCAGGCCTTATCCCCGACGGAAAACCGCGCATGGAACCGCCGGTACAACGGCTGCAATTCCTGGGAAATCATGATAACGACATAATTCATCAGGCCCCAGACGATGAAATTCCAGCTGGCGCCGTGCCAGAGGCCGGTCGTGAACCATACTGCCAGTGCAGAGAGATACACCGGGACACGCTTTCCAATCACATCCCCGAAATGCTTACGCGAAAATGTAGACAGCTTCAGCATCGGTTTGCACACGGAAATCGGATAAAAAATGTAATCCGTAAACCAGGTGCCCATGGAAATATGCCAGCGGTTCCAGTATTCTTTGATGTTTTTGGAAAAATAAGGGCGGATGAAATTTTCCTTTACCCGGATGCCCATTGTCTGGGCAATGCCGATGGTAATATCAATGCCTCCGGTAAAATCTGCGTACAATTCCACCGCATAAAACAGCATTCCGACCAGAACGAACCCTCCCTGGTACGTTTCCGGATTCTGAATAATCGTATTGACCGCCACCAGAATGCGGTCCGCGATTACGAGCTTTTTAAAATAACCCCAGAGAATCCGATAGAGTCCGTAGGATACTGTTTTCGTATCAAAATAATGCGGCGTATAGAGCGATTCTGCCAGATCACTGTAGCGGCTGATCGGCCCCTGTACCAGCTGCGGAAAAAACGACACGAAAAGAGCCAGCTTAAACAGATTCTTCTGCGCACGGCAGGTGCCCCGGTAAACGTCGATGATATACCCCATCGTCTGAAAGGTATAAAACGAAATCCCCATCGGCAGCACCAGACTGACGAAGGACAGCTGCCGCTGGCTTCCCACCATCTGCAGAAATCCGTTAAAATTGGCAATTGCAAAATTCGTATATTTCAGCACCGCCAGGATTCCCAGGTTAAAGACCAGACACAGCAGCAGCCATCTCCACTTCTGCTTTTTGATCTGCGCTTTAAACGCTTTCTTCTCCTCGCGGCTGATCTTTCCCTTATTTTCCCGCAGATAATCCTCCTGCCGGACATGCAGTGCGTCAAGCTTCAGGCTGACCAGCCAGGTAGAAAGGCAGGTCGCACCGATAAAAATCAGGTAGGACGGGCTCGCCAGAAAATAGAAAAACCAGCTGGCGGCCAGCAGGAAACACCACTGTGCCTTTTTCGGAAACAGATAGTACACGATAAAGACCACGGTGATAAAACCAATAAAACCATACGATGTAAAGAGCATGTTATGCCTGTCCTCTCACTTTGCCCCATGCTGCGGAGCGCTCCGCACATACCGTTCTGCTATGCAGACTCACATAAACAGGCCTGCTATACAGACTCACATAAGCTGGCCAGCGTAAACAGTTCTGCTATACCATCTCACATAAGCTGACCCGTGCAAACAGTTCCACTAAGCAGGCCAGCGTAAACTGGACAATCTAAACAGGCCGGTATACGCGCCCCGCATATGAGAGCTCCGCAGTCAGCGTTTTCAGTCCTCCAGACGAAGGATCAGGTTGTACAGTGCCTCTGCAGAATTAAAGTTCTCCGGGATAATTTCCTCAGCAGGAATGACGACATCGTATTCCTCGTTAATCTCCGCAATGATCGTCACGATGTCAAACGAGTCAATGATGTGATCCTCCACCAGCGTCGTACAGGTCTCAAAATCCACCTCCGGGTGCAGATTAGTCAGAATCTCAAGCAATGCTTCCATTTTTCTTTTCCTTTCTTTTCGTAATCGTATTCTATCGAAACTCAATCGTAGTGTAGTACTCCGCCTTTTTCATGACGGTTTCCCCGCTCTCCCGCACCGGGGCAGTCAGTGCGGTTTCGATATCTTCTTCCTTCCCGCGCCAGGGCAGCCAGTGCGTTTCGTTATCTTCTTCTCTCACGCATCATGGCGGCCAGTGCGTATCGTTACCTTCTTCTCTCCCGCGCCCTGGCGGCCAGCGCGTTTCGTTACCTTCTTCTCTCCCGCGCCTTGGCGGCCAGCGCGTATCGTTATCTTCTTCTCTCCCGCGCCCTGGCGGCCAGCTGCGCCCGGTCCATCTTCCCATTGGGCAGCAACGGCATTTCCTCCAGCGCATACACCCGGTTCGGCACCATGTAGCGCGGCAGCGCCGCGCGCAGACTCAGGATAAGCGATCCGGCTTCGCAGTCCCCGACATAGAACAGGAGAATTTTCCCCTTTTCCGAATCATAAATGCAGCAGGCGCTGCGCACACCTTCAATGCGGTTTACCTGCGCCTCGATCTCGCCCAGCTCAATGCGGTGCCCCATATGCTTGATCTGATAATCCTTTCTGGAGAGGAAAATCAGATTTCCATCCTTATCATATTTTCCGATGTCGCCGGTGCGGTAAATCCGCTCATGATAATGGGGATTCAGCGGGTTTTGCACGAAGGCCTCGTCCGTCTTTTCTTCATTATTATAATACCCCAGTGTCAGCGGCGTCCCGCGGATGCAGATCTCCCCCGGCTCTCCCTCGGCAGGGCGCTGGTTTTTCTCATCCAGCAGCAGGATTCCGGTATTGGGAAACGGCCGCCCGATCGGAATCACTTCCCCTTCCTCAAACTCGCGGTCCGCCTCGTAGTAGCAGCTCATGCCCGTGGCCTCGGTCGGGCCGTACAGGTTGATAAACCGCGCGTCCGGCAGCGTCCTTCTCCAGATGTTAAACTGGCGGATTGGAAAGACCTCGCTCCCAAAGGCAATCGTGTGCAGGTACTCCGGCACAATCCTGTCAAACGTTTTTGTGGAAGAAATCATCGTCAGCGCGGAGACTACCCAGCAGATGGTGTTAATCCGATGCGCATTCAGATATTCAACCAGCCGGACCGGGAACATAAACAGCTCCTTCGGCACCAGATACGTGGTCGCGCCGCATTTGAGCGTGCCGAACAGCTCCTTCAGGCAGGCGTCAAAATAAAGCGGCGTCTGGTTGGCAAACACGGACTCCTCCGTCACATGCAGCACCTCCGTCAGCTGATCGACGTAATCAATCACCGCCCGGTGGCAGCCAACCACACCCTTGGGAATGCCGGTCGACCCGGAAGTAAACACGATATAGACTGGATCCGTATCAATCGCCGCGCGCCGGATATCCAGCAGCAGCCCCTCGTCCGCCTCCGTCCGGGTCAGCTCATCATAAAGAAAAATTTCGCCGTCAAATCCTTCAAATCCGCGCACCGTCCCGCAGGTCGCTTCATCACAGATCACCGCCCGCGGTTTCAGATTCTGAAAAATCAGCTCCGCGCGAAAACGCGGCATCTCTTCATCCATCGGAACATAATAGCATCCGCTGTAAACAACGCCCCAGAATGCCGCTATCATCTGCGGCGATTTTGTCATATAAATAACAACCGGCTCCCCGGCGAAGCCCTTCTGCGCCAGGCCGGTACCGATGCTTTTCGCCGCACAGGACACTTCGGCAAAGCTCATCTGCACGGATTCACTGGCAAACGCCGTCTTATCCGGGAAGCGCTGCACTGTATTTTCCAGATATTCCAGAATATTTCGCTGCATAGTAATTAAATAGCCTCCATCTGAACCGCACCCGATCCGTTCTGAACCGTTCCGTTCGGGGTTGTTCGGGGCTGGGTCTGCCTGGTCCGGTTCCATCCTGAGGCTTTCGGAATGATCGCCCCTGCTTCTTCAAACCCCGCACACTCATCCATCACCGACTGTCGTTACCGGCACGTTCGCTGCTCATTCACCCACCACTCGATCGTCAGTACCGGCACATTCGCTGCTCACCCGCCCATTACTCAATCGTCGACGCAGTCGTCGGCGTGGCCGGATACAGGCTCGTATCGAACGCGTCATAGGTCCCATATTTTTCAAAATAGCTCAGCATTTCCTCGTCCGTCACCAGGAAAAAGGTCGCTCCGCTCTCCCGCGGCGTAGTGTCCAGGTGATACCAGCCGTCCCCGACATTGACCAGACTCCAGTAATGATGCGAGCGCGTAGTATTACTTTTCTCCACATCAATATTCGGGATGCCCGCCTGCGTCAGAAGCGCTTTGGTCGTGGCAAAGTAAATAAAACAGTCGCCCGCACCGGTCGTAAATCCGATGTGCGCCCCGTTTGTCCAGCTCTCCTTGTAGGTGGAGTTCGTGTAGGAAATATTGGCCCTTACCCAGTTATAAATCGCCTTTGCCTTCTGCTTCAGTGTCATATCCTCCGTCACAATCTCATCGAGGACCTCCTGTGCTTCTTCCAGCACCACAGATTCCTCAACATAATCCTCCGGCTTTTCAGAAAACGTAATCGTCGTCGAGGCAGTCGCCGTATGTCCCGCCCAGTCCGTGGCCGTGTAAGTGATCTCGTAAGTACCCTCCTCATCCGGATCCACGTCGCTGGTATCCACCGTGAGCTCCACGTCCGGATCACAGTCATCCGTCACCACAATATTGGACTTATAAGAAACCGGCACATCAATATACGCATTCAAAGCCACAACGCCGTCAATCACCGGCGCCTCCTCATCACGCAGCACCTCGACCATCGTCGTAATCTCCGTATGATTGCCGCCCTCATCCGTCAGAACGACAACCGGATACATTATGCCCTCTTCAGAAAAATCCGGCTCCTCCTTATACGCAATCGTCACATCCGTGGCATCGCTGACATCATCGACCAGCTCCCCAGCCTCCAGCTCACCGCCCACGTTCAGCACCGCGCTCACCGCCTCCGCTTCCGGAGCCTTCGTATCCCGGATTTCCAGCGAAGAATTCCACTCCCTGCCATTCACACTCAGTGTAACCGTCCATGTCCCCACATGGTCAAACGAAATCTCCGACAGATCCGTCACAAACGCAACCTCCGCATCCGTATCCGAATCCAGCAGAAAAGCCTCCGCGCTTATATTGGCGCTCCCAGCCTCCACCGTATACTCATCCAGGATTGGCGAGCGAAAATATAAAATCAGAAAACACACGAGTCCCACCACAGCGGCCGCTCCGCACAAAATCCCTCCGCCGATCAGCACATGCTTCCTTCTCCTGCGGGACTTGTCCTTCTTCCATTTTTCATGACGTAAGCGCTGCGCCTCCAGAAAATCCCGGTTCTCCCGCTTTTCCTCATCCTCAAACCGCTCCGCCTCAGCCAGGTAATCCGGGCGCTTTTCCGGCTCAGGCTGATGCTCAGAGTGCGGAAGATCGGAACTCGGCGGCTCGGCAGGAGCTGCTGATTGCGATGGCTGAGGCTCAGCAGTCGCAGATGATTGCGACGGCTGAGGCTCCTCTGCCAGCTGTCGGCTCATGCTTTCCGTCAGCTCATCATCCTCTTTGCGGTGCAGCTTCGTCAGACTTTCCGGCAGATTTTCCTGCTCCATCTCTGAGGATACTCCCGATTTTGATGTGCCAGATGCTCCATTTTCAGATCCCATTTCCGCGCTGCCCGTTGTACCATTCACAAGCTCCGTATCCGCACTGCCCGTTGTCTCATTCTCATCCATAACTGTTCCCTTTGGCTTCTGATCGTCTTTTTCTATTTCTGTCCGTCTTTCAAAAACAGAAACGTTTCGATAAAATTCGACGTTATTATAAACGATATCAGTACTGTAAGCAAGTGGAAAAATGTCACGGATGATTCATAAGGCTATAAGGCATAAGACCATTAGCCATATAATTTGTCCTAACAGCAGTCAGCTAATCACTAACTGCCGCAAAATACTGCATATTGTAACATTGCAAGCATCGCAATATAATAGGGCAGCAACGCAAAAAATATTTTTCATCACTGCCCTATTTGAGTTTTCCTACTATCTGCGCAATACTCTGCATTTCTGAATCTAACAATTTGAAACCCTCTCTCCGATAACTATTAACCTTAACTTCCAGAAAAATTGTTTCTCAAATTTGAAAACGCAGTGAAAAAAGT
>JAJQFO010000136.1 GCA_021201095.1 Lachnospiraceae bacterium
TCGCATGGGATATGCCCTCGCCGGGTGGCATCCCACGCTTCGCATGGGATATGCCTTATGCGCTCCTGTGCATAAAAAATCAGGAGCAATTACAACCCCTGATTTCCCCAAGATGATAAACAGATTAAAGAAAAGGAGCTGCAGCCTTGCGGTCGCTTTCAGAGAGCCCCATAATTTCCATGGCCTTCTCCGAGCTCCAGCCCATATTCTTCTTTAAGTTATTAATGCTTTCAACCAAAGTTGTGATTCTTTTCCTCTCTGCTTTTTCTGCTGCTTTTTCTGCTGCTTTTTCTGCTGCCTCTTCAGCAGCCCTTTGATTTAAAACACGAATCGCTTCACACACGTCAAGAGTCACCTCACTTTCCGGCAAACGTAAATCTGCATTTACACAGGCATTCAGCACATCAACCTCTTCCCTGCCCAAATGATGAAATTCAGGGTCTGCATTTAATGCCTCTTGTAATCCATCAGCATCCTTCGAATATTTGATGAATGTCAGAACTTCTTTCAATGTTGTGCTAAATTTGTCGAAATCCTCTTTTTCCATCATGGCCGGTTCAGTCAAATACCGGGGTATTTGACCCTCGCGGCATCTACGCTTCGCTCCGGTCGGTGCTAAACGTGTGCCACCGGCACACAGCACCGCCAAATATCCGTGCAAGCACGGCTACTTGGCTCGTTGCTTCGCGGGAATAAAATAATTAAATGCATCCGCAAATATATCATTTTGGCGAAGATATCTTATAGTAACAGTATCTTTCACTCCCATTGAAATCACCTTTTCCTATACTATATGAATTATGAAACATAATTGCGAACATCCAATATAGTATACCCTGCTGATGCAGTAATAGCATACCATAAAAGAATGTTTTTCACAAGGAAAGCATTTATAAAGATTTTTAACGCATCAGCGTTGATTATACCTTCCCGGATTTTCCAAAGACTGCCTTAATTCTATGGACATATAGTGACAAACAGCCATTTTACCCCGATCTCTCTCCAACCGCACACAGCAGCTCCTTCAGACTCCTCGGCTCATACCCCATATAAGCATGCATACAGCCGACATTGATCGCCATTCCTCTTTTTTCACCCTCACGAATGTACTTTGGGTCATCCAGGAACTCGTTCAGGCACTTCTGAAAATACGCGTCCTCCTGGCTGGTATGCGTGTGTCCATACAGCAGAATCGATCCTTTGTGCTGGCCATTCCACATCAAAATCGGGTAATGAGATAACACAAGCTTGTAGTTCTGTCCTTCAAATGAGTCTTGTAACTCTTTATAATCACAGATTTCAGCGAAAATCTGTTTTAGGCGATAGTCCGACAGGTCATCATGGTTTCCCCGGATCAGAACTTTTCTTCCCTTAAGCGTCGCCATAAGCGCGATCAGGCCTTCGCTTTTCCCTTTCCGGCCGATATCGCCCAGAATATAAACCGTATCGCCATTTGTCACTTTTTTATTCCATTTTTGCCGCATATCCTCATGCATCTCATCCAGTGACCGGTAAGGACGGTTGTCGTAATTATGGCCCTTACCATTATCAATCTCTGAATTGCAGAAGAAATGCAGATCACTGATGTAAAAATTCATATACTCACCTTCCTTCGTATATGTTTCTGTCATGCTGGGAGAGCGTCAAAAGTACTTCCTGTAAAAACAATTACAACAGTAATCCATTACATACAGGCAGAATACAAAATTTATAACCGTTCGTCCAGATTATTACCGCAGGCAAACGGTTATTATACTTGTCAGAAAACAAACTGCTGTCATCTCGATCAAATATCATTCTTCTGATATTGTCCAGCATTCTTGTCCTGTGATAATCTATCTCAGGTAATCGCCGTCAACAAAGAACATGCGGCCTGACAAGACACTGTCTGTCAGCTGATGGGCAGCAGCTACAGAGGCAAAGCATTCCTGCGCCGTCCTCCCCGCATTTGTGGCGTCATATGCGGCGATCAGATACAGTGCATGATCAGAATATGGGAAAAGATAATAGTCCCCAAATTCTTCGTGCAGCCAATCCAGATATTCGTCCGACAGCATCAGGCTGCATCCCTGATTTCTTCTTCAGAAATTCCGTCCTATCTGGCCAACATTTCCCCATCCAGATACTCCCAGAACCCCACCGGAAACACCTCTGATAAATCGATAATGTAAAACCAGGCAAAGCCATACATAATAAACGACGGACAGGACTTCTGCAAATCCCGAATAGTCGCAAGCCGGACGGTATCCGCCTCCAGGTACTCTATCGGATATGGATAAATGTGTTCCTTCACATCGTCAAAATGTACTGTCTGCATATAATCATTGATCGCCTTGTTAAGTTCCGGCGTCATGTGCACCGGTACGTTTGCCGGTATGCCTTTCGACATGTCTTTCCGTATGTTTTTCCGTACGCCATTAAGTCCGTCTTTAAGTATGCCTGACGCTGTATTTCTGTTTTGGTATCCCATAATCCTGTTTTTCTCTCCTTCTTATTCATTCGGAAATCGCTTTTCCAATGGTCAGCGCATTTCTTTTCCTCAGTTATCCTCGTCCCGCACAACCAGCAGTTCTTCCATATGTACCTGTAACAAAACAGATAACATATACAAATGATTAATAGATGGCAGTATGTCTCCCCGATACCATCGATAAATAGGCTGGGGATACGCCAGCTGCAGACAGCACTGGATTTGTCTGACCGATAATCCCGCTCTGTCAGCATATTCTTTGAGCCGCTGTCCCGTTGCGCGCATGTCTATCGCCTGATAGGGGCAAGACCTGCTCTACGGATTCTTTTTTCATTTTGTGCCTTTCTCTTTTGAAATTACTCGCAGCAAATTCTACTGCACGTTAACTTGCGAAGTTCGTCTACGTTCCGCTTCGGTCGGCGAATATCCCGCATAAAATGTGGGATGCCCGCATCCACAATCAGAGATTGTGGAATATCCCGCACGAAGTGTGGGAAGCCGCCCGGCGAGGGACGTACCCCGGCAAGGGCCTGCGTCCTCGATTTTCTGCGAAAATCGGGACATGAAACGGACATTCACTGGATGTCCAGCGCCCCGCAAGCGCGGCGAACTTCTTGCCAGTTCAATTAAAAGAAAACCGCTCTCCGTTTCACTTCGGAATTACATTTTTTCTGTGGTAAAAATCTTTGGTATGATGCGGATGGTTGCAATCAGCCAGCGCATATTATATAATGTGATCGTATATGTGACACAAGATGTGCAGCACATTTTTCTTTGGTATGTTATTATAGTGGTGTACTTAATATTGCCTGTTATTATGAGCAGTGTGTTTAATTTTGCTGCTAATATAATAGCACAATTTATTGTGCTGTCAACTGCTTTTATAAATAAATTTTAAAAATCCGAAAAGTGAGTGAAAAATCATGAGTGAATTTTACAATCGCTACAAAAAATCCTGCCAGGCATTAGGGATGGAGCCCTGCAGCCAATCAACAGCAGAAAAAATCGGTGTGACACGATCCGCAATCGGATCCTGGTCCGCTAACGGTATGATCCCGAAGGGCGAAACTCTCGCCCGTATCGCGGACGTTCTCCATGTGAGCAGTGACTATCTGCTGGCCAGAACAGATATCCCGATGGACTGTAATGAATATAATAATCTCTCCCCGGAGCTGGCGATTCTTCTGGAGAAGGCGGCTCGTCTGAATGAGACTGGCCTCCTGAGGATGGAATCCTATCTCGATGGACTTCTGACTGCTGAACAAAACCGTAAATCGAATGACTGATTGCGGAGACAAGTGATAAAACAAACAGACATGTAATCGGACAGGGAAAATTCTTTCTCCCTGTCCTCCTGCGCCGTTGCTGAGCGTGTTAGCCCTCGCTGAGCGGTATCTTTCACACTGACAGATGGATTTGCAATATTTACTTTATTGCAGCCATTATCATTACGCATAATTTCTTCCCGTACTGCCAAGTATGGCTTGAATCTCTTTCACGAAATAATTCTATCTATGCGACTACTTTAATGAGCTCTTACCGAACCTGATAGAATTATCAAAAAACCAGCTCATTACTATCCTACTCATCATTACTTCCTGCTCGTAACTTTGTTGCTCGTTGACCATCGAAATATCCCCGCGCAAGCGCCGCAAATATCTTCTGGTCACATTATAAAAGCTTTGATCTGGCCACACTCAAAAGATAACATATCTCTGATTTATTTTCATTGGACGGATAGTGCACGTGAGAATGGGGCGAACAAAAACGACATTCGTTCAAAAAAGCATGTTCTCGTCAGATATTTTCCTTCATTTTTTTGCGAATATATCATTGATATTCCTTCAAAATAGTGTATACTAAATCATAACAGGAAGGAGGAATGCTTATGTTTCGTACCGCTATGGCGGAATTGAACCTTTGGAAAGAGAAGGAAAACCGAAAGCCGCTGATTCTGAAGGGTGCCAGGCAGACTGGAAAGACCTGGCTTATGCGTGAATTTGGCAGGACACAGTTCAAAAAAACCGCATACATCAACTTTGACAGTGATGTGCGTATACGGCAGATATTCGATCAAGATTACGATATACCAAGGATTCTGCGAATGCTCAATATTGAGTCCAAGGTTGCAATCACACCGGGAGATACGCTGATTATCTTTGATGAAGTGCAGGAAGCTCCAAAAGCCATTTCATCTCTAAAATACTTTTGTGAAAATGCGCCGGAATATGCTGTGGTCGCCGCCGGCTCGCTTCTCGGCGTTTCGATTCATGAGGGGATCTCTTTCCCGGTAGGAAAGGTAGATACTTTAAAAATCTACCCGATGTCTTTTTATGAGTTTTTACTTGCTGCCGGGGAAAAGGGTCTGGCCGATCTTCTCGCTCAGAAAGACTACGCCTCCATAAATGTATTTTCCGATAAATACATCCACTGGCTCAAGCTCTATTACTATATCGGCGGGATGCCGGAGGCTGTTCAGGATTATATAATCCATCAGGATGTCTATTCTGTCCGCAAAATTCAGAATCAGATCCTGGAGCTTTATGAAAGTGACTTCAGTAAACATACTCCCGCAGGAGAACTTGCCCGGCTTCGCATGGTCTGGAATTCCATTCCCGGACAGCTTGCTAAGGAAAACAAAAAGTTTTTCTTCGGACAGATCCGGCCGGGAGCACGTGCAAAGGATTTTGAACTCGCGATTGAATGGCTCCTTGACTGTGGACTGATCCAGAAGGTATACCGTGTGCAAAAGCCTGCCATTCCGCTAAAATCCTATATTGATTTTTCTGCATTCAAAATTTACCTCCTGGATGTTGGCCTCCTTGGGGCGATGAGTGAACTGGAAGCGCAGACCATTCTGGAAGGAAATGATTTATTTACGGAATTTAAGGGTGCCCTGACCGAGCAGTACGTTCTCCAGCAGCTGGTATCCGATACAGATTACACACCCTATTATTATTCGGCATCGTCTCACAGCGAAATCGATTTTATGGTACAAAAAAATGGAGCAATCGTACCTGTCGAAGTCAAAGCTGAGGAAAACTTAAAAGCCAAAAGTCTGAAAGCGTATTGTGAGAAATACAGCCCCAAATACGCTGTACGAACCTCTATGGCAAATTATAAAAAACAAGATTGGATGACAAACCTTCCCCTGTATGCAATCCGCAGCCTGTAGCTGTCAATGATTTATTTCTATGCTCAGGTCCCGATTCGTTTCAGTCAGCGTTTCCTCCTGCGCTTATCGCTGTTACACCGTGCGTCAGGCGCAGGAGCCGCTGCTTTCATTTTCTTTATTTTCTTTCCTTCTTTTTATTTTACCGCCCCGGCGGACATACCCTGCACCATGTATTTTACCAGGAAGAAATACAGGATGATGATCGGCACGCCGATAAAGACTGAGCCAGCCGCAAAACGGGTGAATTCGGTCTCATCCAGATTCATAAGGCCGATGGCTACGGTATAAAGGTCTTTTTCCTTAAGCAGCATTTTAGGCAGAATATAATCGCTCCACGGCCAGGTGAACGAAGTCAGTGCCGTGTAGACAAGGATCGGCTTGGACAGCGGCAGATTGATTCTGGTAAATACCTGAAAGTTTGTCGCCCCGTCGATCCGCGCCGCCTCATCGATCACTTTCGGTATCGTATCAAAAAATCCTTTCTGCGTCAGATATCCCATCGGCGCTGTCGAGCTGTAGATCAGGATCAGAACCCAGCGCTGGTTGATCAGATGGAACTGTGTCATAAGCAGATAGACTGCGATCATACTCATAAAAGACGGAAACATTCCCAGCACCATGGTGGCTTTCATCAGAGGTTTCCTCATCCGGAACTCGAACCGCGAAATGGTATACGCGGTCAGGATCACCAGAAATGTGCTGATCACGCAGCTGAACCCGGCTATATACAGTGTATTGAAAAACCAGCGGGGGTAGTTGTACATGGTCGTGTCAAAAAACAGTGTCTTAAAACTGTTCAGACTGTATGCAGATGGGAAAAATCCGTCAAAGGAATAAATCGAGCCGGACCGTGAAAAAGAAGCCAGCACCAGCCACAGGCAGGGGAAGATGTCCATTTTCTTTGCATTTATTTCACATTTTTTCATTTTTATACCCGCATGGGACATCTCACATGCGTTTCTCTTTTCTCACAAAATCTACAGCAGCTCTTTTGGGTTGCTCCCAGTTTTCTTCCAGGCTCTCCAGCAGGGTCTAACCTTCAGTGTCGTAAATGCTGCCTTGTTTGTACATTTCTCATACTGATCGAGTTGTTTGAACAACACTTATCAGAAAACATTTGGCAGATACTGTATGATTGTATTAACAGATAACCGTAGAATCATATACGTAAAAACAACAGCCAACCTGAGTACATACACTCTGGTTGGCTGCTTTCATTCTCTTTATTCCCGCGAAGCAGCGAGCCAGGTAGCTGAAGTCATACGGTTCTACGCTTCGATCCGAGAATATCCCACACAAAGTGTAGAATATTCAATCGCACCGAATGTTCCAATTTGCGCAGCAAATCGAGAACGGTACCGATTCTACATTATGTGGCTCTCACTATTTTCATTCGCGCACAAGCACCATTGCGCTGATCGCATCTACCGTTACGCTGCCCTCCGCCGTCGCGAGCACCTCGGTGCCTGCCGCTTCCGCATTCACATAAATGTTCCATGTACCTTCCGGAAGTGTCACGGTCGTGGATTCCGTATTTGGATTGAAGATCACATAAATTTCTTCCACTGTCTCACCTTCCATACCGCCCTGAATATCCATGGCGATCACTTCTTCGTCCAGGCCAGATACTGAGCTGACATATTCCGCCACTTCCTCCGAAGTGGTCAAACGAAGCGCCGCATGTGCCTTGCGGAACGCGATGAGCCCTTTATAATACTGATATACCTGCTGATATGTCTCATCCTCCAGATCACTGTACCGCAGCGCATTGACGCTGTCGCCTGAATTGTAGCTGTTGGAATCGTAACCGCCGTCCGCGGTCTCTTTTGTACGGAGCATTTCCTCGCCCGACATGATGAACGGTACACCCTCGCTGGTCAGATAGATGGCCGCCGCGAGATTATTCATCTTCACCTGATCGGAAAATTCTGTCTCACTGCCGGTCGCACTTAGAATCTTCGCAAAAAGTGTCAGGTTATCGTGGCAGGAAGCGTAGTTGATAATCTGTGTCGGATTACTGCTCCAGCCTGTAACTGCCTGGAAACAATTAATGATCGTCTCTGCGGATCCCTCCAGGCCGGTCGCGTAGCCGAAATCAGTCTCGCTAAACACGCTGCCCTTGAGCGCGTCGCGGATCGTATCATTAAAATACGCGAATTCCGGCGTTTCCTGGGAGTTTGTCTGCGTCGCAAGCGTCACATCTTCCTTCGTCACTGTCGTGGAAAGTGTCCAGCCTTCACCATAGATCCTTATTATAAAATGCAAGCTGCAGCATCTTATCAGAAACTCAAAGCGCTTCACACCATCGTCTTCTTCAGCTTTTCAATCTCCTCCACCATCACTCCGGCGCAGCGTCGTGCGCTGGCATAATTCAAATGAACATACGGGACTCCGCTATTCTTGCATGCATCGCAGACCGTCCAGTATCCGCTGTGGTCTGTTTTATTGATCTGCAAAAACACAATATCCGCATTCCGGATCGGGTTGACATCGATGTGCGCGGTGATCTCCACCACCCGCACATCCGGCAGCAGCTTCAATAATTCACGATGAAATACATCAAATCCGCCGTACAGAACCACCTTCAGCTTTGTGCGGTAAGGATACAGCCCGGTTTCATCCGTAGTTTCCGCACCAGCTTTTTCGCCGGCTCTTCCGGAAGCTTTTCCACCGACTCGTCCAGCTGCTTCTCCAATAGCTTTTCCGGGAGGTTCTCCGAATTCATCCGAATCTCCGGCTACTTTCCCCGAATTTCCGGCTCCTCTCACTCCTCCATTTTTTGCTGCGGCCTGTTCCTTCTGTTCTTTCTCCGCAAGACGATTCTTCAGTTGTTCAATTTCCCTCTGAAGCGTGCTGATCTCATGGCGGCAGACTTGATTTTCCTTCTGTGCCTGCCGTAATGCGCGTTCCGCATCCTTGCGCGCCGCAATTTCCTTTTCGATACTGGCATCTGTTGTCTTCTGTGAAAGCGTTCCTTCATAATCGGTCTCTGCTTCCGCTTCTGTTACTTTCTTCTCTCCTGTCAATTTCTTCGCTTCTATCGTTTTCTTCGCTCCGATCGCTTTCTTCACTCCTGCCGCTTCTTTCGTGCCTGCCGTTTCCTTTTCTATCGGTGCCGGATACTCGAATGCAAAACGGTAATCATCCTCGTTCAAATGATTAACAAGCTCCAGCGTGGCAACGATGATCGCATATTCCCTTGCCTTCCGGTCGGAGCAGCCACTCTCTTTAAATTTACTGATCAGGCTTTTACGAATGTAAAGCGGTGCTTCAAACGGCTGTTCCGCATATCGGGAAATCACAGCAGTTACGGGCACTGCATAGCGAATGGTTTCCTCTCTTTCATTCAACGGAAAGGAAATACAATCCCCTTCTTTGATTATTGGAAGCGCCAGCTTTCCATTGCACTCGGGACATGCATAATCCCAGTCATCCTCATCGTCCAGCTTCATATTAAAGCTTCCTGGGAGCGGCATTTCGCTCACGGACATCAAATCTTCCATGACAACGCGGCCGATTTTCAGCTTATATATTTCATCACCATTGCGGATGGCCTGAAACAGTCCCATCGCAACACTGTGTACAAATTCTTCTGATACATATTCCATACGATCTTCTGCATTTTCCTCGGTCAGCCGGTCACTGATCGCCCAGCATTCCTCCAGGCGGATACTGGCCTCATTGTCAAACTGTTCCATTCTCTGGAAAAGAGCATCCATTTCAGGAAAAGCCTCCCGGAGATTTCTTAAGTCTTTGTTCTGGCTTCGGGAAAGATATTTTTTTGAAAATTGCATGGAAGATATATCCTGAACAGACGGCTGTACCTCCATAGAAGCAGCCGCAGCTGATGCAATTGATGCCGCCGGGTCAGCCAGCGGAGCGAACAGAGAGCCCGAAGCGGATGGAACTGACAATGAAACAAATGGTGCTCCTGAGGCAGCTGGAGATGACAGCGGAGCAACTGATGCACCCGAGGCAATTGGGGATGACAAAGAAGCCAACGGAACCGTTTTCGCTGATTTTGCGCCGCCCGCTCGCGTGGAGCTCTCATTTTGAGCATTTCTAGATGTTCCTTTTTTATTTTTCTTCCTCAGGCTCTCCATTTCACATTTAAGCTCTTTGGCAAACTCACGCTGCCTCTGCCTGATTGCATCGGATACCGTTTTCAGTTCCCCGTTAATACAGGCCAATCTGCACATATACCGGGCATGGTTGCAGACAAATTCTCTGTATTCCTCATCTTCCGTATCGTCAAGATACAGCAGATCGTTTTCATCCATATACTCTATAAGCCTTTGCAGCTTTTGCCTGGACGGATTGGGAGCCGGCGTAAAATGATTCCTCTTCTTCCCTTTCCTGTAACCCTGCCACTCACTTCTGTCCAACATGGCATCTGCCAGCACCCGCGACAGCAGACATACTGATGGCACCAGATGCGTCGCGGAAATGCAGGAAGCCTTTCGGGGTCTGCTGGATTGAACATATTTTTTCATTTCTTCCGCGCTGTAACCGCTGATCTTTAACATCTGCCGCATTTGGTCATCTGTCGGAACATTTAAATGATACCGCGCCAGGTTGGCAACGATGGTAAACGCCGTGTAATCAATATATTTTGAAAAGCCCGTCTCTGTCGGGGACATATACTCCAAAAGCACCGAAATGCGGGAATCATTTCCTGCATTATAAGCGAAATCATTCCGTAAAAGATCCAGATTCAAATATTCGCAAATCTGCTCTGTCACTGTATGATAATCCCGCAAATCAGAAAGGCTTTCAATCAATTCATCTCTGGTCATAAAGATGCTCCTTTTTACCTGTTCTTTTCTTGTGTCAGCAGACATGCGTCTGTTGTCGAAAACAGCTGTCACAAATCTCTTATCAGTCACTATGAATCGCTGGCGGCAAGGGATCCTCCCGCAAGCGGGTCTACGCTTCGCTTCGATCGGTGCTTAACGCGTGCCACCGGCACGCAACACCCTCCTTACCACATATTATACATCATGTACTACTGAAAAAACAGGGCTTGTAAAAGAAGTTTTCTGTTGTCGAGCATTGAAAGTCAAAAATGATTTTCAGGAACAGTATCTGTTATTTACCAGTCATTGTCAAAGTCTTCAGCAAAAACGAAAGCTATATTAAAAGAAACAAAATATTATCACAAGACCCGCCATACATTCTGTACAGCGGGTCTTTTCCTTCCTTAATTTTTATTTGCAGTGAAGCCCAAGCTTCTGCGCGTGAATCCGCACGGACTCGCGTGTCCGACCATTGAGACGCTCAGCAGCATCTGATCCCTCAGTAGGATAGTATGTCCGAAGAATCGTATCCTCTTCATCACTCCATCGGGCTTTTTTATCAATCCGCTTCTTTGCGCCTGCGCCCGAATAGCGTTTCGGCTCTTCCCAGGCAAACGTTTTTCCACTTCACCGCCCTCTATAAGATACCATTCTTTTAAAATTGCCAGTTCTGCCGCACTCCAGTCATTTGAGGGGGCGCAAGTCCCATCCTGTATGCCTGCTGCGTTATCATGCTTTTTGTCCGGCCTGGAAGCCGTTCCATAACCTGAAGTCCCTCTTTCGGATATCCTTCTGTCAGGATCGCCAGTTCCTCTTCCGTCCATAATTTTCTTGCTGCCACCAGCCGCGCCTCCGTCTGTCTTCTATTTGTCCGGCACCGGTCAGATATTTCCTGACCAATGCCGGACAATCTTTTTCATTTGCCAACGTTACTGTTTTCTCTGCCCGTTATCTCGTTTTCTCCGATAGATGAATTCTCCGAGCAAAGCAGCCATTGCAAGAAGCATCAGGCTGAAATACTGCGCCAGCGGCGTGTCATCGCCGGTCTGAACTGCACTGGTGGTTTCCGATTCCTTACCCGTTTCCGTCTCGGACTCGGTTTCAGTCTCAGTTTCGGTTTCCGTCTCGGACTCAGTTTCAGTCTCAGTTTCGGTTTCCGTCTCGGACTCGGTTTCTACCTCTTCTTCCGTCACCTCTACTTCCTGATTCGTGATGATGACTTCTGCGTTGATGCTGTTCTCTGTCAGCATCACATCGGAGCCGTCGATCGTTACAATATACAGGAACTCGTCTGATTCGGATGCGACCGGTACGCCGTTCTCGTCGGTCTCAGTCACGTAGAGTGTAATGGTTGTGCCAAATGCCGCACCTACACTTACTACCGTACTTGCCTCTGATCCACCGGCCAGGTCAATCGCTACGATGCTCTCTGATACGCCATCGTCTGCCGTAGCCAGGGTCGTGAATTCCGGATCTGTAAAGATACCTGCATAGAACACAGCGTCACTCTCGAGCGCATTTCCGTCTGCATCAAGCAGCTTCTTTGTGATCGTCAGCTCACCTTTCCAAGAGTATCCCAGTGGGATGCTATAAAACTCATTTGAGAAATAGATGGTTGTACTTCCATCTTCCTCTTCTACAATCGCCACGTTGCCGTCATCGAAGCTTGCGTAGCAGAGGTTGCCCTCTCCGTCCAGGAATCCTTCAAGTTCAGCGGTTCCGTCTTCATCGCATTCACCGATGTAATAGGTTCTGCCAACCTCGATGTTCGTAAATGTCACGGTACTCGAAGAAGCATTCTTAAACACAAGCTCCTTTACATCGGATGCAATCTGCGTGCAGGCCTCATCGTAGTACAGTGCTACGTAAAAGGTCTGATCCACTGCATTAAGTGTGACAGCATCACCGTTTTGCTTCTTCAATGTCCATTTTCGTTCAAGACCTTAGGGCCTTGTTCCTGGGCTGCAGTACGGTTACCTGTGGTCCTGAAGCATTCGTAGATGCGATTTCGATCTCACTTCCGGATAATGTTTTAACATTATCCATAATCTCAGTAAACTCGTCAACTGTTCCAATCACATCATATCCAAAACTGTACTTCACACTCCTTTAATGCATCGGTATTACAATTCCGGGTTTCAATGAGCAGACAAGATCTGCCGCCTGTCTCGCATCTATCGTAAAATAACCTCCGACAGGAACCATAGCCACATCCAGATTCTGCAGTTTTTCCATCTGCTCTGGCGTAAGCTCACACCCTAAATCTCCAAAATGAGCAACGCGGTTTTCTCCATCATCAATAATGAAAATCTTATTCGGGCCACGCTTTTTCCCACACACCTCATCATGATAAGTTTCAATTACTTCCACATGAAACGGAAGCCCCGGCCTTTCGATCAGCTCTACCCCATCGCGAAAGTTGTGGTCCGCATGCTCATGACTGCAAAGAACCATGTCTGCTTTCTCGCGTACTGGAGTGTATCCTGGAACACTGCCATCTGCATATGGGTCAGTAATGATCGTATAGCCATCCTTCTCCAATTTGAAACACGAATGCCCTATCCAAGTAATTTTTAACATAATCCCTCCATCGAAAAATCTGATTATACTGATATGAATTCTTTTCGCACCCCTGTGCATCATAATAAACAGGCATACCAGATAACCGTATGCATGGTGCCGGCGGTTATAGAGCACAGTGCGGCCTGATTGAAGGCGCCCTGATGTTTATCGGCCTGTACTTTTCCGCAGCACACATGAGCGAAAAGAATATTGCATCAATTTGCTATCAGTATGCCAGGGAGTTTGAAAAAACATTCGGTTCACTAAGCTGCCGGGAGCTTCGACCAGGTGGATTTTCAAAAAATGATCCGCCTCATTTATGCGAGTCCATTACCTGCCAGGCAATCGAATTTGCCTACTTGTTCATACGGGATGCTGAACCGTAAATCTCACGCGGTTACGCATAAAAAACATTCGGAGTTTTACAAGAATAAGTAACTCAACGAAAAGGGGGGTATTCTTTTTATTCAGTCTCCCTTCGACTGTTTAGATACTCATTATATACTGCGTTGCTGTGTTCGAGTTGCTTCTTCTGCATAATCCGGTTCCTGTCACTGAGAATTGCCAGCATCTCATCTACGATCTCTCCTTCCGGCAGCTCACTGTAGTGGGAAAGATAAAAGATCATTCTCTGTGCTGTAAAATCTGTATTCAGGTTCTGTGTAATCAGGCCGCAAAATCGTTCCTGATATCCTCTTTTCAGCATGATCTGATATAGTTCCTGACTTAATTCTGATTTTGGTTTCATATGCTCCGCCATCTTCCTCTTCTGTTTTTTGATCTTACTTTGTCCGTCAGGCGATACCTCAAATCCATCAGGTCCTTGATCCCATTGTCCGGGACACTGTTCGATAACTCAATTAAGATAAAAGCCGTCTTAAAAGCTGTTCCCGGTTGTTGATAAACATCTCCGTGACCAGATAACTGTCTGTATCCTCATATCTGCAAGGATGAATCTTCCCATCATCAAAGGTAAGAATCTCCGCGTCCGGGATACCCAGCAGGATTGGCGAATGGGTGGCAATGATAAATTGAGATTCTTCACTCGCGCATCCGGCAATTTCCATCAGAAGTGTCAGCTGCCGCTGCGGAGATAGTGCCGCTTCCGGTTCATCGAGAATATACAGCCCATTGGGTTTGAACTGCTCCTGCGCGATCTGCAGAAAGCTCTCCCCATGCGATTTCTTGTGAAATTCTTCGGATGGCACTCCAAAAGGGCCTTCTGCATATTTCTCTTCCTGTGTCGCCACGTTATAAAAACTCTCAGCTCTAAGGAAATATCCCCAGCCTGCCTGGCGTGGTGACTTAGACAGCCGTATCGCATCACACAGTTCTGAATGAGAATCATACGTAGAAAAACAATAATTCTTCGTCCCACCTTCCGGGTTGAAGCCCCATGCAACTGCAATCGCCTCCAGCAAGGTTGATTTCCCACTGCCGTTTTCCCCGACAAAGAACGTAACCGGCTTCCGGAACTCGATATAATCCAGTTCTTTTAACGCCTCAATGCTTCTGAGATAGCTGTATTCACTGATTTTACTCCAATCTATGTATGCTCCCTGCAGCAGTTGATTATTCATTCCGTTTTCTTCTTTCGCTTCCTTGTCCACCGTTTGACCACCATCATCTTTCAAAACAGGCTCTTCCAATCGGCAGATACCTCTGTTTACCGTCTGCCTATTCACTTTGGAACGGAATCTGCTCTGTCACTGTATAATAATCCGGTTCATTTTATCAAGTGCTTCCTCCTGTACCTCAATTACCCGGTCACACCATGCATCAAACATGGGATCCGGAATCTGACATTCCGGATGAGACCAAATATAATCAAGCGACATTCGCACGCCCTGGTCAAAACGGACAACGGCCTTAAAATCCGGAACCAGCCGTTTCAATTTCGTATTATCAAATAAAACGGTATTGGATTTATCGCCCCACAGATTCCCCCGGAGGTCCCATTCCTTCGGTGCGCAGGAAATCAGAAACTCCGATGATACATAATATGGCCTGAATTCCATGCCCAGCGCATCCGCAATCACCCGGTAAATCTGGTTCCAGGTCAGCACCTCATCGCCTGTAATCTGTACAGCTTCGCCAATCGCATGGATATTTCCCATCAAACCGATAAATCCCTTTGCAAAATCGTCGTTCCATGTCAAAGTCCACAGGGATGAGCCGTCTCCCGGAATAATGACCGGCTTTCCATCGATCATCCTTTTAATCACCTGCCAGAATCCCTCTGAGCCATGGACACATACCGGGATTTTCTCCTCATTATAGGTATGGCTCGGTCTCACAATCGTTACCGGAAATCCTTCTTCACAGTAATACCGCATTAAGAGCTCCTCGCCCCGGATCTTGTCACGCGAATACTGCCAGTACGGGTTGGCCAGCGGTGTCCCCTCACTGATGCGGAAATCCGAAAGCGGTTTCTGATACGCGGACGCGGAACTGATGTAAGTCAAATACCTCGATGCAAGCATCGGGGTATTTGACCCTCGCGGCAGTCGCCAAATATCCGTGCAAGCACGGCTACTTGGCTCGTTGCTTCGCAGGAATAAACTGCTTTGTCCTTCCGGCAAACAGCCTGTGGTCACGCTCCAGCTGTTCCGGGACAAAGGCGATAAAATCTGCTACCACATCAAAGGTCTGGTCGCCGAGCAGCCCGGCAACATTCGCTTCATCATTAATATCCGCCTGAATCAGATGCGCTCCTTCCGGCAAACCATCCATACGATTCCCGCGGTTAATCAGCCACAGCTCATGCCCATCAAGAAGAAGCCTCCTGGAAATCGCTTTGCTGATCACGCCTGTTCCTCCGATAAATAAAGCTTTCATAATCTTTCCTTCTCCTATCTACTCTGTTCAAAGAACTAAGGGCTATAATAACCCTATGCCAATTATTGTTTCACTGCGTAAGATACTCCCAGTAAATCTCTATGCCAATCGCATAAACCTCTGCTTCGCCAACACCAAGCCATTTCTTGCAATATTCCATTCTTTCCTGATCTTGCTTGTTCATAGAGAAGACATCGTAATGCTTCTTGCTTCCGTTTCCAAGCAAATCAAGTATTTCCTGCCTTTCAACGCCAACCTGATGCAGCATATAAATCGCATTTCCGGAAATTGCAAAATCTCCACTTTTTTCTGTGCAGAAAACCCTTTTTTCATTCTGCTCGTCAGTAAGATAGGTTTCTACGGTTCTAATTTCTGCTTCGATCTCTTTTTCTCTTTCTTTTCTTTTTCTCTTCTCTTCTTCCATTTGTTTTGCTGTTTCTTTTGCTTTTCTGGAAGTTTCCAGATTTTCGCGATGCCTTTGTTCTTCCAATTTCCGCTTCTTCTTTTTTTCTGATCGAAACAAGATCCATAAAATCAGTAAACAAATAATAGCACTTGAAATGCCGACAGGTCCTGTTGTTTCATAAATCATAAGACATCCTTTCCTCTGAAATTTCCCATAAAGCTTCATTCCCCGCCTTCAGCAGCATAATTAGTCAAGTCATCTGTTTCTTTTCCTTTGATTATGGTCAGACCATTCTTCATGCAGTGCCTCCAGTGGTACAATCGTTGCTGTCCAAACTCTATTTTGCAATTTTCACAGTTTTTTTACTACTCCAAGCAGAATAATAAGCCTTTCCATTCACCGTCTTATATGTTCGAATCCGCACATAATAGGTCTTGCCTTTCTTCAGTCCAGACAGTTTTACGCTGGTCTTTGACGCGCCCGACACTTTCGTTGTCTTATTTCCACTTGTGAAAGTCTTACTTGTAGAATACTGTATCTGATAACCACTCACCTTCGTGGTCTTATTCCACTTCACAGTTGCTTTCTTTGAGGAAGAATTTTTCACACTGGAAAGCGTCACCGAAGTCAGGCGCACTGTAGTCTTCTCGGTAAAAGAGCCTTTCGTGCTTCCGGAATAAGGCACTACCTTATAGGTATATATTGTTCCATTTTTACTCTTTACCTCAGTATCCGTGTAGCTTACAGTTGAACCGCTCGTGATTGTTTTAATCTTACTGTATTTCCCCGAACTTGTTTTACGGTAAATATAATAGCCCGAAGCACCTGTTACTTTACCCCATTTAATCTTTATCCCTTTAGATGTGTTAGTCAGGCTGGAAATTTTCCCTGTGCTTAAGATAACCTTGATTTTTACTGTCTTGCTTGCGGCTTTATAAGAACTGTTTCCAGCTGCTTTCACTGTAATGGTCACCGTCCCCGGCTTCAGGGCAGTTACCTTACCTTTACTGTTAACTGTCGCAATAGACGTATTACTCGAAGTATAAGAGAGCGTCCCCTTCCCGCTAGCAGTAATCGTCGTTGTTTTTCCAGCTACAATAGAAGAAGATCCTGCTTTCGCTGTTATCGTCTGACTTGCTTTTGTGATTGAGAAGTTTTTCGTAACAGAGCCAGAATATTTTCCGATTCCCTTAATTAAAACTGAAGCAGTTCCTACATTCGTATTCTTACTATACGTAACTTTGTAGTCGGTATTTTCCACTAATTGATTCCCGGAGTTTACTACAGTTACAACCGGGACTTTTGCGGTTCCATCATATACATAGCTGGTAGGAACTATTGTAATATCACATGTAGAAATATCTGTAAAATAATTTGTTCCACATAAACTACAAATATTATCAGCAAATGAATGATCTTCATTTGAACTATAATCGCAATTTACACATTTTACTGAATGCGTACCATCCCCGTTATCTGCATATGTATACGCATGCACGATTGTCACAGCAACTGCCATCGTACTGCTGACATATTTATTTATGACCGAATAATTATAACTTAGCGATGTTGGAACAGCAGAATCATTCAAGATAATGTATCCATCAGATACTGTTGAATTACCTACAGCAATAACATTATCCGGTTCTATATCAACATCTATACTCTCGAGACTAACACACCACTTCCCATCCAACAGCATAGCATCAGCGTAAATTGCCTGAGAGCCGCAAGTTAAAGTCTTCAGCTTGGTATTACTGCTTACATCTAAATAAGACAGATTATTTGAAGAACAATCTATCGATGTCAATGAAGTAAGATATTCAATCCCGCTTAAATCCGATATCCCTTTGTTGGTCAATGATAAAGTAGTGACATCTCCCAGTTCCTCATAACTTAGTATGCCATCTAAATCAGTATCGAAACCTTCCGAAAGCAAAGTTCTAAATGAAACATCCGGAAAGTTGTCTTCATCTAATGCCACGGAGGTCGTAAGGCTGACCGTTATATCCATAGTCGCGCTTACCTTCGTTCCTTTTACGGAATAATTATATTGCAATGTTTTAGGGATATCCGCGCTACTTATAGTTACATAGCCATTTTCTATTGCAGATCCCGAGGTTGTTAAAGTCACATTATCAGCAAAATCAGCTCCGAAAAGATCGTCGACAGAAATATACCATTTTCCATTTTTTCTGACAGCATATGCTGAACTATCCTGCTGGTCACATCTTAAATACGTCAAAACAGGATTATTGCTTATATCCAAATTTACTAAACAGGCATTGTCGCAATACAAGGTAACCAAATCCCCATGCCCCGCCTTGCGCGGCACCAACATGAATGAAACAAGTG
>JAJQFO010000283.1 GCA_021201095.1 Lachnospiraceae bacterium
GTCGCAGCTGCCGTGTATGAAATTACAGATGAAAATCAGATAAAATCAGAAAAAAGGCTGTACCGGCTAATGTTCAAAAGGGAAAATAGAAATGACATTTCCCTGTGAGGGAATTGTTTTCAGGAAAGGCGGAAAATTATGGTACAGGCGATAGTTGGAGCAAACTGGGGAGACGAAGGAAAAGGAAAAATTACGGATATGCTGGCCCAAAAGGCGGATGTCATCGTGCGCTTTCAGGGAGGGGCAAATGCCGGACATACCATCATCAACCGTTACGGTAAATTTGCACTGCATACTCTGCCGTCCGGCGTGCTTTATGACCATACGACCAGCATCATCGGCAACGGCGTAGCTCTGAACATCCCGCTTCTGGATAAGGAAATCAAAAACCTTGTGGGGCGCGGGGTGCCGATGCCGCATATTCTGGTATCAGACCGTGCGCAGATCGTGATGTCCTACCATATTCTGTTTGATCAGTATGAGGAAGAACGGCTCGGCGGCAAATCCTTCGGATCTACCAAGTCCGGCATCGCGCCTTTCTATTCTGATAAATTTGCGAAGGTCGGCTTCCAGGTGAGCGAGCTTTTTGACGAGGATACCCTCAAAGAGAAGGTACAGCGTATCTGCGATCTGAAAAATCCGCTGCTGGAGCATCTCTATCATAAGCCTCTCCTTGAGCCGGAAGCACTCCTTGAGGAGCTGCATGGCTACCGCGAGACCATCAGTCCTTTTGTTGCAGACACCAGCACCTTCCTGGCAAACGCTTTGAAGGAGGGAAAAACCGTCCTGCTTGAGGGACAGCTGGGTACCCTCAAGGATCCGGATCACGGCATTTATCCGATGGTGACCTCCTCTTCGACACTGGCAGGCTACGGTGCAGTCGGCGCCGGTGTGCCTCCTTATGAAATCAAGCGTGTTGTGGCGGTCAGCAAGGCTTACTCCAGCGCAGTCGGCGCGGGAGCGTTTGTCAGTGAAATCTTTGGCGAAGAAGCGCATCAGCTCCGCGAGCACGGCGGGGATGGCGGCGAGTACGGAGCGACTACCGGCCGTCCAAGGAGAATGGGCTGGTTTGACTGCGTGGCATCCCGCTACGGCTGCCGGATGCAGGGCGCGACAGAGGTTGCTTTTACGGTGCTTGATGCCCTTGGCTATCTCGATGAGATTCCTGTCTGTGTTGCCTATGAGATCGACGGACAGGTGACCACCGACTTCCCGACTACTGTACAGCTGAATAAGGCAAAGCCGGTATTAGAGACGCTGCCTGGATGGAAATGCGACATCCGCGGCATCCGTACCTATGAGGAGCGGCCCGAAAATTGCCGCAATTACATCGAATTTATTGAAAAACAGCTGGGCTTCCCGATCACCATGGTTTCCAATGGACCTGCGCGGGAGGACATTATCTACCGCAGGGAAGTGTAACCAGTATTTCGCAGACACTATATGAAACAGCTATTGTCCTGTATTCATATGGTTGTATGGATGATTGAATACGAAACTATGGATCATAGACGAAGGACGCGGCCGTCAACCGGACGGACTTCGGCTAAAGGATTTAAGACGTAGAAACCAGATTGTACAGGGAGGCTATTTTCATGAATATCCTTGTCCTCGCCGGGGGATACAGCCCCGAGCGGAATGTTTCATTAAGCTCCGGTGCCATGATAGCCGGTGCCCTTCGTGCAAAAGGACATCAGGCGGCGCTGATTGATTCTTATATCGGCGTAGACGATGCGGATGCGGATCTCCAGAAGCTTTGTCAAACGGAAATCTGTGAGGACTGGAAAGCGATTTCCACTGACGTACCAGATTTAAAAGCGCTCAAAGCAGCTCATCCGGAATGCCGGAACCGCCTGATTGGTCCGAATGTCCTGCGCCTGGCCCGCGAGGCAGACGTTGTATTTCTGGCCCTTCACGGAGGCAGCGGAGAGGATGGCCGCATTCAGGCGGCACTTGATCTCATGGGTGTGCATTATACCGGCTCAGACTATCTCGGCAGCGGCATCGCCATGGATAAGCATCTGACCAAAATCCTGGCAAAGGAAGCCGGCGTGGCAGTCCCCGCATGGGAAATGCGCGATATCACAGGCAAAGAATCGATTGAGGCGGCAATAAGAGAAGTACAGCTCCCTGTTGTCGTAAAGATTCCGAATGGGGGTTCCTCCATCGGCGTGTACATCGTCAGGAACACAGATGAGCTGCAGGATGCCCTGGAGCAAAACATTGGGCGCCGTCTCATCTTTGAACAGTACATCGACGGACGGGAGATTCAGATGAGTTTCCTGAACGGAAAAGCTCTGCCGTCGATTGAAATCATTGTCAACAAGGAGTTTTATAATTACGAAAACAAATACCAGAAGGGGCTTGCCTTTGAGCAGACTCCGGCATCCATCCTTCCGTCTCAGGAAAAAGAGATGGGAGAAATGCTTCTGCGGGTGGCAGACGTACTGTCGCTGCGCACCTATGCCCGCGCAGATTTTATCATCGATGGAAACGGCAAAATCTGGTTTATAGAAATCAATACGCTGCCTGGCATGACACCGACAAGCCTTTTACCCCAGGAAGCTGAGGCAGCCGGAGTTTCGTTTGGAGATCTCTGCGAAATCATTATTGAAGAAGCAATTAAGAAAAAAAGAGGAACGGAAAACGACAATTAAGTGATAATTGACTTCCAACTATTGTAATGGCATTTTGGAAGTCTGGGAGGGTAGTTTACGAGCTATGTACCAAAAGAGTCCTAGCAGCATCATCAAACATATTGATTTTATGATTCTGGATCTCATATCGTTTCTTATTTCATTCTGGCTGGCTTATTTTATTCATTTAGACAGCTGGATGATCTGGACCGATCAGACCGTCCGGAGTATCCTTATTATCATTGTGCTTGTACATATTTGCGTGTCCATATTTGACAGCGCATATAAGGGAATCCTGCGGAGAGGCTATTTAAAAGAATTCATTGCGGTGGTCAAGCATGTGGCGCTGGTGATTGCGGTCATGCTGGTTCTGCTGTTCTTTATGAAGGTCAGTGATGCCATGTCCCGCATGGTAGTTGCCTATACGGCAGTGATATCTCTGCTTGTGATCTGGTTTGAGCGAACCTTGTGGAAGCTGTTTATCCGTAACCGTCTCGCCAAAAATCCGCGGCTCCTTTTACTGGTCTCGGATCAGGCGGGCGCGGAGCGTGTCCTGCAGCAATTTCAGGATCAGATGCTGGATTTCACTGTAAAGGGGATTGCGCTGATCAGCGAGGATGTCTGTCAGAAAAACGAAGCGGTCTCCAAAACAGCAGGAACGACGCCGGAAAGAGCAACTGCGGCAGCAGCTGAAACATCTGGACAGGAGGAGGCTGCCGCGACGGCTGAAAAAACATCCGGACGGAAGGAAGCTGCTGTGACGAGTGTGACAGCGCCTGGCCGGGAGAAAGCAATCCTGTCGGGAACTGCAGATCCCGGACAAGAGAAAATGGGCTTATCAGCCGGGAAAGATTCCTGGCAGGGGAAAACCATCAGCGGCGTACCGGTCGTAGCTACCACAGATACCCTGATCGATTACCTGTTAAAAACAGCGATCGACGAAATCCTTTTCAGTGTGCCGTCCGGGATTAAGCTGCCGTCGGATCTGATACGTCAGTGCAGCCTCACCGGCATTACACTTCATCTGGAGGTCACCGCCTCTGATGAGCTTGCGGAAGCGCGTTATGAGGAGGACTTGGCTGGGCTGACAGTGATGACTAGCTATTTGAAGCTGATTACCATCGGACAAGCATTTTTCAAGCGGATGCTCGATATTATCGGAGGCCTTGTGGGAATGCTGTTTACCGGGCTTTTGTTCATCTTTATTGCACCGGCGATCTACATCTCTGACCCGGGGCCGATCTTTTTCTCCCAGGAGCGAGTGGGGAAAAACGGCAGAATATTTAAGATCTATAAGTTCCGCAGCATGTATCAGGATGCAGAGAAGCGCAAGGCGGAGCTGATGGAAAAAAATGAAATGAAGGGTCTGATGTTCAAGCTTGAAAATGACCCGCGGATTATCGGCAGCGGACCGGACGGCACCCGGCATGGTCTGGGACATTTTATCCGCAAAACCAGCATCGATGAATTTCCGCAGTTTTGGAATGTACTTAAAGGAGAGATGTCTCTGGTAGGCACCCGGCCGCCGACAACCGAGGAGGTATCCGAATACAACATGTACCATCGGGCCAGACTGGCTATCAAGCCCGGGATCACAGGCCTCTGGCAGGTGAGCGGGCGCAGCGATATTGACGATTTTGAGGAAGCCGTAAAGCTCGATACACAGTACATACAAAACTGGAGCCTAAGTCTGGATCTGAAAATTCTGATTAAGACGGTGCTGGTCGTGTTTACCGGCAGGGGATCGAAATAATCGTAAACTATTTTGAAGATATTGTGCGAAAAAGCAGTCAGTTATCTGGCTGCTTTTTTCTGTATTCCCGGG
Organism: Lachnospiraceae bacterium; assembly: GCA_021201095.1. Taxonomy (GTDB): domain Bacteria; phylum Bacillota; class Clostridia; order Lachnospirales; family Lachnospiraceae; genus Choladousia. Next base: position 4,462 of record JAJQFO010000283.1, read on the forward strand.
GCGTCAGTCCGAATTGATTTTTAAACAGCTTATTAAAATAAGAAATGTTGCGGAAACCGTTTTCAAGTGCAATGTCCATCACAGGAGAATCCGTTTCCTCCAATGCGGATGCCGCCTTTGTAAGACGGTAGCGGTTCAGATACTCGATGCAGGTCGTGCCGGTATATTTGCGGAAAAAATTCATAAAATGGGTGTCGCTGAAGTGGCAGACTGCGGCAAGCTCTCGAATGGAAAGACTCTCCGCGTAATGCTCCTGGATGTAAGTCAGGATTTCCTTTAGCTGTTCTTCTGCGTGCAGACTGCCGTCCTCCCGGTTTGTATTTTCCACACAGCCGCAGGCATAGAGGTCGGCGAGCAAATCCATCAGGAGTGCCTTCAGCCGCAGCTCATAGAAGGCGGCTTCCTCCTGGAAGATCCGGCATGCTTCCAGAAAGCAGTCCTTCATCTGCGCATAGCCTGGATGTTCAGGTTGAATCACCGGGGTGAAGCGGCGCTTCCCGGCCAGAAGCGGATTCAGATATTTTACGGTGCAGATGTCCGGAACCATGCAGCCAAGGAAGTCCAGATGAAATACCAGACTCTGAGAGGACATGGAATATCCCTGCCGCTCATCTGCTCCATGCAGGGCATGGGGAGAAATGAAGAGCAGATCTCCCTTGTGTACCTGGACAGGTTCAAAATTAATTGTATAGAGAGCGCTGCCTTCTTCAATATAAGAGATTTCCATTTCCTCATGCCAGTGCAGGGAGAGTGTGCGGAAATGCTCCGGTATGTGGCAGTGGTGGTAACTCACGGGAAGAAGTGCGTCGCCATGGCTGGTTTTTTCTTGAAAATCGGGTGTATTTCTCTCCATAGATCCTCCCTGCTCCTGTTGATGATATAACAGGAGCATTTCACAGAATTGTGTTAGTATTCGGTAGTATTTTGCAAGAAATTGCTGATTTATTATAGTATAGTATCAGCATAAACGCCAGCCTTTTAGAGGTAGATTTAAGAATTATTTTAAGAATTATTTTAAGAGAATCATTCTATGAAAATCATTTTAAGGAGGATCAACAAATGCCAAAGTGGTTGAAGGACGCAGTTTTCTATGAAATTTACCCGCAGTCATTTTATGACACCAACGGAGACGGGATCGGGGATCTGAACGGCATCATTGAAAAGCTGGATTACATTAAGGGCCTGGGCTGCAATGCCCTGTGGATTAATCCCTGCTATGACTCGCCATTTAAGGATGCGGGCTATGATGTGAGAGACTACAAAAAGGTAGCGCCCCGCTATGGGACAAACAGCGATCTCTACCGGCTCTTCGGGGAAGCGCACAGGCGTGGGATGCACGTGCTGCTGGATCTGGTGCCGGGACATACCTCGGAGGAGCACGAGTGGTTTTTAAAGAGCAGTAAGGAAGAGAAAAATGAGTATTCGAACCGCTATATCTGGACGAACAACTGCTTTCAGCCGGCAAAGGGATTTTTGTACATCGGCGGAGAAGCGGAGCGGAACGGTGTCTACGTGCTGAACTTTTTTAAATCACAGCCTGCTCTGAATTATGGCTTTTTGAAACCAGAAGAGGACTGGCAGCTGCCGATGGACCATCCGGACTGCATCGCGACCAGAGAGGCCATGAAGGATGTGATGCGCTTCTGGCTGGATCATGGATGCGACGGGTTCCGTGTGGACATGGCGGATTCTCTGGTGAAAAATGACGATGAAAACAAATCCGGCACCAGCGCCGTCTGGTGGGACGTGCGGCAGATGCTTGATGAGGAATACCCGGAGGCGGCTTTTGTTTCTGAGTGGAACTGCCCCCGGCAGTCTATTACCGCAGGCGGCTTCCACATGGATTTTTTCCTGAACTGGGCGGGAAATGGCTACAGCTCGCTGATGCGTGATTACGAGACACCCGGCGGGGATCACAGCTTTTTCAAAAAGGATGGGAAGGGTGATATTACCCGCTTCCTGGAGGATTATCTGCAGGGCTACACCGCCTCGAAGGGGGAGGGCTATTACTGTCTGCTGACCTGCAACCACGATACCCGGCGCCCCAGATACAGCCTGGATGAGCAGGAGCTGAAAATGACCTATGCGTTTCTTTTTACGATGCCTGGCGTGCCTTATCTTTATTATGGAGACGAGATCGGCATGCGTTATCTGGAGGTGCCGACAAAGGAGGGCGGCTACGCCCGCACCGGCTCCCGCACACCGATGCAGTGGAACGCGCAGAAAAACGCCGGATTTTCCACTTGCCCGGCAGATGCGCTGTATTTGCCGGTAGATCCTTCCAAAGATGCGCCCAACGTCGCGGCACAGGAAGCAGATGAAAACTCTCTGCTCAATACGGTCAAAGCGCTGCTGACCCTGAGGCACGAGGAGGAAGATCTGCAGGCGGACGCGGACTTTGAGGTGGTTTATGCGAAAAAGGGAGAACTGCCTTTCGTTTACCGCAGGGGAGCACTTCTGGTCGCGATGAATCCGTCCGGCGAGAGCGTGAGCGCTCCGGTTGACGCCGGAGAGAGAAAGGTTCGTTTCGCCATTGGAGAAGGGCAGGCGGAGAATGGGACGATTACACTGGCTCCGCAGTCCTTCCTGGTGCTGAAGTGAAATATATAGCCTCCAGCTTTGCTGTAAATACCACAAATTCCTTGACAAACGCCTTCTCTCTGTCATAGAATAGCCAATGGACAAAAAGAATTAATCCTGTGCACACGGATTCTGATAAACGGCTGCCGGCGCGGCCCCGCATCCGGTGCAAAGCAATGGAGGAGTGAAAAGAAAATGGCAGCACCGTATAATCACAGAGCCATCGAGCAGAAATGGAGAAAACACTGGGAAGAGCACCCGGTGAATGTGGACGATGGCAAGAAGCCGAAATATTACTGTCTGGACATGTTTCCCTATCCGTCCGGCAACGGCCTTCATGTAGGCCACTGGAGAGGATACGTGATTTCCGATGTCTGGAGCAGATACAAGCTGATGCAGGGCTATTACCTGATCCATCCGATGGGATGGGACGCATTTGGTCTGCCGGCGGAAAATTACGCGATCAAAAAACACATCCATCCGGCAATCTCGACTGCAGAGAATGTCAAGAATATCAAAAAGCAGATCAACGATATCTCGGCGATCTATGACTGGGACCGTGAGGTGAACACGACGGATCCGGAATTCTACAAGTGGACGCAGTGGATTTTTGTGCAGATGTTCAAAAATGGCCTTGCCTATGAGAAGGAATTCCCGATCAACTGGTGTCCGTCCTGCAAGACTGGTCTGGCGAATGAGGAAGTCGTCAACGGCTGCTGCGAGCGCTGCGGCTCCCCGGTGACGAAGAAGAACATGCGCCAGTGGATGCTGCGTATCACGAAATACGCGGATCGTCTGCTGAACGATCTGGACAAGCTGGACTGGCCGGAGAAGGTTAAGAAAATGCAGACTGACTGGATCGGCAAATCCTACGGCGCCGAGGTAGAGTTCCCAGTTGATGGCCGTGACGAGAAGATTACCGTTTACACCACCCGTCCGGATACCCTGCACGGCGCGACCTTTATGGTACTTGCCCCGGAGCATGCGCTTGCCGCCTCGCTGGCGACACCGGAGACAAAGGAGGCCGTGGAGCAGTACATTTTCGATTCTTCCATGCGTTCCAACGTCGACCGTATGCAGGATAAAGAAAAGACCGGCGTCTTTACCGGTTCCTACGCGATCAACCCGCTGAATGGCAAAAAGATTCCGATCTGGCTTTCGGATTACGTACTGGCGGATTATGGTACCGGCGCCATCATGTGCGTACCGGCTCATGATGACCGCGACTTTGAATTCGCGACGAAGTTTAACATCCCGATCATTCAGGTCATCGCAAAGGACGGCCAGGAGATCGAAAACATGACGGAAGCCTACACGGCGGCATCCGGCACGATGATCAATTCCGGCGACTGGAACGGCATGGAGTCCGCCGTTCTCAAAAAAGAAGCGCCGCACATCATCGAAAAGATGGGCATCGGCCGCGCGACGGTAAATTATAAGCTGCGCGACTGGGTATTCTCCCGTCAGCGCTACTGGGGCGAGCCGATTCCGATCATCCACTGTCCGCACTGCGGCAATGTCCCGGTGCCGGAAGAGGAGCTTCCGCTGCGCCTGCCTGAGGTCGAATCCTATGAGCCGACCGGCACGGGCGAATCGCCGCTGGCTGCGATTGACGAGTGGGTCAACTGCAAATGTCCGGTCTGCGGCGCGGACGCGAAGCGCGAGACCAACACCATGCCCCAGTGGGCCGGTTCCTCGTGGTACTTCCTGCGCTATGTGGATAATAAAAATGACAAAGAGCTGGTATCCAGAGAGAAAGCAGACAAATACCTGCCGGTGGACATGTACATCGGCGGCGTAGAGCATGCAGTGCTGCACCTTCTGTATTCCCGTTTTTACACCAAGTTCCTGTGCGACATCGGTGTGATCGACTTTGACGAGCCGTTCCAGAAGCTGTTCAATCAGGGCATGATTACCGGCAAAAACGGCATCAAGATGAGCAAATCCAAGGGCAACGTGGTTTCCCCGGATGATCTGGTGCGCGACTACGGCTGCGACTCTCTGCGTATGTACGAGCTGTTCGTGGGACCGCCTGAGCTCGATGCCGAGTGGGACGACCGCGGTATCGACGGCGTATACCGTTTCCTGAACCGTTTCTGGAAGCTCTCCTGCGACAGCCTGGAAGCCAATGTGCCGGAGACAGCCGAGATGGTCAAGATTCGTCACAAGCTGGTATATGACATCACGCAGCGTCTGGAAAGCTTCAGCCTGAACACCGTGATTTCCGGATTCATGGAATACAACAACAAGCTGATTGAGATCTCCAGAAAGAGCGGCGGCATCGACAAAGAGACCATCGAGACCTTTATCACCCTGCTCGCTCCGTTCGCTCCGCACATCACCGAGGAGCTCTGGGAGATGTACGGGCATACCGATTCCGTCTTCCACACCACATGGCCGAAGGCAGACGAGGAAGCGATGAAGGACGATGAGATCGAGATTCCGGTGCAGATCAACGGCAAGACCAAGGCAGTTATCTCCATTCCGGTCGACATCTCAAAGGATGACGCGATCGCGAAAGGGAAGGAAGCACTCGGGGCAAAGCTTACCGGTACCGTGGTCAAGGAAATCTATGTGCCGAAGAAAATTGTGAATATTGTAGTAAAGCCTTGACAGAACAAATATCTGGCTGAATTTTACGACGCTCATGGCGCTGGCGCGCGGTGGGCGTCTCTTTTTGTTTTTCGCTTCTTTCAGTTATGGTTGACTTTTTCCGGTTTTCTCGAAGAAAAGACCGGTCAGGAACCAGATCGGCGCATAATCGAGCCGGATCACACCATTGACCTGCCAGGGCGAGTCACTGTAATCCCAGGGACATCGTCCTCGTTTTTTCAGCCAGCTGCCGGAGACAAACTCGACAGTGAAAATGCAGACCATATAGATGAGTCCCCTTGTGATGGTATTGAATTTTTTCAGCACATGAGAAAATGGAGCAATCAGGGAGGCCATGCCGTAGATGGGAAACATGCGCAGCGAGGAAAATCCCATCAGCTTCGGATCTCTGTTCAGCAGAGAGTGCAGACCAGTCCAGAGCACCTCCATGCACCAGCCGTACATCCCACAGCGGATAAAACGATTTTTCATAGCTCAATATCCCCCTTTCCGGCAGCAGATGATTAGAAATTTGGTATCTGTTCAGAACAGGTCTTCGCACTTGCTGCGAAGACCGTATGAAAACATATAGCATGTGGGGGAAAGCCCTCGCCGGGTGGCATCCCACACTTCGTGCGGGATAAGCCCCATCGCGCAGCAATTTTAAATGGGCTTTCCCCTCGTAACTGTGAAGGTACTGAACAGTTACGAAATTTGAAACAGATAAAACGATTTCGATGATAATAGTGTGTGCCGGAAAAAAAGATTTATGAATTCCAGATTTTGTATATTCCCGCGAAGCAACGAGCCTGATAGCCGGAGCCATGAGGAATCTGCAGCAGCGTGCCGGTTTTTCTAATGACATGATTAGCGATTGATTTTAATCAGGCTGCCAATACAGAAAGAAACAAGCGATAGCAAACCAATGTCAAACAATAACAAAAACAACAAGAAGAAACGAGTGAAAACAACGCAAACAGACGGAAAATCCAAAAGAAAAACACAAAAACAATCAAAAAAAGGGCTTTTCAAGCTGCGATATCTATGATAGAATAAAACAATCAGAACTTTACGTGAAAGAAATGAGGGATTCACATGGATAACAGAAAGGATCAGATCCGGATCGTTCAGGAGACAGTTGCCGGCAAGGAGATTACCCTTGCGCATGTGATGGGAGGCCCCGCTCCGATTATTTATCAGAAGCTGGGGATGAATCCGGCGATTGATTACCGTTCCTCCGCGATCGGCATTATGAATATGACGCCGCCGGAGTCGGCTGTGATTGCTTCCGACATCGCAGTAAAAAGCGGAGATGTCTATCTGGGCTTTGCGGACCGTTTTACCGGCACATTGATCGTATCGGGAGATATTTCGGATGTCACGAGCGCGCTCACCGAAGTTCTTCGCTATTTCAGGGACGAGCTGCACTATGTTGTGTGTCCGCTGACGAAAAGATAGTAGTCAGTGAGCAGTCAGCTGTTGGCGAAATGGAGATGCATCGATGAATCAGAGACTTACCAGAGAAGAGTTTCTCCGCAAAATCTTTCAGGACTATGACAGTAAAAAGCCGGGTGAGCCGCTGCGGCTCGTGCGTGTGCGTGTTCCAAGCACTGAGGTGAGCCTGGCGCATCTGATCGGTACCTCAAAAAGGGAGGTTTACCAGACTCTTGGGCTGCACATCGGAGTGCACGAGGGGGAGGATCATACCGGAGAAACCCTTGGATTTATGAATTTTACGCCGTGGGAGGCCGTTGTTGTTGCGGCGGACATTGCGATCAAAAATGGTGATGTGGAGATCGGTTTTCTGGACCGTTTTAACGGAGCACTGATTCTGACCGGGCGGCACGATGAGGTGCGCTCCTCCATCGAGGCGGTGATTACCTTTTTCCGGGATGAGCTGCACTTTCCTGTCTGTGAAATCACGGAAAGCTAAATGAAACGAGGCTTTTTCATATGAAAAAAATGTTCCTGATGGGGAGAAGTGAGGCGGGAAAGACCTCGCTGACTCAGGTGATGAAGGGAGAAAAGCTTCATTACCAGAAAACACAGTATACCTATACGGGCGACGATATGATTGACACGCCGGGAGAGTACGCCGAGTCCAAACAGGTCGGCGTCGGACTGGCGTGCTTTTCTTTTGAGGCGGATGTCGTGGCAATTGTATGCGCGGCCGATGAGCCTTTTACGATTTTTACCTGTAATTGCAACGCTTTTCTCAACCGGCCGCTCATCGGGATTATCACGAAGGTCGATTCTCCCTACGCCAACATACCCATGGTGCGGCAGTGGCTGGAAAACTGCAACTGTGAGCGGATTTTCTGTATTAATAATGCTACCGGAGAGGGACTGGAGGAGCTTCAGGAATACTTAAAAGACGATCCGGAAAAAATCACTCTGGAGGAAGCAAAGGCCCGCCAGAGACTTGGACTGCGCGACTGGGAGAAAAGAAGAATCGAGTAGGGAGAATTTTCCCTGCTAGCCGCTCGAGCCGGGTGCGGCTTTAGCCGCAAAATATTTTCCCCGATCCCGTGCATAAAAATCCCCGGCTGAGAATCAGTCGGGGATTTTGCTTTCACATCTGTCAAAGCTTGTCAACTCAGGCAGTACCAAAATGATAATAGCCCGAATTGCCTGTACTTAATTGTACTTTCTTTTGCGAGCGGCTTCAGATTTTTTCTTACGTCTTACGCTCGGCTTTTCATAATGCTCTCTTTTGCGAATCTCCTGCTGAATGCCTGCCTTCGCGCAGTTTCTCTTGAAACGACGCAGGGCACTGTCCAGTGATTCGTTTTCTTTTACGATGACATTTGACATTGTCTCACACCTAACCTCCCTCCAGCTGTAGATTGTGCAAGACACAACTGTCTGGAAATTTTTCGATTGCACTGGTATTAGTATACCATAAAATCGGCTTTCGTCAACTGCTTTTTCTGGAAAAAATCGAGTTGTGATTTGTGGGGGAATCGCACTGTTGCAAATTATTCAGAAGCATAACAAATAAAAAACTGTCTGGATCATTTTGATAGCAACCGCCCATGAACTCATAACGAATCATTGCCTGGAAAGCAGCGCCTGAAAAAAATGTGGCTCAGGTTATTTTCCAGTAAACGGAATCATATATTTAGAGTAAGAGTTTGTGGAAAAGCTGAGCATGTCGCCATGAAAAAAATACGGATCTGGTTTCTTATTGCTGCTCTTACTCTGAGCCTGCTGCATGGTCCTGAATGTTCCATGATGGTTGTTCAGGCGGCTGATCTGGAGATCGAGACGCCGCATGCAGTCGTGATGGAGGTTTCAACGGGGACGGTTCTCTATGAAAAAGGTGCAGATGAAGGCGTCCACCCGGCCAGTGTGACCAAAATCATGACGGTACTTCTGATTTTTGAGGCGATTGAGAAGGGAGAGCTGGCTCTGACGGATGAGGTCACGACGAGCGCGTATGCGAAATCTATGGGCGGTTCGCAGGTTTATCTGGAGACTGGGGAGGTCCAGACGGTGAAAACTTTGCTGAAGTGCATCCTCATCGCTTCCGGAAATGACGCGGCAGTGACGATGGCGGAGGCAATTTCCGGTACCGAGGAAGCCTTTGTGGAGCGCATGAATGAAAAGGCCGCGGAGCTTGGGATGGAGAATACGCATTTTGTGGACTGCTGCGGCCTTACGGAGTCCACAGAACATTATATCTCGGCGCGGGATGTGGCGATCATGTCGCGGGAGCTTTTATATCGTTATCCGGAGGTGACGGAGTATTCGGAAATCTGGATGGAGGACATCACACATGAGACTGCACAGGGGAGCAGTGTTTTTACTTTGTCGAATACCAACAAACTGCTGCGCGCGTACGATGGCTGCGATGGCTTGAAGACGGGCAGTACCAGCTATGCAAAATACTGCCTGAGCGCGACGGCGCAAAGGGACGGCATCCGTCTGATCAGCGTCGTCCTGACCGCGCCGGATACAAAAACTCGTTTCGCCGAAGCGGCGCAGCTGCTGAATTATGGGTTTGCGAGCTGCTCCATATATTATGATGAGGATCCGCCCGCACCGACACAGATTTCCATAAAAGGGACCATTCAGGAGAAATTTACGGTCTGCCCGGACGGCGAATTTTCCTACCTGAGCACCACCGGCGAGGATTTTACCCTGATAGAAAACTATTATGAGTGGGACGAGGACATCGCAGCCCCGCTGGAAAAAGGCGATCAGGTCGGGGAGTATGTGTATACACTGGATGGAAAAATCATCGGCAGTGTGCCCATCGTCCTGGCAGAGGATGCGCCGAGGGCGGGATATCTGGATTATCTGCATCGGGCCTGGGAAAAGTGGACATTATAGGACAAAGAAACTGTTTGCTTAAAACCGGGAATATGCTATAATGTGAGCCGAAGAGATTTTCGCTGCTTGCAGCGGAAAAGCTTGAGGCTCAACGAGCAACGCAGTTGCGAGTGGGAAAGTGAGCCGAAGAGATTTTCGCTGCTTGCAGCGGAAAATCTCAAGGCCGGGCGAGCAGCAGAGAATACAAGTATTGTAATGGAAGGATAACGGAAGAATGCCGGATTTTAAGGTTACGAAATATCGAATACGCGTGGGAGAGGGGCACAGGCGACCGGATGCCCCGTTTTCCGCTGTCCTTTTGTCGGATCTTCACAATACGTCCTATGGGGAAAATAACGGCAGACTGCTTTCGGAAATCCGTAATATCAACCCCGAGGTGGTTCTGGTCGCGGGCGACATGCTTACCTCCACGAGGGAGCCGCAGATGGATGCGGCGATTGCTTTGATGAATGAGTTGACCCGGAAATATCCGGTTTATTATGTGAATGGAAATCATGAGAGCCGCCTCAGAAAAGAGCACGAAGAAGCTCAGGAACCGTACGAAAACCACAGCGAAGCAGCTGGGGAATATTATGATAAATACATGTCTGCGATCCGCAGCGTTGGAGTCCATCATCTGGAGAATACAAGTGAAACACTGGAGATTTTGCATATGCCGATCCGCGTGTGGGGGCTGGAGCTGCCGCTGGAGTATTACGGACATTTCCATTCAGCACAGCTGACTGCCGGGAAGATTGAGGAACTGCTTGGAAAGCCGGATACCGCTGCCTATCAGATTCTTCTGGCACATAACCCCTGTCATTTCGAAGCATATGCCGCCTGGGGAGCAGATCTGACACTCTCCGGACATCTGCATGGCGGGATTATCCGTCTGCCTCTGCTGGGCGGGGTGGTCAGCCCGCAGTGCCGACTGTTTCCGAAGTACGACCGGGGGCTTTTTTCCAGAGGAGATGCGAAGCTGGTCGTGAGCGCGGGGCTTGGCAGTCATACCGTCAATATCCGTATCAACAATCCGCCGGAGCTGGTGGTGCTGGATTTTGTATAATGTGTACCGAAGGGATTCTCGCTGCTTGCAGCAGGGAATCACGAGGCCGGGCGCACAGCTACGCTGCGAGTATGAAAGTGACCAGAAGAAATTTGCGGCGCTTGCGCCGGTACAGATATATGATGCACGGGGCGCGTAAGGATTTTATTCATAAAAAAGGAAGGAAATTCCATGGAAATTCCGATAAAACTGGACAAGTTTGAGGGTCCTCTGGATCTTCTTCTGCATCTGATTGAGAAAAATAAGGTCAGTATTTATGATATTCCCATCGCTCTGATTACAGACCAGTATATGGAATATGTGGCCGGGCTTTCCGGTGAGACGCTCGATGTGATGAGTGAATTTCTGGTGATGGCGGCTACGCTGCTGGATATCAAATCGCGCATGCTTCTGCCTGCCCCGGAGACAGAGGAAGAGGAAGAGACTGACCCGCGCGAAGAGCTGGTTCAGAAGCTTCTCGAATATAAAATGTATAAATATATGTCGGGCGAGCTGCGCGAGCGCATGGAAGACTCTGCCGGACATTATTATAAGGAATCGTCGATTCCCGCGGAGGTCGAATCTTACCGGGAACCGGTCGATCTGGATGAGCTTCTCGGTGATCTTTCTTTGCAGAAGCTCTATGCAGTGTTCCGTGATATCATGAAGCGTCAGGAAAACCGGGCAGACCCGATCCGCAGCCGGTTTGGCCGTCTGGAAAAGGAAGAGGTCAACCTGGGCGAGACCATGCGCTATGTCAGCCGGTACATATTTGAAAAGAAAAACTGCACGTTTTACGAGATCTTATCTCTGCGGCCTGGCAAGCAGTTCAAAATCGTCTCCTTTCTGACCCTTCTGGAGCTGATGAAGGAGGGCCGGGTGGAGGTGGAGCAGCAGGAGGTTTTCTCTGATATCCGCCTTTCCTGGACCGGGAGCGCCGAGGAAGAGGACTTGGATGATTTTATCAGCGACTATGAGTGAACAAGGATTACAGGATTATGGATGAGACTCATATGCTTCTGATATGCAATCTGATTTTGTAATTCTGGTTTGGCGTATGATGTGATAGTACAATGTGAGGGTTTTAGGATGGACAGAAGGAAAGCAGAGGCCGCGATTGAGGCGATTCTTTTTGCGATGGGTGATTCTGTGGATACAGCCAGACTGGCGGCGGCCATTGAGCAGGATGTGGAGACGACAGAAAAGCTGCTGCGCCATATGGCGGATCAGTATCGGGCGGAGGATCGCGGGATTGAGCTGACTGAGCTGGACGGTGCCTGGCAGCTGTGCACCAAAAAAGAATTATATGAGTATCTGATCCGCATTGCGAAACAGCCGCGCAAGGTTGTACTGACGGATGTGGTAATGGAGACCCTGTCTATCATTGCCTATAAGCAGCCGGTTACGAAGGTGGAAATTGAGAAAATCCGCGGCGTAAAAAGTGACCATGCAGTCAACCGGCTCGTCGAGTATAATCTGGTCCGTGAAGTGGGGCGTCTGGACGCACCCGGCCGGCCCATCCTGTTTGGCACGACCGAAGACTTCCTGCGGCATTTCGGCATGCGCTCACTGGAGGATCTGCCGGAGATTGATGTCGTGCAGATGGAAGATTTTAAAGCAGAGGCGGAAGAGGAGGCTGGGGCCGAGACGAAGGTGGATGTTTAATGACAGCCAGTCTCGCGTTTGTTTTTAGAGGCGGATGGAATGAACGGTCCTGTCTGCACATAGAATAGGATAACACGGAAACGGTCGGGGTGAGCATATGTCACGGCTGAACCGGACGATGATTCCTGTAATGCTGTTTCTGGCCAGTGCCTTCCTTTTTGGCAGCGCACTTCCGGGTCTGCTGGATATGGGGAGCGGCAGATACGCGAGCCTTGCCAGTCTGTATGGTTTCCAGATCTACGAAAACAGTTCTATAGAGTTCAGAAACCTGTTTTTCTATATTACCTCTGTCAGACTGCGCACCCTTCTGATTTTGTGGTTGAGCAGCTTTACAGCAATCGGTCTGCTGTTTCATCTCGGTTACGGCTGGTGGCTGACTGCGTCCGGGGCAATGCTGCTTTCGCTCTTTGGAATGCGGGACGGGATGGAAGGCGTTCTCCATTTTGGTTTCTGTATTTTTCCACAATGGATTTTTTACAGCATTCTCTGGAAGAAAGAGATTGTCTTCTGGCTGCGCCGGCAGGAACAATGGAAAGGACAGCCGGAGAACCGGGGCTTTTATCAAAGAAAGGGAGCATTTATGCCCGTATTGGCGGCAAATTTATCGGAAATGCTGTCTTTGGGGGCTATTTGCATTCTGGGCTGCGCGTGCGAGGCTTTTTTGGGGACCTGGATGCTGCAACTGTATCTGCGGCTGTGAGGTTTCGGCTGCAGGATGCCTTTTTTATCAGAAACATCTGAGAGTGAAAACAGCCTTATTTTGCCGGAAACGCCTGAATGCAGAGAAGGTGTTCTCGGTTTTTGAAGCTTGTTAAATGATTCTGGATAGAATTTCAGGCAGAAATACGGAAGGGAGGAATCAGAATATGTTTGGATGGAAGCGAAAGACGAAACAATCATCTCAGGCAGCTTCGGAAAGGGAAACCAGCGATTCCAAAATTCATGATTCGAAAGCCTATGACCCGGCTGTCTATAAGCCGGTGCTGAAATGCAGCATTTGTAATGGAGAACGGGTGGCCGGATTTAAAAACCGGCAGACCGGAAAATTTGAGGAGGTCGTCTGCATCAAAAACGACAGGGAGCTGGAGGAGTTTCTGAGACAGTATGGGCTGGACCATATTGACAAAGAATATTAGTAACGATTCAGCACAGTAACTTGCATTTGCGAAGGTACTGAACAGTTGTGAATATCAGGTGAGGACATCCTATGAATCGAAATGAAATTTTGAAATTATATGGTACGGATTACCGCGAAATGACAGGGAAGCTTCTGGAACAGGCGGATCTGTGCGCGCTTCTTCCCGAGAGGAAGGACTGCTGTATCGGGATCAAACCGAATCTGGTTTCTGCGTCGGATGCATCTTTGGGGGCGACGACCCATCCAGAGATTGTTGCAGGGATTATTGAATATTTGCAGCAGCACGGCTACCGGAATCTGGTAATCGCCGAGGGCTCCTGGGTAGGGGAAAAGACTTCGGATACTGTGCAGGTGTGCGGCTATGATAGATTAGTGCAAAAATACGGTGTGCGCTTTCTCGATACGCAGAAGGATTCCTCATTTGAAAAAGACTGCGCGGGTCTTAAGCTGAACCTGTGCAGCTGTGTGCAGGAATTTGATTTTCTGATCAATGTGCCGGTGCTGAAGGGACACTGCCAGACGAAGATTACCTGTGCGCTCAAAAATATGAAGGGGCTGATTCCCAACCGCGAAAAGCGCCGGTTTCACTCCATGGGGCTTCATGACCCGATCGCGCATCTGAATGCGGGAATCCATCAGGACTTTATTGTGGTGGATCACATCTGCGGAGAT
>JAJQFO010000038.1 GCA_021201095.1 Lachnospiraceae bacterium
CCCCCAGAAATATATAGAGTGTGATATAAAGCACCGGACTGCGGAAAAAGGCAGGAATTCTCTTTTCTGCAACAGGCTTTCCTGCTTTTTCTTTCCATATGGCAATGATAACCCGAACCTTCGCCACAAGATCGGCCAGCATCGCAATACCATCTATACTGCTAAGAATATCGAAAAAGAGAGAACTGTCCTCTCCCGCTGCAAGTCCATAACAATCCGTAACCGCTGCAAAAAGGATGCATCTGACAGAAATCGTTACAGCTTTTTCCTTTCCTGTAAATTTCCGTTTTACATAACCATAAAGTCCGAAACAAAATATGCCATAGATCAGGTAAACTGCAAGCAATACCACAGCAGCCGGATATTTCCATATCAGTGCAAATGTAATAAGCACTAAAAAGCTATATATCATTGCCGTCACGATCGGGCAAATATTATTTTTGTATTCTGTCCTCATTTGTTCATGCTTTCTTTAGAAAAGGAAACCCATGATTTAAAATCCCTTCAGCAATTCCATAAATTTTTCCCCGCTGAAGCTCTTTTTTTATTCTGAAACTGTCCCAAATATGGGCAATGATTGATGCTTATATGTACATCAGCACAAGCCTGTTTTTTCAAGCACCTCTGATACTTTGTGTACCGAAATAATTTCCAGGCTTTTCTTTACTTCCAAAGGTACCTCGTCAAGGTCATTCTCATTTTCCACCGGGATAAAGACTGTCTTAATGCCTGCCCGTACCGCAGCCATGAGCTTCTCAGGTAATCCTCCGATCGGCATCACACATCCGCGAAGGGACACCTCCCCCGTCATCGCGATTTCTGAAGAAACCGCTTTCCCGGTTACAAGGGAAATGATCGCAGTGGTCAGAGTAATCCCGGCTGACGGTCCATCCTTCGGAACGGCTCCGGACGGGACATGAATATGCAGATCGTTTTTCTCAAATAATTCCGCTTTTTCCGGGAATCTGCTCTTCGCAAGGCTGACCGCTATCTGCACGGATTCTTTCATAACGTCGCCAAGCTGTCCCGTTATAATTACATTTCCCTTCCCTTTGGTAAAAAGAGCTTCGATAAACAGAATCTCGCCGCCCGCCTGTGTCCACGCCAGACCGGTCACCACGCCTGGCTGTTTCTGCTCCAGCATATGGTCGTGCAGAAGAGGTTTCATATCCAGATATTTCTGCAGCTGACCGGGTGTGACCGATATACGCCGGCTGTTCCCTTCTACCAGACGGACAGCCGCTGTACGGCAAAGGGTATCCAGACGCTTCTTCAGGCCGCGTACTCCTGCCTCCATTGTATAATCGGAAATGATCGTGCGCAGCGCAGCATCGGAAACCTGCAGTTTTTCCTGATGAATGCCCATTTCTTCCATTGCCCTCGGCAGCAGATGCCGTTTCGCGATCTGGAATTTTTCCGAAGCCGTATATCCCGGAAACTGAATGACCTCCATGCGGTTCAACAGCGGCTCCTGAATGGTATCCGTAGTGTTTGCTGTACAGACAAACAGCACGTCAGAGAGATCATACGGCACGTTCATATAGTGGTCTGTGAAGGTACTGTTCTGCTCCGGATCAAGGACTTCCAGCAATGCGCTTGACGGATCACCGCCATAATCCTTTGCCAGCTTGTCCACCTCATCCAGCACCACCACCGGATTCGATACACCACTCCGTTTGATTCCTTCCATGATTCTGCCCGGCATGGCCCCGACGTACGTGCGGCGGTGTCCGCGGATTTCCGCCTCATCACGGATGCCGCCAAGGCTCACCCGCACATATTCCCTGCCAAGCGCCTTCGCAATACTCTGCCCAATACTCGTTTTCCCTGTACCGGGAGCCCCGACAAAAAGCAAAATAGAGCCGGACTGCTTCTGATTCAGCGTCATCACCGCCAGCTGCTGCACAATCCTGCGTTTTACCTTCTCAAGGCCAAAATGATCTGCATCAAGGATTTTTCGCGCTTCCTTCAAATCCACCGGCTGCATTTCTTCTTTTTTCCAGGAAAGCGTGGTCACAAAATCAAGATAATCATACAGCATCCCGTATTCATGGCTGTCCTGTCCCTCCTGCTTCATGCGGTTCAGAACTTTTAACGCTTCGGCATGAGCTGTCTCATTCATCCCGGATTCTTCAATTTTCTTTTCAAATTTCCGCACATCAGAAATATTTTCCGGATGCATCTCATCCAGTTCATTCTGCAGAAACTCGATCTGCTTCTTAATCGCCTGCTCGCGGTAAACCTTTTCATTCTGGCTCTGCTGCGCTGCGGCCGCTTCCTTCTTTACCTTTTCCGCCTCTATGTACTGATATATCGCCTGTTCCATGCGCTCTGTACGTTCCGATAATATATCGGCGGCCAGAATCTGATATTTCTCTTCGTTTGAAATCGTCAGCTGATAGGACAAGGTCGCAGTCATTTCCCCCAGAGAATCCCACTGCTGTATATAATTGCGTGCAAGCAGACTAAACTGCATATTCTGTGTGCTCTGTATGTTCTGTACAAATGCTGTTCTCACATTATCAAAATGCTTTGCAGCTTCTTCCGGCGACATATCTTCCACATCCTGCCGCTTACTCAGCGTTACTTCAAACGTCCCATCCATTGCATCGATGGAATCGAGGTTGACGCGGCTGCCCGTTTTGATCTTTACGTTTCCCTCTTTATCAACTGCCTCAATCGTACCTGTTATACCAATCGGATAAAAATCATCCGGCCGCATTTCTTCCCGGGTTTTATCCTCTTTCAGCATCAGAAACACTACAGTCTGTCCCTGTTCCCCGGTTGCCTGCGTTACCTCATGAAAATATTTTCCGTCAAAATAAAGATTTATTTCCGGAACAATCACAATATTATAAAAAGGAACAATAATCATAGCCGTCTCCTTTCACATTTCTGCGCATATAAATGAAAAAACCGCAGAGTCTTGCCTTTTCTGCGGTTTTCTCACTTATCAAAGGCTGTGGTTTTTCGCAGCCACACGACTTAATAGTCCATATCGCCCGCGCCAGCCGGTGCTGCAGGTGCCGGTTCCTTGATGTCTCCCGCCGCTGCTTCCGTGGTCAGCAGAGTGGAAGCTACACTGGTCGCGTTCTGCAGGGCGCTTCTTGTCACCTTCACCGGATCAAGGATGCCTGCCTGTACCATATCTACATACTCTTCTTTGTAGGCATCAAATCCAATCCCCGGCTCAGATTCATGAACCTTGTTCACGATCACAGCACCTTCCAGTCCTGCGTTTTCTGCGATGTAGTAAAGCGGGGCTTCCAGTGCTTTCAGGATAATCATCGCTCCGGTCTTTTCATCCCCTTCGAGTGACTCCGCAACCTTCTCTACATCCTTAGACGCATGGATGTACGCTGAGCCGCCGCCGGCGATAATGCCTTCTTCCACAGCTGCCCTGGTCGCTGCGAGCGCATCCTCCATGCGAAGCTTTGCTTCTTTCATCTCAGTCTCGGTCGCGGCTCCGACACGGATCACCGCTACCCCGCCTGCCAGCTTCGCCAGACGCTCCTGAAGCTTTTCTTTGTCATAATCTGATGTAGTTTCCTCAATCTGAGAGCGGATATGGGAAACTCTCGCCTGAATCGCAGCTTTATCACCGAGCCCGTCCACGATCACGGTGTTCTCTTTCTGAACCTTTACGGATTTTGCACGCCCCAGCATTTCCATCGTGGTATCCTTCAGCTCCAGACCAAGATCCTCAGAGATCACCTGGCCGCCCGTCAGGATAGCAATATCCTGCAGCATTTCCTTGCGGTTATCGCCATAGCCCGGTGCCTTTACGCCAACCACGTGGAAGGGGCCGCGAAGCTTATTTACAATCACGGTCGAGAATGCTTCCCCTTCAATATCCTCCGCGATGATCAGCAGCCGCTTTCCGGCC
>JAJQFO010000039.1 GCA_021201095.1 Lachnospiraceae bacterium
ATCACCCCTGCTGTAGCGGATTGCAGGTACAGGGCACCGCTATCTCCCCGGCTGCACGGAAATGTGATACCAGATAAACACTTTATCAATATAAAGGTTTTGCGCAGATTTGTCAAGGGCTGAAAATGAATGGACATATTCCTGACCAGACGATGGGAAAATTACGGTAGAGATAAACCCTGATCGACCAGGCGGTTCATCAGGTCATCTAAAGAGCTGGTTTCGCCCTGAGAGTCGGAGCTGCTGCCTTCTGAATTGCCGTCTCCGGGATCAATTTTCTCGGAACGGCCGCTCACAGAGTTATTTTTGCTATCGTCTGCAGCCCCGCTCACGCTGCCGTCCGCAGCCTCGTTTACACTGCTGTCTGCAGAATCATTTACTTCGTCATCCGCCGGATTGCTCATGCTGTCGTCCATCGAACCACCGATTTTGTCATCCTCAGGATCATTTTCTCTGCCCTCCATGGGATTGCCGGTGTCCGCTGCAATGCCGCCGGTTGTGTTGTTATCCGCTCTATCATCATCACCGGTAATATCAGTTTCTGCCTTGCTTTCGCTTTCACTCTCTGGCAGCAGCTGATCCAGCAGATCCTGATAGATCACGATTTCTTCTGTCTCAGATTCGAAAGCTGCATCCGTTTCAGCTTTCGGTTCCGTTTCTGTTTCCGTTTCCAGCTCATGCCCGACGCAAACATCTTCAGGCTGTGTTCCATCGGTAAAATATTCTGTATAGGTGTCCGTGCAGGTTTCTCCGGCAAGAAGGTGGGTTTCGCTGCAGAGCTTCTCCTCAACGATCCCGTCAGGCGGCACAAAGCTTCCGACAGAAAGGCTCTGATGAATCCTGCCCATGACGGCGCTCCAGAGGCTGCGGCTGTAGGAATGCCAGAGCGTGCCGTCGGGAAGGGACTGGTTGTTGTCATAGCCGCCCCAGACGCTGCAGGTGTAATAGGGTGTGTAGCCGACAAACCAGATATCCTTGTAGCTGGAGGTAGTCCCGGTCTTTCCGGCCACCGGCTGGGAGGCGGCCGAGATGGTTCCATATGCGGTGCCGTCTTCGGATGTGACCACATCCTCCATCGCGCTGGTGAGCAAATAGGCTGTTGTTTCCTGAAGAACGCGCGTGAAGGAAGCGAATGTGGCTGTATCGTCTGAAAGAGCGCCAGCCGAAACTGAGCTTACTGAATGAGCGCCGGCTGAAACTGGGCTTACTGAAAGAGCGCTGACCGAAACCGTATTGTCAGATGTTAAATTATCAGAAATTGTGTTGGCCGCAGCTGCATTTTCTGCGTCTGCTGTGGCCGAACGTCCCGACGCGTCGAGCAGCACGTTTCCGTTTCGGTCGAGTATTTTAGTAAAAAACAAGGGCGTTCCGTACATGCCTCCGTTTGCGATGGAGGCATAGGCTGCGCAGAGCTCCAGGTTGGTGACGCCGTTAGTGATGCCGCCGAGGGCGAGGGGCTGAATGACGTCTGTGGAGCCATCGTTGGATTCCCAGTCATCTACGAGCGTTGAAATACCGAAGCTTTCTGCGTAAGTGAAGCCGAGCCGGGGAGTGATTTCGGTAATGCAGCGGACTGCGACGACATTGATGGAGCGTGTGATGGCTTCGCGGATGGTGACGGTGCCGGAATAATCGGTAATATCCCAGTTGCTCACCTCAGTTCCGTCGGTGTATGAGAAGGGCTCATTTTCGTAGAGCGTGGCGAGGGTCTGGCCGTCGGCGTCCAGGGCAGGCGCATAGGCGGTCAGAATTTTAAAGGTGGAGCCGGGCTGCCGGGTGGTGTCCGCAGCACGGTTCAGGGTGAGACTGGCTGTTTTTTCGCCCCGGCCGCCCACGATGGCACGGACAAAGCCGGTTTCCTGTTCAATGATGACCAGGGAGGCCTGCGGCTGGGGCGAGAGCGTGAGCCGCTCGGAGAGAACACTGCGGCCGGAGGCTTCCTGAGATTCCGAAGCGGAGGCAGTAGAAGTAACCGCATCGTCAAAACCGGCATCGGAGATGATCGAAGCATCTGTATTGCCAGAATTGGCATCGGAGATGATCGAAACTTCCTCATCGCCGGAATTCGTCTCCGCATCCGCGGCAAGCACAGATTCCCGGAATGCATCCGCATATTCCTGGGCCTCAGCCTGCGTTTCACAGAGCAGGTCAAACGATTCGTTGACGTATTCCCGGATATAAGTGCGAAGAGCATTGGAGCCGTAGATGGTCGTGGAACCGTCCGCCTCCTGGATGGTCAGCGAGTAGTCGACTCCATACTGGGTGCCTTCCGGGAAATTGGCGAGATTCTCGAATTCCTCATCACAGATCTGCTGTATTTCGGCATCCTGCGCAGAATAGATGCGCAGTCCGCCGCTGTAAAGCGCCTGTGCGGCCTGATCATAGGAATAATTCAGCTCGGACATCAGCATTTCCACGACCTGGTCGATCAGGGCGTCTTCGTAATAGGTGTAGACCGATTCGGCCTCATAGGACTCGTTGTACGTGCTGATGCGCAGATAGACATCCTCTTCCTGGGCATCCATTCGTTCCTTGTGGGTGATGTAGCCCTGTTCCTCCATATAACGCAGGACCATCCGCTGGCGCGTCTGGTTGGCTTCGGGATAATCAATCGGATTGTATCCGGACGGATTCTGGGGAATTGCCGCAAGCACGGCTGACTCCGAAAGGGTCAGATCAGAGACATCCTTGCCAAAGTAACGCTGCGCCGCGGCCTCCACACCGTAGCAGCCGGATCCGAAATTGATGGTGTTCAGGTAATCCTCGAGGATTTCCTCTTTTGTCAGCTGCTTTTCCAGCTGGACAGCCAGATATTGCTCCTGCACCTTCCGTGCGAAACGGTCCGTAAACGAGCTTTCTTGTGTCCAGTCGGTAAAAACGCTGTTTTTGATCAGCTGCTGCGTGATTGTGCTGGCGCCCTCGGAAAAAGAGCCGCTGGTAAGCCCTTTCAAAAATGCGCGCGCGATGCCGCGCGGGTCGATTCCGTGGTGCTCATAAAAACGCGCATCTTCAATTGCAACGATTGCATTTTGCAGGGAAACAGGAATTTCCTCCAGTGAGACAATATCGCGGTTGGATTCAGAGAGAGAAAGCTTCCGCAGATAATTTCCATCCTCATCGCAGATCCAGGTGGCCGAAGCCGACGGTGAGACATCAATCGAGTCGATCGAAGGCGCTGCCGCGATCAATCGCCAGATGATGATAACAAACAGGAGAAAAAATGCGGCCGCAGCTGCCCCAAAACCGATGCCGATCTTTTTCCAGGGAAGCCTGCGAAATGTCTGCCTGAAAGAGCGCCATGCGCTTTTCCTTTCCATTATCTGGCTGCTGTCGGATTTCTTCATAATTTATGATGCCCCTTCCTTAACCTGTACTTCTTTAGCCTGTACAAATAATTGCATAGTGTCTGCACAATTGCCGGAACATAACGGTTCTGCGTTTTCACGGTACCGCTGGAACTGCCATATGCTGGCTGTGCTTTACGTATCCTTGCGTATGCTCACGGCTCATCTCAGAATTTTTCCGAAGATCAACCCTGCTTGCTGATGCCCTGTGATATGTAGTTTTTTCCATAAAAGACAGTTACTATACACAGAGAGCATTGCATTTTATCTTGTCCCTGCTCCTGAAACGTGGTAGAATGGAGAAGCCGCGCAATAAAGCTGCGTTACGCGCAAGGCGCGGTACCGTTCTCAATTTTCTCCGAAAATCGGAACATTGCCTGCGTCCATACTCGCATGGCGAGTCCGGATATGTAATGAAAGCCGCGCATGAAAGAATACGAATGGCCGAATGGAAAGTGAGGAGTTTTTATGTATCGTGCCGTTACCGAGCAGATGCTTTCTTTTATCAGTGCGTCTCCGACCGCCTTTCACGCGGTGAAGACGATTGCAGACAGACTGGATGAAGCGGGATTTCTGCCGCTTCTGGAGAGCTCCCACTGGAATCTGGAGCATGGTGGCAGCTATTATGTGACGCGGAATGGATCGAGCATCATTGCGTTCCGGGTCGGCCTGGATCTGGAGGATTACAGCTTCATGATCGCAGCTTCTCACAGTGATTCGCCGATGTTTAAGCTGAAAGAGAGGGCGGAGCTGGATGTCCGGAACAATTATACCCGTCTGGATACGGAAGGGTACGGCGGCATGATCTGTCCGAGCTGGCTGGACCGCCCGCTCTCGATTGCCGGCAGGGTGCTTCTGGAGACGGCGACCGGTGTGGAGACGCGCCTGGTCAATGTGGATCGGGATCTTTTGCTGATTCCGAATCTTGCCATTCATATGGACCGGGCTGTAAATGAAGGGCATACTTATAATAAACAGGTCGATATGCTGCCGCTTTTTGCGGGGGAAGCCGGAGAGACGGATGGGATAAAGTCTGTCGTAGCTGAAACCTTGCAGGTGGACCTGGAGAAAATTCTGGACATGGAATTGTTTGTTTACAATCGGACGCAGCCCGCGATCTGGGGTGCGTATGAGGAGTTTGTCTCAAGCCCGCGTCTGGATGATCTGCAGTGCGCGTACGCGTCACTGGAGGGCTTTTTACAGGGAAAAAATGAGAATACGGTCTCGGTCTATGCCTGTTTTGACAACGAAGAGGTAGGCTCCGGCACGAAACAGGGAGCCGCTTCGACCTTTCTTGCGGATGTCCTCGGGCGCGTCAATACCGCCCTTGGAAAGTCGCAGGAGGATTATTTCCGCGCGGCAGCATCCGGGCTGATGCTCAGCTGCGACAATGCGCACGCGGTGCATCCGAATTTCGCCGGAAAAACAGATGACCTCAATTGTGTATATATGAATAAAGGGATCGTGATCAAATCCAGTGCGAACCAGAAATACACCAGCGACGGGGCGAGTATCGCTATTTTCAAGAAAATCTGCGAGCGGGCGCAGGTGCCCGTGCAGTATTTTTCCAACCGCTCTGATATGGCGGGAGGGAGCACGCTTGGCAATATCGCGATGACACATACGCCGATGAACACGATCGACATCGGACTGTCGCAGCTGGCCATGCATTCCGCTTATGAGACGGCTGGCGTGAAGGATACCCTGTATCTGATCCGGGCCGCGGAGGAGTTTTACAGCAGCCAGATCCGGGAAACCGGCGCCGGGAGGTATGAAATCCTGTGAAGAAAGAGCCATATGTGGAATAGTACCTTCTGCGATCGGGATTGTGCAGGCATGGTGCAGAGATAGCTGTTTCTCTGGGGGAGATCACGCTGGAACTGTCTGGAGACGGTCTCTCTTGCTGCAGAATTGCATTGGAGCAACAGAAAGTTTTGCGAAAACATTTATGTTTGCGTTGGCTGATACAAGGCATTCATGTTTGCATTAGCTGATGCAGGGTATTTATGTACGCATTAGCTGATGTAAGGACAAAAATGGTACACAACAACACACAATAACACATAATAACACACAATGATACATAATAATACGATTCATTTGCGGTGAAAAAATATGAAGATCATCTACAAAGGCGGCGAGGCCGAGATTACAGAAAAGAAATCCCGCTTTATTGCGAGTGTGCGCTCTGTCACGAGCGAGGAAGAAGCGCTGGATTTTATCGCTTCCACGAAGAAGCGGTACTGGGATGCCAGACATAATTGTTCGGCTTATGTCATTGGCGAACGTCAGCAGCTGCAGCGCTGCAGCGACGACGGGGAGCCGCAGGGTACGGCAGGGCGGCCGATGCTGGAGGTGCTGCTCGGCGCGGACGTGCATAATGCGGTCGTGGTCGTGACCCGTTATTTCGGCGGTGTCCTTCTGGGGACGGGCGGCCTGGTGCGCGCTTACTCGAAATCCGTGCAGGAGGGGCTCAAAAACAGTACAATTCTCGACAAAAAGGAAGGCATCAGCCTGACCATCGGGACGGATTATACCGGCATCGGGAAAATACAGTATATTCTTGGCCAGAGAGGCTGTCCCATCCTGGATTCTGAATATACGGATGCGGTGCAGCTCTGTACTCTGATTCCGAAGGAAGAGATTGCCAAGGTGAAGGAAGCTGTGACTGAGGCGACCGCCGGACGGGCGGCATTCCCTTCGGAAATGCCGGTCAGCTATGCAATGCTGGAAGGGGAAGCGATCTTGCTTTAATTACATGCAATTTTCGTTTTGAATTTGCCAAATTGCAAGGATTATGGATAGAAAAGAGGTTCACGGTATGGAAAATAAAGAAGCCAGATGCCGGGCATCCATCGGCGTGTTTGACTCCGGCGTCGGAGGATTGACCGTGGCAAGAGAGATTATGAGAAACCTGCCTGGGGAGCACATTGTGTACTTCGGGGACACAGCGCGTGTGCCCTACGGCAGCAAATCAAAGGATACGATCGTCCGCTATGCGCGGCAGATTATTCATTTTCTGCAGACACAGGACGTCAAGGCCATCGTCATCGCGTGCAATACAGCGAGTGCACTGGCACTCGATACAGTGGAAAAGGAACTCGACATTCCGATCATCGGCGTCATCCGCCCGGGCGCCCGGGTAGCGGTCTCTGCCACGAAAAATCGCAGAATCGGTGTGATCGGGACAGAAAGCACGATCAACAGTCACATGTATCAGAAGCTGATCTGTGAGGCAGATCCGTCCGTTACGGTTTATGAGAAGGCCTGCCCGCTTTTCTGCCCGCTGGTGGAGGAAGGCTGGCTGAAGGATCCGGTCACGAAGGAAGTGGCGCGGCGGTATCTGGCGGAGCTGCTGGATAAGGACATCGACAGCCTGATTCTGGGCTGCACGCATTATCCGCTCCTGCGCTCCCTGATCCGCGAGCTGGTCGGCGACCAGATCACCCTTGTAAATCCGGCTTACGAGACCGCCAGAGAGCTGGGGGAGCTTCTGGAGAGAGAAAGCTTAAGCAATCCGGATGAGCCGCCCACCCCGCCGACCGCGGAGCCGTATCGGTTTTATGTCAGTGACATGGCGGAGAAATTCGGCCATTTTGCAAATTCGATTTTGCCGTATGATATTGAGACCATACAGAAGATTAATATTGAGGAATATTGACTGGGAAAATCTGCGGATATTCAGAGTATTGGCTGCTTGAGACAGCAGACGCGGTCACAACTGGTATGAATGCACGGTCTGGCGCAGCAGATTTGTGCAGCCTGGACAGATGATGGGAACAGCTGGCAGATGCAGCACAGCAGGCTGCGGCTGTGTGAACCAGTCAATGCAAACAAATAAGGGGATTTTCAATGACAAAAGAGGTATTGATCAGTATCAAAGGACTTCACAGTGTGAAAAACACGGACACCTCTGATGCGGAAGGGGACGACGAGGTAGAGATTTTTTCTCCCGGAAAATACTATTTCCGCAACGGAAAGCACTATATCGAATACGAGGAGCCGGCCCAGGAGGGGGAAGACGACATGGCGGTAAAAAGCCTTGTCACACTGCGCGGCCGCCGTCTGGAGGTAATTCGCAGAGGCGTCCAGTATTCCAAAATGGTTTTTGAAGAGAATACAAAGAGCGAGAGCTGGTACATGACACCCGCAGGAGGCGTCCTTGCGGGGTTCGATGTGAAGCAGATGCAGGTATCTGTCAGCGACGAGCTGATCGAAATTTTTGTAAACTATGCGCTGGAATTCAACTGCGAGCCGGTCTCGGACAGCAACGTCCGGATCAGGGTCATCGCTAAGGACAGCGGGATGTTTCATCTGACATAGCCTGCACGGATATTTGACTTCAGATTCACGCTGTTCTAACTGTCTCCGGTGCAGCATCTGACATAGCCTGCATGGATATCTGACTTCCGCGTGCTCCCGAATCGCCAGATTCTGGAGTATTATGAGAAGCGGTTTTCTTCTCATAATTTGCGAAAAATAGAAAAACACCGATGTACAAGGGGAGACTTTCCTGAGATTGTGCATCGGTGTTTTGTGCTTATCTGTATTTTGCCTGTTTATTTCTTCGCTTTCTTCTGTGCTTTCTGCGACTTCAGTGCCTTTTCCTCAGCATCCAGCTCCTTCTGCTTTCTGTTGACGAAGGAGGCCAGACGGTCACGGAGCTTAGGCTTTTTGTTGACGGGCTTTTCAATTGTACCGCCGCGGACGCTCTTGATTTCCATGATATAGATACCGCTGACGACTGCCTTGATCTCCCTCTTAACCGGGATCTGATCGAAAATCTTGTTATCCGCGACCAGCGTCATAACCCGGGCGCCGACCTTGGCCTTCACAATCGGGAGCTTGGAGCGGCGCATCATTTTGGGCGTCTGGTCAATCACCATCTGGGGAAGGCCGGACTCTTTCAATGGCATCATCTTTTTATCGATAATCAGCATTGAAACCGTCTGCTTCGCGGCCTCCATCTGCTCCTGCGATGCGGCCTGCTTTTTCTGCAGCCGTCTGCCGGCTATGTAGAGCACGACCAGCGCCACGACCAGTATAATTAAAATGATCAGTAATACTTTGAGAAAGGTTGACATAAATACCTCCACACGTCCGAGATTTTTGCGCGCCGCAGGGAGAAACAGAGCCTGTCCGCCTGCGGCTTTGCAACACTTTCTTCATTCTATCATTCTTTGGCAAAAACTGCAACATTCTTTGAGGCATTTTTTGCAGGGGCTGCGGGAGGTGGTACGGTGGGAGTTTATTTAAATCCGGGGAATCGCGAATTTTATCAGGCTGTGCGGTCGAAAATCTATGTAGATAAGACGATGCTGATTGCGCACACAAACAGTGTGCTGGATACGGAGCAGAAATATATCAGCGTCAGCCGTCCGCGGAGATTCGGGAAATCAATAGCAGTCAATATGCTGGCAGCATATTATGGACGAGGATGTGACTCGAGGGAATTGTTTTCCAATTTTAAAATAGCGAAGAGTCCGACCTTTGAGGAACATTTAAACAAATACAATGTAATTCGGATTAATATGCGGAATGCCCTGACTCGTGGAAAAACGGTGGAAGGGATGATTGCAATTCTGGAAAAAAATGATTGCAATGGAGCTGAAAAAAGAGTGGCGGGGTGTGGAGTTCTCGGATATAGACTTCATGTCTTATCTGGAGGACGCGTTCACGCAGACCGGTATTCCATTTGTATTTATTATTGATGAGTGGGACTGTGTCTTTCGCGTTTTTCCAAGAGATACGAGTGTGCAGACCCAGTATCTGGATTATCTGCGGTTTTTGTTGAAGGACCAGTCCTACGTGGCGCTTGCTTATATGACTGGAATCCTTCCCATTAAAAATTTTCCATGAATGAAGAGGAAGTGGCTTGCCGGACTCCAGCGCTGGTAATTGAGCTGAAGTGGGATCATACCGTGAAGACCGCACTTGATCAGATCCGGGCTCAGAACTATGTGGATTGCCTGACCCACTATCAGGGAAAAATCCTGCTGGTGGGTATCAGTTATAATAAGAAAACGCGAAAAGGCGGGAAAAAGCACTCTTGTAAGATTGAGAAGGTAGTTAAAAACTGAAGGTATTTCATAAAGTTTTCCTGAATTTAGTGCTGTAAAAATCATCAGGATATGTTATACTGGCTCCATCTGACGCGTCAGGCCGGACAAAAGGAACGGGATATGTCGCGCAGGAGGAGCCTGTTTGTTTATACGGGCTGCGCGGGAAAAGTGTGCTCCATAAAAAACGGTACTGCCGCTGGTATGTGAGAAACATCAATTTTCCGAATACAGCGAAAAGGAAGGATACCATTTATGAGAAGAAAAAATTATTTACTGGCGATGGCGTGTGTCTGCGCACTGGCTCTTAGCGTGTCGGGGATGGCAGTGATGGCTGAGGATGAGACGGAGGCAGAGACTGAATTCGATGAGTCGGAGCTGGTTGCTGCTGAGATTTCAACGACAGACGAGACGGAAGACGAAACCGCGGATGCGGACGGGGATGAGACTGCTGACGCAGAAGGCATTTCCGACGATGATGCGGAAGAGGCTGCGGACGATGAGACGGAAGAAGACACTGAGGCGGAGACAGAAGCGGAGCGCCCGACCTATGTGGCGCTGGATTATGTGGTCCTTGGCGAATACAAAGGGATTACCGTTCAGATGGAAGAGCTGGGCGAGGTGACGGATGAGGATGTCCTTGAAGAAGTGAACTATTGGCTTACGTATTCGGACCTGGTGGATACATTGACGGAAGGCACTGTGCAGGATGGAGACATTGCAAATATTGTATATGTGGGAAAAATAGATGGAGAGGAATTCGATGGCGGTTCAGGAGAATATGATCTTGAGATTGGTTCTGGAACTTTCATTGAAGGTTTTGAGGAAGGCCTGATTGGTGCGGAAATCGGTGAAACGGTTGATCTGGAACTGACCTTTCCTGAAGATTACGATGAAGAGGTGGCTGGACAGGATGTGGTATTTACTGTTACGGTGAATTCGGTTCAGAGAGCAATGGAGCTTTCAGATGATGTGGTTAATACCTTAACTGACGGAGAGTATACGGATGTAGATTCTTTTCTGACTTATGTGCGCAGCTATCTGGAGGAGAGCGCCCAGTCGACATGGGACGATGAGGTCCTGAGTGCAATTTATGAGCAGTTGGCGGCAACTTCTGAGATTACAGAATACCCGCAGGAGCTTTTGGACTACTGCTTGGATGAGTGGATGGATTTTTATGAATACTACGCTACGGCTGTTTATCAGATGGAGCTTGAGGAAATGCTTGATTATTTTGGTTATACGTTGGAAGAGTTTACTGCTGAACAGGAAACGGTTGTTCAGCTTAGTGTTCAGCAGGAGCTGTTGCTGATGGCTGTGGCGGAGACCGAGGGGATGGAGATTTCCGAAGAAGAGTATCAGGAAGGCTTGGAGCGGTATGCGGAATATAATGGTCTTGAGTCCGCGGACGAGGTGGAAGCGTATTATACCGAGTCGGAGCTGAACCGCTATTTTCTGATAGACAAGGTCTATGATTTCCTGCAGGAGAACGCAGTGATCGAGATCCTCTATGAGACCGAGATGGAAACGGAGACGGAATAAGCCGTTGTTATAAAAATACATTTTTGGGAGGAATCTTTTTATGAAAAAAAGAGAATATTTATTGATAATTGCATGTGTATGTACACTTTTCTGGGGTGGATCAGAGATGATCGCAGCTGCTGAGGAAGAAACAGAAGCCGAACGTCCTACATATACAGCTCTGGACTATGTGATTCTCGGCGAGTATAAAGGGATGACAGTTCAGGTGGAGCCGCAAAGCGAAGTGACGGATGACGATGTTCTTGATGAGGCAACAAAACTGGTCAGTAATTCTGATGCAGTGGAATGGCTGGCGGAAGGCACGGTGCAGGAGGGAGACTATGTGGATATTACCTATGTAGGTACTATGGATGGAGAAGAGTTTGAAGGGGGCTCAGGGGACTATATTCTCCAAATCGGTTCTGGTAGTTTTATTGAAGGTTTTGAGGAAGGTTTGATAGGCGTAGTTGTAGGAGATACAGTGGATCTGGAATTGACATTCCCAGAAGATTATTATGGCTTGGCTGGACAAAATGTGGTGTTTACTGTAACAGTGAATGCCCTGCTTCCCGAGCTTTCGGATAATGTGGTTAATGCAGCGACAGATGGAGAATATGTGGGTAAGGAATCTTTTCTGACATATGTTCGTGAGTGCTTGGAGGAGGAGGCCGAAGAAAATTGGGAGGACGAAGTCTCGGATGTAATATATGAAAAACTGTCTTCTATTTCGGAAATCACAGAATATCCACAGGAACTTATGGATTACGAAGTGAATCAATGGGTATCTAACAATTATTATCCTGGATTCCTTACGCAGAACTCAGACGAAGTTATAGAGAATAGCTTAGGGATGACAAAAGATAAATTTATTGAGCAGGTAGAAGCGGTCCTACAACCGAGTATTCAGCAAGAGTTGTTATTGATGGCTGTGGCAGAGAGTGAGGGAATAGAGATTTCTGAAGAGGAATATCAGGATGGGCTTGAGCAGTATGCTGAATTTTACGGATTTGACTCTCCTGATGTGCTGGAAACATATTATACTGAGACGGAGCTGAACCGCTATTTCTTAATGGACAAGGTCTGTGATTTCCTGAAAGAGAACGCGGTGATTGAGATCCTTTATGAGACCGAGATAGAGTAGTGATTAATTTAGTGTGTATGGCATAAGATTCAGGTGATAAATGACCGGCTTCTGCCTGTGCTCATGATTACCTATCATATTATCCCCGGCATTCTGCATAGAATTGCAGTAAATTGGTTTCGGGGCAGAAACATGATTTTCAAAAAAGGAAACAAGATTTCTAATATCAAAAATGGGTTTCCCTGGAAAAAGGCGGCGGTGGCAGTTTTGTTTATCGCCGCATTTTTTGCAGGAAGGCTGGCGGCGTCCCTGAGGGATCAGAATGCCGGTGAGAGCCTTCCAGTATCGACGGAGGGCAGCTGGGGGTTGAGCTTTCAGGAGGAGGGAGAGCCGCCGGTGGCGAATGCCACGAAAGAAGAACTGGCAGTGTATGACGCATATTATGCCGCAGACACGGAGGAGAAGGTTCTCTATCTGACCTTTGATTGTGGGTATGAGAATGGAAATACGCCGACGATTCTGGAAGCGCTGAAGAAGCACGGAGTATCTGCGACCTTTTTTGTGGTGGGCAATTTTGTGCAGGACAATCCCGGGCTGGTGGTTCAGATGCTGGAGGAAGGACATACGGTGGGCAATCATACGGCGCACCATCCGGATATGTCGGCGATTGCGGATCTGGAGTCGTTTCAGGCGGAAATTGAAGAACTGGAGGCGCTTTTTTACGAGGCGACCGGACAGGAGATTACGAAATACTACCGCCCGCCGCAGGGCAAGTACAGTGAAAGTAATCTTTCGATGGCGCAGTCTCTGGGCTACAAGACGTTTTTCTGGAGCCTCGCGTATGTGGACTGGTATCAGGATGATCAGCCGACGGAGGAGGAGGCTTTTGAAAAGCTGCTTGGCAGAATCCATCCGGGGGCGATCGTGCTGCTGCACAATACATCGTCGACCAATGCGGCGATCCTTGACGAGCTGCTGACAAAGTGGGAGGAGATGGGGTACCGCTTTGGAAAGCTGGAGGAGCTGTACGCCTGAGAACCATCGCTAATTGGGCATTCGGCCAGTGCCTGAGTGAATATTGAGCAAGAAAAGAGGAACACGCGTGGAAACCTATTTGCTGGATCAGTTAACAGAATACGCTGTGTCGGACGCATACCCGCTCCATATGCCCGGGCACAAGCGGCAGATGCATTTGTTTGAAGATGCGTTTTCGATTGACATTACAGAGATCGAAGGGTTTGATAATCTGCACCACGCAGAGGGAATCCTGCTGGAGGCGGAGCAGCGCGCGGCGCGGCTCTATGGGGCGGATGAGACGTATTTTCTGGTAAATGGGAGCACCTGCGGAGTCCTGGCGGCGATTTCGGCGTCTGTGCGGCGCGGAGGCAGAATCCTGATGGCGCGCAACAGTCATAAGGCGGCATTTCACGCGGCACTTCTGAATGATCTGCAGGTGAGCTGGCTTTATCCGGAAATGGATTTGGAACGCGGTATGTACGGAAGCATCAGTCCGCAGCAGGTACGCGACGCGCTGAGAAATGATGCGGATGGCCCGGACAGAACCTGCGCATCGAAATTGAGTGCAAATGATCTGAACCGGAAATGTACATCAGCTGCTATGCCTGCTGCCGGCCGGGCTGCCGAAAAACCTTCGGACAAAACGGAGGAAATAACGGAGAAACTAATTGCGGAAAAAGGAAGGATAGAGGCCGTCTTTATCACATCCCCGACCTATGACGGCGTAGTTTCAGACATTCGTTCCATCGCCAGAGAGGTGCATGCTTTGGGCGCGATTCTGATTGTGGATGAGGCGCACGGCGCGCATTTTGCCATGCATCCGTATTTTCCGGAGTCGGCTTTATCCTGCGGAGCGGATCTTGTGGTCAACAGCCTGCATAAGACTATGCCGTCTTTGACGCAGACGGCGCTTCTTCACGTAAAAGGAGAGCGGGCGGACCGGGAAAGGCTCCGGAAATATCTGGATATCTATCAGAGCAGCAGTCCCAGCTATGTTCTGATGGCCGGGATGGATGAGTGTGTGCGGCTGATGGAAGCGCGCGGAGGGGAATTATTTGATGCATTTGTCGGACGGCTGGAAAGGCTGCGGGCGCACCTTGGGAAGCTGCGGATGCTGCGCCTCGTGACCGGAGAAGAACCGGAGCTGGCTGCGTTTGCGTATGACAGATCAAAAGTTCTGGTATCGACGGCCCAGGTTCAGACAGAAAATGGGCGAATGACCGGTTCCGCGCTTGCACAG
Organism: Lachnospiraceae bacterium; assembly: GCA_021201095.1. Classification (GTDB taxonomy): domain Bacteria; phylum Bacillota; class Clostridia; order Lachnospirales; family Lachnospiraceae; genus Choladousia. Next base: position 14,263 of record JAJQFO010000039.1, read on the forward strand.
ATTCTGCGGGAGTGTTATCATCTGGAGGTAGAGATGGCGGCGGAAACCTACATTACGGCGATCATGACCGTCGCGGATACGCAGGAGGGATTTGACCGTCTGGAGGTGGCGCTGCTTGAAATTGATGGACAGCTGAGCAGGGCGGCTGCTTCTGCGGGGAAACTGGAGACAGATGAGGCTGCGGCTTCGGTGGGAGGACTGGAGATGGATGAGACGGTGTTTTTTGAGGAAGAACATCAGCCGGATGGGGTGGCGTCTTTTATGAAAGAACATCAGCCGGATGAGACTGCGCCTTCCGGGGAAAACCATCGGTCAGATGTTTCAGAGCATGTTAGCGTATTGCATTTTCCAGAGGCGGCGATGACAATGACAAAGGCGGATGATATGCCGCACGAGCCTGTTTTGCTGGAAGACAGTCCGGGGCGGGTTGCGGCAGAGTTTGTCTATTTGTATCCGCCGGGGATTCCGCTTCTGGTGCCGGGCGAGTGCGTTCCGGAGCAATTTCCAGAGCTGCTGGATGAGTACCGCAGGGAAGGACTGCAGGTGCAGGGGATGGCGGATTATTCAGCACGTACGCTGCGCTGCATCATCGAAGATGTATGAGGACGGGAAACATGGGAAAGCTTTTTTATATTATGGGAAAAAGTGCGACGGGGAAGGACACGCTCTACGAGGAGCTTCTTTCCAGAGAGGATCTGGCGCTCTGTCCGCTTATTATGTATACGACCAGACCGATACGGGCAAAGGAGACAGACGGAGTGCAATATCATTTTGTGACAGCGGAGATTCTGGAGCAGATGCGTCAGGCCGGGAAGGTGATCGAGCTGCGCTCTTATGATACTGTGCAGGGGATCTGGTATTATTTTACAGCGGACGGGGACGATGTGGATCTGGAGCATCACAACTATCTGGGATTGGGAACCCTTGTCTCTTTTGAAAAAATCCGGGATTATTATGGAAAAGACTGTGTCGTGCCGCTGTATATCGAGGTGGAAGACCGGCTGCGCCTGGAGCGCTCTATGAAACGGGAAGGAAAGCAGGCGGTTCCGGATTACTCGGAAATGTGCCGCAGATACCTGGCGGATCAGGATGATTTTTCCGAAGAAAACATTGAACGGGCTGGGATTACGAAGCGGTTTCCCAATAATCAGGACCGGCAGATCTGCATGGACGAGGTGGCGGCGTACATCCGCTCGATGATTTAAAAATATTGTAACTGTTCAGTACCTTCACCGTTACGAGGCTTATCCCGCACTCTGTGCGGGATGCCGCCCCGGCGAGGGCTTTCCCTGTTAAATATACGTTTTCATACGTACTTCGCAGCGAGTGCGAAGTACTGCCCTGAATAATTACAAAATATTTCTTAAGATATAGGGAAATTACAAAAAACCAGATACAGAATCAGAGAAATGTGTTATACTTACTTAACGTTTATGATACAATGAAAGCCGCGCATTTGAACATTGCCTGCGTCTATATGCGCAGTGCGAGTACGGACATATGACAACTATGCGTTTACGATAACTATGAGAAATAGTGTAATACTGATGATACCAAACACAGATAGAGACAGAAGGAGCTGCTGCAAAATAACATGTGCAGGATGCATAGTGGGAGAAGTGTTTTGCGGCAGGTGCGAAACAGTGGAGGGCATAGATGGCTGGGTTTGAGGATATTCTGGGACATAAAAAGGAAGTGGCGCATCTGGAGCGGGCGATCCGTTCCGGCAAGGTAAGCCACGCTTATATATTCAGCGGCGAAAAGGGTACGGGCAAAAATATGCTCGCGAAGGCATTCGCCCAGACCCTGCAGTGCGAGCATGTATATGAGCGCTTTGCCCCGCTCCGGCAAGGAGCTTTGCATGAACCAGTTTTGCGTGAGCCTCTCCTGGACGGCGCTTTGCCGGACGAGACCGGGACAGCGGGCGGCCTCATGCAGGATGGTGGAGCGGCACAACCATTGTCAGCAGCATCAGCACAGGCGTCTCCAGGACGGCAGGACATCCAGGCTCCGGGAGATGTTACTCCCTGCGGGAAATGTCATTCCTGCATCCAGGCCGCGAATGGCAATCATCCGGATATTATTTTTCTGCAGCATGAAAAACCGGCTACCATTACGGTGGGTGATGTGCGGGAGCAGCTGGTCGGCGATGCACAGATCCGCCCATACAACGGCAGGTACAAGATCTATATCATTTCCGACGCGGAAAAGATGAATACGCAGGCGCAGAACGCGATCCTGAAGACCATCGAGGAGCCGCCGGATTATGTGATCATTATATTGCTGACCGCGAATGAAAATGCTCTGCTGGACACGATTCGTTCCCGGTGCGTGACGCTGAGCTTAAAGCCGGTGCCGGACGAGGTGGTTAAGGAGTACCTGATGGAGCAGATCCAGATCCCGGATTATCAGGCCGACATCTGCGCAGCCTTTGCGCAGGGCAATATCGGAAAGGCGGTGCGTCTGGCTTCCTCGGATGATTTCAATGCAATCAAAAATTCCGCGATGAAGCTCGTCCGCAATGCAGGCGAGATGGAGATCAGCGCGATCGTGGACTATGTGAAAGAGGTTCAGGAGTATAAGATTTCCATTGGAGATTATCTGGATATCCTGGCGCTCTGGTACCGGGACATGGTCTATTATAAAGCGACAAAGGATATTGACGGCCTCGTGTTTAAGGATGAGCTCCGCACGATCCGCGAGACGGTGCGGAGATGCTCCTATGAGGGCGCGGAGGAAGTCATGAAGGCGATCGAGACGGCAAAGACCCGTCTGGCCGCGAATGTCAATTTTGACCTGACGATGGAGCTTTTGTTCCTGGTCATAAAGGAAAACATTCATAGCTGAAAAGAGAAATATTTGACAGAATCTTTGGAAGAACCACATGGAAAGACAAAGCTCTGGTAAGGATTTACCGGGCATAAGTGAGGAAATATATATGGTAAAAATTATCGGCGTCCGCTTCAGGGACGCGGGAAAGGTTTATTATTTTGATCCGAAATCGTATGAGATCAGCGCGGGAGGACATGTGATCGTGGAGACAGCCCGCGGGATTGAGTACGGCACAGCAGTGGGCGGTGTGCGCGAGGTGGCAGATGACAAGGTCGTGCAGCCGCTTAAGGAGGTTATCCGCATTGCGACCGAGGAGGATGATGCGCGGGCGCAGCGCAACCGTGAAAAGGAAAAGGAAGCCATGCGTCTCTGCCGTGAAAAGATTCAGAAGCATGGCCTCGAGATGAAGCTGATTGACGCGGAATACACCTTTGATAACAATAAAATCCTGTTTTATTTTACCGCTGACGGACGGATTGATTTCCGCGAGCTGGTCAAGGATCTGGCGGGCGTATTCCGCACCCGGATTGAGCTGCGGCAGGTTGGTGTGCGCGATGAGACCCGGCTGCTGGGCGGCATTGGTATCTGCGGCCGCGAGCTTTGCTGCCATTCCTTTTTACCGGAGTTTGAGCCGGTCTCCATCCGTATGGCGAAGGAGCAGAACCTCTCGCTGAATCCGACCAAGATTTCCGGCATTTGCGGAAGGCTGATGTGCTGTCTGAAAAACGAGGAGGACACCTACGAATATCTCAACAGCCGCCTGCCGGGACAGGGGGACACCGTCACTACGGCGGACGGCCGTCAGGGCGTCGTGCAGAGTGTTAATGTTTTGCGCCAGCGCGTGAAGGTGATCTTCGAGGAGGGTGAGGAAAAAGAGCTGGAGGAGTTTGACGTGGCGGATCTGCAGTTTCATCCGCGCCGCCGGCGTGAAAAGCCTCAGAAGAACGGCCATAAAAACCGGGAAAAGGGAAATGGAAATTCCCGTACCCATACCTCTGATGCAGAGTCCGAGGAGGAGAAGGAGCTTCGCGAGATGGAGGCTCTGGACCACAAAGACAGCAAGTCGGGGTCAGAGGGGAAGCCGAGACCGCGCAGGAGTTGACCCGGGCAGACAGAAAAGAAAAGCAATCTCATGAAAGCCGGGCAGACAGAAGGGGAAAGCAATCTCACGAAAGCCGGGCAGACAGAAGGGGAAAGCAATCTCACGAAAGCCGGGCAGACAGAA
>JAJQFO010000349.1 GCA_021201095.1 Lachnospiraceae bacterium
GAAGGTAACTTTACCATCTCAGATGTAAAGGAAATCATTGATTTTTATTTAGATAATATTGAATTCAGACATTTCCTTATTGGTGGTGGTTCAGGGGATGCCTCCAACGAAACAAAAAATATCCTGACTATCTCAGAGTATATTCGTTCCAAATGCAACAAACCCATTTATGCCATGTGCCTTCCGCCGGAAAATATTTCTGTATTATCAAAGTACAAAAAAGCAGGGATTACAGAAATCGGTTTTAATATAGAAATATTTGACCGTGAAGTTGCAAAAGAAATGATGGAGGGTAAAGGCTCCATACCATTAAGTCGTTATGAAAATGCTTTCAGGGAAGCCGTCCGGTTATGGGGAAATGATGGAAACGTTCGCAGTATGATGGTATTGGGTCTGGAACCGTTATCCAGTTTTTATGATGGCATACAATGGTTGTGTAAAATGGGCGTTATGCCAATAATATCCATATTCCGCCCTATGAACAATATGGTTATCAGGGAAGCTTTTCCTCCTGATAATGAAGCGTCAGAGCAGATATATCTTGCCGCCTTAAAAATCACGCGGCGTTATTCGCTGATTCCGGGGCCATTATGCCCTGATTGCCAGAATAACACCCTAAGCCTCCCTGAAAATATGATTACAGCCATTTATACGGATTAAAATCATTACATGTCATGTCTGCTTTTACTATAACAATGCCGCTTTCTGTAATGGTTTTTTGTTTTTTATCTAATTCAAGGCGAAGTTTTTCATTTTGCAATTCCAGATTTTCTATTTCTGTGGAAAGCTTTGCCTTTTCAAGCTTGTTGAGTTCAATAGTATCCTGATTAAGCTTAATCTCCTGAGTGTTAGAAATAGCCTGTGCCAAATTATTATAACTATCACAGATATTTGAGATTATGCGTAGAATCAGTGCAGCAACAACAAGAATTGTTATAGGATTGCTGCAAAAATGAATAGTAATGTCAAATGGAGAATTGTGACTGATTTCCATGCTTGGGTGTTCCAACGGGTATTCGTCAAGATGCAGCATGCTATCCATACAGTGTTGTAATTCCAGCATTTTTTCTGATTTTATGTCTGTTATATTTGTTCGCAGACGCAGCACTGCGGTTGGATATTTATGAGGATTATAGCAGAGTAGCTCTCTTATTTCCGGCATATAAAGACTGTATTCATGGTACTGAGCGTCCGTCATTTGATTCACTGGGGAATTATCAATCAGCGTCTGGTAAAGTGTATTCAGCTGTTCCTGCGTAGCGATATTTCTCATAGTCATGAGCTTACAATAATACTTGCACATTCTGAAATCTTTTTGTCTGCAGGCAGCGACAATTCCGCTTAACACAGCAATCCATGCTTCTTTATCATGATGAAGTGCAAGCAAAATATTGGCCAACGGAAAGTATTCCTGTTTATAGGAGAAGAAAACAATCATATCTTTCAGGACATCACGGTATTCTTTTGGGGAAATGCAATCAGCATCGTTAATGTGCGAAGAAATTGTGACAGAATCGTTTGTATTAAGCAAATAATCCACCCCACCAAAAATATAAGGCATCTGACTAAATGGAAGAGTCACTTGGTCCATCGTCACGTTCTTAAATTCAGAGTATTCCAGATTCATGTTTGTAAGGCGATGTCCTTTGAAATATACGTTATCGAAGCAGCAATTTCCCATGTTCCCGAATCTGCCCCCATTTTCGTTAAATCTGCAATTCTTCATATAAGAACCTGAAAATCCGAGTCCGTTTATGTTACAGCCCGTCCATACGGTATCTGAAATGTATCCCAGACCAAGATTCGTACCTTCCATATCACAATTTTCAAATAGGCAGTCCGTAATGACGCAATTCTGAAACAATGCATGGCTTATCTTAGTATTCTTAAAAATGGTATGGTCAAACGTTACACCCAGGCCTGCCACATTGTGCAAGGATGCGCCGTCAAATGTGCAGTTTCTAAAACAGTTATGACTTATTCTTGCTAACGTATAATTTCCAGAAAAGACAGCACTGTCTGCACCAGATAACACGGAATTAAATTTAATGACGCTCTGTTTATGCTTTAAAATTCTGGAAACAGCTTCATCAAAATCCTGTGTTTCGTATGAGAGAGAAAAATCCTGGTTGTTATTCAAGGATGGAAGCATATCTTTTTTGTCCTTTCATCTCGTATTTTGATTACTGACAGATAATTAATAGTTATCCGTCAGTTTTGGGGAGTGAAGTTTTACTGATATAAAGGGTTGCATGGAGCGACAACTGTCAGGGAAGATGATGATGCATGTGGAAAGCTAAATGTATGTGTTAACGGATATCAAAATCTTTTCTCGGATGCTTGTTTGCCAGGATGTCTTTCTGCTTTGCGGTGGACACATGTGTGTAGATTTCAGTTACAGAGATAGAACTGTGCCCGAGCATGCTCTGGATGTACCGGATATCTACTCCTTCATCCAGTAATGAGGAAGCGAAGGTATGGCGAAATTTATGTGGAGTAATTTTCATTTCAATCGCGGCTTTGCTCACGTACTTTTTGATCATTCTCCGCACGGACTGGTCTGAAATTGCTGTACCATGTGGGCCGGGGAAAAAGAAGCCGCTTTCACGGATGCGGTCTGCGTGGGCCTGACGGTATTCTTTTAAAATGTGGATAACATCGGTATTTCCAATCTGAAGGCGCCGCTCCTTGTTTCCCTTTCCTTCAATCAGGAGCTTGCCGCTGTTCAGATCTATGGCTGTGCATTTCATCTGACATAGCTCGGAGATACGCATACCGGTGGAAAAAAGCATCTCGCAGACGGCGATGTCCTGCAACGCTTTTCGGCGACGGTAATCGGTCGTAGCTGAATGGTAGTCATCATAAATTTCTTTCAGAAAAATTTCCACGACATCGAGAGGAATTGTCTTAGGAAGCGTGGCAGGCTCCCGGAATTTGATGTGTACTTTGCTAAATGGATTGGTCAGGATAATATCCCGGAATTCAAGATAGCGGAACAGGGCTTTCGCGGAGGCAATTTTGCGCTTTACAGTTTTAGGTCTGTATTTTTGGTGCAGACTGGTGATGTAATCCTCTATGACTGACGAGGTGATGGCTGCAACATCCTCTACCTTGACTGCTGCCGCAAACTGGGCAAGATCTATTCGGTAGGCTCTTGTGGTTTTTGCGTCAAGACGTTTCTGGTCCTGGCAGTATGCCAGATAATCGTTGATACATGAGTGTAAGTTCATAAAATACGCCTTCTTTCTTTTGTTATTGTAGAGCAGAGCTAACAGAAAAAGAATAATGTTTTGCAGGAGGAACAGCAAGTGGTATCTTTACGGATTTGCTGTTTCAATTGATAAAGCAAGAAAAAAGACAAATAAAAGTCAGTAATTTTTTCTTTACAACAACCGGTTATTGTTTTACAATGGGGGTAATAAATTTCCACAGGAGGAACATCATGGCAGAAAAGAGGATCAGACGCAGCAAAAAGGATATTATTCTGGATAATATCGCAAAGCTGGATGAAAAAATTGGCACGTATGAGCAGAAGATTCAGGAATTGCAGGCGAGCAAGCAGGAATTGCAGGACGAACTGGACGCATTAGAGGCTGCTGCAAACGAAGCCAAAAAGAAAGAAGAAGAGGAAGCACTTCTGAAGTTTGTGCGCGAGAATGGCATTACGGTAGACGATATTAAAAAAATGTTGGAAAAAGCGGAGTAAGATGTATTTTTCTTCTTTGCTTTACGCGCGATTTGTGAATAGTATTTTCCTTTAAAAGATGGCCGATAATAAGGTCATCTTTTTTAGAATCGAAAAAAACACCACGATTTCACGGAGTGCTTTTGACACAATAAGGGAAGCTATGATAATGTCTTCCAGAT
>JAJQFO010000043.1 GCA_021201095.1 Lachnospiraceae bacterium
CCCTCGAACACCTGAAGGATAATCTGTGTACCAAATGACAATCCAGCAGGCACACGCTCCATAAATCTGGGAGATTCCGCCGTCCCACTGTCTCTCTTAATCAGGTTCTCTGCTTTCACCTCAAGATAGCTGCCGCTCTCTATCGGCATCGCATCAATGATTCCTCTGGCTTCATCCGTTAAGACGCAGTCTCTGACAATAATCCGCGTAGGCGCAGAAGCTGCTCCCGGATTCATATGAGCCCCAAACAGTCTGCAAATCGTACACCGGCCGCAGCCGCAGGGTTTCGAGATTTCCTGCTCACCACGTTTGTTTTTCGCGCCATCCCGTCTTTCCAGCTGCGAACGCATTTTCCCTTTCAGACTGGAGCCGGGGATATAAGGTTCACCTGTTACAGGATTCTTAATCACTTCACTGTCGGCTCCGCCGATGCTCAGCTCATTATTAGCCCCACGGATGGCAAGACCCGTGAGCAGCCTGACGGTTCCTTCATACATACAGATTTTCTTAAGCTTCATTTTCGTAACCTCCTCAGTTTTTCTCTTTCGGCAAATATGCAACCAGTGCTTCAAAATGCTTTACAAATGCTCTCATATCATCCGCATTCTTTATCATAGAAATATTTTTTACTATAAAGCTCACAAACAGGTCTGATACCGTATCCCTGCTGCCTGCATATTTCACAAAGGGAATCAGGCGGTTCAGTTCTCCCTCCACAAGGGCGAAGTTGCCAGCTTTCCTGACGAGCAGATCATTAATCCGAAGCGTGTAATCATAAAATTTGCGAATCTGACTGCGCTTATTTCTTTTATTGTTTTTGGACTCTTCCCTGTCTGAAAGTGCACGGGCGATCTCTTCCGGATACTTTACAATGTAGTCTTTTTTCAAAACCTTTTCTCCCTGTACCACATCATAGTATTCCCCGGCTAAATACCCGGCCGGCAATGATGCCCGCGATTGCTGATTGCCGCCATACCCGGCCTGGTTGAACCGCTTGTTGTTTTGATTAAAACCCGCCATTAGTTTCTCTCCTCCTTTGATTTATCCATTGCGTATTGTGTGACTGCTTCCGCAAAATACAAATTTTTCTTTTTATACCGGCTGTCTGCTGCATTCTCCGTAAGCTCCGGAACATACTTCTCCACAAACCACCGGAGGTCTTCGTTTCCACTTTTCCGGCTTTTTGCAGTGACATCGTCATAATTGCGCTGCCTGTCATAGTGAAACAGTGGTTCAAACATCAGCGACATCACATCGTTATCAGCGAGGAATTTCCGGTACATCCTGCTGTAGGTACCGATTCTTCGAAGCATTCCAGTATCCAGCTGTTTATCAGATAATAACCTGGATAGTCTGTCCCCTGTCTCAAGCTGTATCCGCAGATCCTCCCATGAGTACTTATTCCGCATAAAGCTAACGCCGTCCCGACCGCTCTTTTCCGGATATATGGCCGGATCCGCCTCATCTTTTACTCCTTTCAGGGTTCGCTCACTGATCTCCGCCAGATTCGCAATGTGTTCTTTGGGATGGAACACACTCACGGCCGCTGAAATCGTCAGCGAAGGATTCTCCGCAGTAAATCTTCGGAAATCCCTTGCGATATCTACGGCCAGCTTCGGCATGATATCCCAGGGGCCGATCAGGAACAGATCATCTCCTCCGGAAAAAACACTATACACATTCCGATATTCCTTCCGCTCCGTGATGAGATGATTGATATAGCCGGAGAAGAATATTTCCAGAAATCTGGACATGGTATTCACTCTTGAAATAGTTCCATAGTGTCTGCCATCCCTGCGCAGCCCGTCCGCAAACAGGTATCCAAGGTTATCTACATCTGCCTTCAATACCGCCAATCTTTTCCGCCCTGCAGCGCAATTGGCAATATCAGAAAATGTCATTACCTCGCCATGAGCATCAGCCGGAATATGGTTTGCCATATATTTTGTCCGCACAGGCATCCCGGCCGTTTTTTTATACCCGGAATCGCTGTTCAGTTCTTCCACCAGAAACGCTTCATCCTTTGGAAGCTCGCTCCAGAGACCGATGCTGTAGTTACCATAGATCGGATACGTGTCCTTGCGTTTTTCTCTGTAGTAAGAGATATATCTGGTCTTCGGCAGCTTCCCGCCAATCTCCGTCTGCATCCGGCAATTCTCGCAATATCGGTGTTCCAGATCTGTCAGTTCACTTCCGCAGGATGTGCAGATTTTCTTTCCTGACAGGTCATTTTCCAGAACGAACCGTTCCTCTGCCCATCCGTCCTCATTTGCCAGGACATGGTGAAATCCACAGGATTTTTTATCGCTCAGCATTCGGGAGAGCTTCAGCACGGAATCACTGTACTTCTCCAGCCCTTCGCTGCCAATCGTAAGCCATACAAGATGAATCGCCACTTTGCCTTTGAAGTTTTCATAAAACTGCGTTTCCATCTCCTGCTCAATCCGGTCTAATATGTCGTCGGAGTCTTCTGTATTTGGAAGCAGCAGATAAAACTTACCGCCTGTAAGCAGCAGGATATGGTTCTGGGTCAGCTGGAACCTCTCGATGATCACCTGCGAAATAACAGATACCGTGATATCGACATAAAAGCTGCGCGCACGGAGCCGCTTTGCGACGCCGGACTCACTGACCGTCGCCACCGCAAATACATACTTCTGTATGCCGGAAAAATCGCAGAGCGCCAGTTTAAAAGGTCTTTCCCTGTCAGGACTTTCCATCATGCACACCGCGATTGCAGCCGCAATCCTTGACTGGTTGTACAGAGAAATATCTTCTCCCTCGTAGTCGGAAGCCGTGATGCACCACATATATTTCCTTGCAAGCGATTCAAATACGATAATAAACTTCTCCCAGGTATCCGGCGGTGAGTCCTTCAGAGTCAGGAGTTCTTCGCCAAAGCCCTTCGCCAATTCTGCAAGGCCGCTTTCCTCCACGGACGATCTTTCTATTGGAAAGGCGGTATCTACGCTCTCACATGCCAGCGGATAATACCTTTTTACCGTCTTCTGATCATCAAACGCCGTCACCCTTGAAAAAACACTGGTAAGGTTTTTTACAGAAGTAAGTTTTTCCTTCTTTTCTGACTCGCAAAGGGACAATTTCAGAGAATCATCCACAATGCGCCTTTCCGCAGCATATTTCTCATCACCGGCCAGAATTGCAAGAAGTACGTTCACATCCAGATAATTGTCAAAAACCTCTCCATACTTCTGAACAAATGCCGTCACGCCCTCCGTAAACAGCCGGTCCGTGTTGATCAGCCACGCAGCCAGCATGGTTTCCCGCTCTGCTCTCATCCCACCATCTCCAATCTCATATCTTCTCGTCGTTTCTTCTATACCAAAATCTCATAAATTAATTTCAACCTTTTCATCGTCGCCCGTCAGCGACACAATACCAGAAATTCTTAATTAATTTCATCCTTTTCATCGTCGCCTGTCAGCAGCACAGTACCAGAAATTCTTAATTGATTTCATCCTTTTCTTCGTCGCCTGTCAGCGACACGGTACCAAAACCTCTGGCCGTACCTTTCCCTATCCCCAGCAGGTTCGGGATACAGCAGTTCACCTTGAAGCGGCCAGTAAATCCTTCCATCGGATTCCGTTCATAAAGCACTTTTTTGCTGTCCAGGTCAAGTGTGACCTCCAGTCTGCGCTCCACCGTCACCTGAAAGCCTTTACACAGAGACAGCAGATTTCCGATCAATGCCCGTGTAAGAATCGCTTCCTTTTCTTCCTCTGATGCCTTCCGATACTGCTGATAATTTTTCTGATTAAGTGCCAGCCAGGGTGTCAAAAACCGATAGCTTTTTACCTCGCGGCTGTCCCCCACCGGCCGCTCAGACAAATGGATGTCAAGTGCCGTATCCGAGTAGACCCTGCTGCCGATCCGAAGGGAAGTCTGCTCCATCAAATGCGGATGAATACTCCGAATCCCTTCCTCCGCCGCAACAATCATCGGTGTCCCATGCAAAACCTTATATTGAATCTTTGGATACCGATAAATATCAGCACCTTCCTCCGTATGATTGTGCAGGATACTGTCCGTCCTGTCTAAATCCGCAAAAAAGCCCCGTACATTTTTGGCATCCGCCCCGCTTAATTCAATGTTTTTATAAGCAGCGGTCATAATCCTTACTTTTTTCGTCATAAGTATCTGCTCTCCCACATAATAAGGCAACTTTAACACAACTCGGCCTTTTTTGCCACAAAAATCCATAAAATGGCACAATTTTTTCTGTAAAGCTATTTTCTGGAAAGCTGAAAATCCTCCCGGCTGTTTCTCCGGGCTCACTCGGAGAGATTAGAGCCCAGAGAAACAACAGCACCCCCAACGGATCCGACCAGCCCGCCGACAGCGGCGCCGGATACACTGCCGACGGGGCCAAATACAGCAGAGACGCTGCCGCCAATTGATGCACCAAGAGAACCGCCGACAGTGCTGGCGCCAAGCGCTTCACACAAAATTGCACTTACTTTCTTCATTCGAATCATCCTCCTTGTAATCGGGCACTTATAAATTTACAACGAAAAACCATCCGCCATGAATACCGATAAACTGGCTTCAACAAACTTCCTTATGGATGCACATCAGTGCATCCGTGAGAACGGGCAGACCAAACAGGTCAGGCCTCTGCCCGGACAGGGCGAGAAAATCGAGCAACAATCTGGTGATTTCTTCATAATATTCCATTCATCTCCTTCCTGGCTTCTCAAAGAATGATTTTATCCATGGGCTGAGCAAAATACTCCTCCCGGTCACTGTCATAATGCAGCCATGTAATCTGGATATCCAGATCACAGGCTACGTTTAAAACACTGATCAGCAGCGGTTTTAATCCCGTAACGGCAATACTCACCTTTTTATGACTGTAAGGTGTCAGTGCTTCGCGTGCGCATTTCTCCTGCCAGGCAAAGTCAAGCACACATTCGGAAGGCACATTCTTAAAAATTGCTGTATCTGACATTCCAAAATGTCGTTCTCCGCATAATGAAAGGGATGGTCCTTCCTCTTTACCTGCTCCACAGTCATCGGGGTCAACCGGTTTCCATATCAGCTGCTGTCTGCAAAATTCATGCGTACTGTTATCCCTGTGGCAGACAATCACTTTGATGCTGAGCTTTACCGCTGCCTGCAGTGCTAAAAGAAGTTCAACTGCCATTCCTCCATTCACATAGAGTTCAACCGTCTGCCCCCTGTAGGTAAGCATACGTTCATACGCATACCTTCTGGCTGCATCCACATCCTGGTAGCAGCGAACACCCGGAATCCTATAGTAATCATCTGGAAAAATGCTGTCGTCATATTCACCGTAGCTCCTGCATACCAGCGCAATCCTTGCATCCACGATCCCGCCTCCTTTCTGCATTTTAAATATCATTCAATCGGATAGGGAAAATCCTCTCATCCTATCCGCTGTGCGGCGCTGAATGTTCCGTAGACATCCATTTAGCCCTCGCCGGACGGCATCCCACACTTCGCATGAGATATGCCTTATCTGGCTCTGTGCATCATCAGGCCGTGCTCAGTCTAAAAGACTGGAGCACAGCGAAAGCAGAGCACCGCCGGCTGAACCGACCAGACCGCCTACCGCGGCACCGGAGACATTGCCGACAGGACCAAAGACAGCCGTAACACTGCCGCCAATAGAAGCACCGAGTGCGCCGCCAGCTGCGCTGGCTCCCAATGCATCGGTTAACGTTTCCGTTGTACTTTTCATGATATCTTCCTCCTTCACTCACGGTTCCTGTCAATACTATATACCTTTGAGAAATCTATTTCCACTGGATTATGGTATAACATAAGGGGTCGTTGCTTCGCGGAAATAGATCTCCCATTCTGCAGTGCCGCATCAGCGGCAGCAGCAGCGGTGAGTGCTGCCTGGCAGCGGCTCACAATAGCGTTTAAAATATACATGCATAGCTTTCATCTCCCCTCTCACTCCGTTTTGTTGCTTCATCGCTCATCTGTATCTGCATTATAACGCGATCATTTTTCTTTGTACCGCCGTCAGGGTAAATAAATCTCTCATTTTACCAACATTATCAATTTTCTATCCAAGAACCTGCAAAAGCTCAAAGGAACACTCAGAAAGGAGTTCAAAAAAATAAAATTGGCTATTGACACAAACAAAAACAGTCATTATACTGTTGGCAGTCAAATCTGGCTGTTATTTTTTATGTAACCATTCAGCTGTATTCAGAAAGGAGGCAATCATGACGAACACTGTTAATTCTGCAACCAATTTTATAACGACTGACCGAGGTCTGACTGCCCCCACTGTAAATGCGGCATTATAATCTGGTATGTGATTTGGTAACTACTCAGGATCGTATCTCGTAACCGGGAAGGTACTGAGCAGTTATTTAATTTGTAATATCATCAAATCCTGCTATCCTGTTATTCTCTGATACGCATTTCATGTGAACAGATTTTTATACTCCTGTCCTTATTTTCGGATTCGATAAAATCTTAAGGCGACTGTCAGCACCTCCACAGAGGTGTTATTTTTATGCACAGGGCCAGACAAGGTACATCCCATGCGAAGCGTGAGATGCCCGCGCCCCACAATCAAAGATTGGGGAATATCCCGCACGAAGTGTGGGATGCCACCCGGCGAAGGGCATAGCCCGGCGATGGGGCATAATCCGGCGAGAGAGTTTTTGCGGCTGAAGCCGCACCCGGCCGTCGCCATAATTGCCCTCTGCCCCATCATAAAACGGGAAAAAACGTCCTTCCATACAGATAACACCTGTAAGGAGAAATTTTCATGGCTAAATTAAGAGAAACCCCGTGCAAGTACTACGAATCGTTTGGCTCGTGCCAGAAAGGGCGGAATGCCTGCCACAGCGGCTACTGCCAGCATTGTGACAAGTACATTCCGCGTGCCAAAGTGCGGCACATTAATAAAAAGAAGCAATACAACGAGAAAATACGAGGAAAGGATTATCTATGAATTTACCAGTTACCGTCACTCCAGACGGTTTATCAGAGGTTTTATTAAATGTAGCTCCGGTCCGCCCGGTGTTTATCTGGGGCGCACCGGGGATCGGCAAGTCGGCGCTCGTGGAACAGTTTGCCAGGGAAGTGGGGCTGCCGTGCGTCTCGCTGCTCGGCAGCCAGCTGGCTCCGGAGGATATCATCGGTATTCCCCAGATTCAGGACGATGTCAGCACGTTTCTGCCGCCGAAAATGATTGCCAGGAAAGAGCCGTATGTGCTCTTTCTCGATGAACTTAACGCCTGCTCACAGGATGTGCAGAGAGCGTTTTACAGCCTGATCCATGAGAAACGGATCGGTGAATACCACCTGCCGGAAGGGAGCGTCGTGATCGGTGCCGGAAACCGCACACAGGATTCCGCCATCGTTAAGACCATGTCTTCTGCGCTGATCAACCGCATGTTTCATGTGCAGCTTAAGGCTGATTCCCGCCAGTGGCTCGCCTGGGCTTACAGTGCCGGTATTCATCCGTGGGTCACGGACTATATTTCCCAGCGGCCGGATCATCTTTTCTCTGAACCGCCAAAAACGGAAGAACCGTACTCTACGCCGCGATCCTGGCATATGTTAAGCGACGCGCTGAAGGAGTATCACGCCGGGGAGAAGGATATCCCGCAGGAAACTCTGCGCGTTCTGACTTACGGAATGCTGTCCCCATCCCATGCAGGTATGTTTCTCGCCTTTACTAAGCAGCTGAAAAATACGCATCTTCTGGATGAAATCATCGCCCAGGAAGCGAAGTGGCCATCGAATCCTGAAGAAAGGGATGTGCTTTATTTCCTTGCGCAGTCCTTCCGGGCGAAGCTCTGCCGTGAGCTGCCTAAGAGCAAACAGGAAATCAGCGGCGGGATGCTTTCGTTCGTCTACCGTGCTAAAGGCATGATCAAAGAGCTTTCTGCGATTAATTTCGAGATTGCCCAGATGGTAGTCTCATCCGGTGACCGAGATACCCTGCCGGAATGGTTTCTTGTTGAAGTCATTCGCGACATGCCCCGGCTGATCAATAACAGCGCGTCCAGAAAGGATGGCAATTAACCTATGGCAAGCCTGTACAATTATTACCGCTACCAATATGCGCGGGAGAATCAGCTTCCCCAGTACATCCGGGATTTTCTGAATGGATGGGAAAAGCTGAATAGCAACGCCCTGTTTCACATGCTGGAAGGGGAAATCCATCTGACGCAGAAGTATGTCTATGACAAACAGAGTGCTGCCAGCGTAGAGCAGAACGGAAACATCTACGTAAACGCACAATGCCGCCTGAGTCCTGACGAGTGGGTCTTTACACTGGCCCATTGCCTGCTGCATCTGGCCTTCGGGCATTTCGACAAAGAGTATATCCCGGAATCCGTCTACACTGTTCCCGATACTGAAGCCTCCGATACTGAAAGACATTCCGAAAGAAAGCTGGCATTATGGAACAAAGCCTGCGATATCTATGTCACGCGGTTTCTGATTGACATCCATGTAGGACTGCCCACCTGTCCCGATCCTGCAGATGAATACAAGATCAAGCTGAACAGTGAAGAAAAAATATACGAGCATCTGCTCTGGCTCGGTGAATCTGGCGAGAAACAGACCTATGGGACAAGCTCCCACACCCATAGGGATATGCACGGACTGGAGCATCCTGCAGATTACAGCGTGACCGCCCAAACTGGCCATGGCCAGAGCAAAATGGTCTCGAGGCAGGGCAAATCGGTTTCGGGCCAAGGCAAGACGGTTTCGTCCCAGAACAAATCAGTTTCGGGCCAGGGCAAAACGGTTTCGGGCACAAGCAAAACGGTTTCGGGCCGCATTGGGCAGAATTCTTCTGGCAGCAACCCTTTTGTGAAACGGTTTCACTATGCGTTGGCGCACCTGACTTCCAGTACCATCAGTGAAGTCAGCGGGTATCTGTATGACGAAAAGGAAGACACCGAGGTAAAAAAAGCCGCGCGATGGTTTATCAGCTCCTACCCGCTGCTCGGGAGCATGGCTGCTTCATTCAAAATCATCGAGGATACTGCGTTCTGCATCCGAAATGAAATTGAGATTGCCGCAGTAGATGCCATAAAAGGGGAAATCTATGTCAATCCTGCCTGCGGTTATTCTGAAACCGAGTGGCAATTTGTCCTGGCGCATGAATTTCTCCATGCCGGACTGATGCACCATAAACGCATAAATGGCAGAAATCCCTACCTCTGGAATGTTGCCTGTGATTATATTATCAACGGCTGGCTGGTGGAGATGCAGATTGGGACTATGCCGTCCTCAGATCTGCTGTATGACGAGGATCTGGCCGGAATGTCCGCTGAGGCCATTTATGACCAAATTGAAAAAAACATCAAAAAGTATCTGCGGCGCGGGACATTCCGCGGGTATAAAAAAGGCGATATTCTAAGCGGAGGTCTCCCCTCTTTCGGCGGGCTGCATGAGGGCGTCACACTGGATGAATTCTACAGCAGCGCCTTACGGGAGGGCCTCGAATACCACAACATGAATGGCCGGGGACTGATCCCCGCCGGTCTGATGGAAGAAATTTATGCACTGGCGATGCCGCCCATCCCCTGGGATGTGGAGCTGGGACGGTGGTTTGACGAGCAGTTCCCGCCTCTGGAAAACCATCGTACCTATGCCCGTCCCAGCCGGCGCCAGAGTGCCACGCCAGACATTCCACGCCCCCGCACAGTGCCGCAGGAGATGGATGAAATGAGCCGCACGTTTGGCGTCGTTGTCGATACATCCGGCTCCATGTCTTCACGGCTCATCGGCAAAGCCCTCGGCTCCATTGCCAGCTATGCGACAGCAAAGGATGTCCCTCTGGTTCGGGTCATATTTTGCGACGCTGCCGCCTATGACGCTGGCTATCTAAAGCCAGAGGAAGCAGCCGGGAAGGTTGAGGTGACCGGGCGGGGCGGTACCATCCTGCAGCCCGGAGTCACAAAGCTGCTGCAGGCTAAGGACTTTCCAACAGATGCGCCAATCCTGATCATCACAGACGGCTGCATCGAAGAGTCTCTGCTCATTCCCCGCGAGCACGCATACCTGATACCAAAAGGAAACCGGCTGCCGTTTCCACCCAAAGGTAAAGTATTTCGGTTTGGAGACAGCTGATTCCCATATAAACACGCATACCTGATATCAAAAGGGAACCGATTGCCCCTTTCCACCCCCAAAAAGGTAAGTGTTTCACTTTGGAGACAGCCGATTCTCATATAAACAGCAGAAAGGATTGGTAACTGTGAAGCTACTACTGAACAGTTACATGGATTTTATATATGAAAACCATTAACGGAATATACACTTCCGCACTCATATTTCACACTGCCAATACAAAAACAGGCATTGACCAGCACGCTCTCGCCCAGATCCAGGCGTTATGTGACAATCCTGCCAACAAAGGAAGCAAAATACGTATCATGCCGGACGTACATGCCGGAAAGGTTGGCCCGATCGGATTCACTCAGACCATCGAGGATACCGTCCTTCCGAGCGTGGTCGGTATCGATGTGGGGTGCGGAATGACCATAGCTGAAATCAAGGGAAATATCAAAGATTTTCAAAAAATGGATTCTGTAATCCGCGAAAAAATCCCCTCCGGGTTCCGTCTCAGAGAAAAACCGCACCACTACGCCGACGCTTTTCATTTTGATTCCCTGCACTGCGCCAGGCATATCCATCTGGATAAGGCCATGCTTAGCCTCGGAACACTCGGCGGCGGGAACCACTTTATAGAATCGGATATCGGATCAGACGGGAAGCAATATCTTGTCATCCATTCCGGAAGCCGCCACCTGGGGAAAGAGGTCACCGACCATTATTTATCTGCAGGACAAAAGCAGCTCAACGCACAGGGAATCCATCCTCCTTATGAACTCACCACCCTTACAGGCGATTTATTGCAGGAGTATCTTGACGACATCCGGGTTTTACAGGATTACGCCTCGCTGAATCGCGAAATCATGATTGCCGAGATATGCAAGGGAATGAAGTGGAAGGTTCTGGATCAGTACACCTGCATTCATAATTATATAGAGCCCGCCTCCGAATCTTATTGCGGAAAGCCGGTTCTCAGAAAAGGAGCCATCTCCGCAAAGAAAGGGGAAAAGCTCATTATCCCGATTAACATGAGAGATGGCATTATTCTTGCAGCTGGTCTGGGGAACGAAGACTGGAATATGTCGGCACCTCACGGCTCCGGAAGAATCCTGAAACGCGAAGACGTTGCCTCGCATTATACCGTCTCCGACTTTAAAAAAGAAATGAAAGGCATCTACTCTCCAAGCATCTGTAAAAATACTCTGGATGAAGCACCCTTCGCATATCGGGCAGTCGAAGAAATCGCTGATGCGATCAGCGAAACTGCAATTATCAACGATATCATTCGGCCTGTGTATAACTATAAATCCATGCAGTAGATACAGCTAAAATCGGATAGGGGAACGCCTTTCTCCTCTATCCGCTGTATGCTGTATGCATTGTTAGCGTCAGGCTGAATTCGCATCAAACTAACCGGGCACCCCCCATTTCTGCGGTCTCCTTCGAAAAAGCTTCGATTTAAGTCTACTGCGCATCCTCCCAATAGACTTCCGCGTCTTCATAACCATCAAAGTCATCGTAATGGTCATAGTAAAACTCTTCCGGATCGTCATAGTCGGACGCATGATACTGATCACTGGATGAACTGCCGGAGCTTTTCCCGGAGCTGCTGCCGGAGCCTGATGAAGACGAAGAGCTTCCGGAAGAAACCTGATCTCGCTTATCCCAGACCTGTATCACTTTTCCCTGCACACACCGCGCAGTAAAGATGGTCGTGCCGCCGCTCTTAAAATCATATAAATTCGCCGTATAGCGCTGTCCGTTAATCATTTCCGTATTATGCCGAACTGTAGAAGACGGCTCTCCCAATACCGTATCGCCTATATAGCTCTCGTACATACCTACATACGGCAGCTGCTTACTCAGATTTTCCAGGTATGCCTGCCGCTGTGCCGCCAGTTTTTCTTCTTTTTCCTTTTTCGCCTGCTCCAGAGCCTCCGACTCCGCGATCGCCTTCTCTTCCAGATAAATATCGTATTCTTCCTGAAGCTGCTCTCTGAAAGATTCCAGTTCTGTCTGGATCACTGAACTGACAGTATCCAGGCTCAGGGAATCCAAAGCATTGTAAGCAGACTCCAGATCCCCATCGTCATAGCTAAGATGAGCCTGGCAGAGACTGATCAGCTCGTCTGTTTCCAGGTACTCATTCCGCTTTTCACTGACCTGTTCCAGAAGTTCGTATGCGTCTTCATACAATTTCTGCTCAATCAGATCCATCGCTTCCTCATAGTCTGCCCGGACTTCTGCTTCGCGCTGACGATCCTTTCGCCATATGCTCAGAAGCCCTCCCGCCAACACTACGACAAGCACCAGACAAATGATGACATTTCTTTTTAGCGTTTTCTTCACTATTCACACACCTCACATCAGGCAAAACACGGGCGCCACTCCGAGATTTTCCGCCTTTCCAATTGCAGGCACCAGTTCATCATCTACTACGAACTCATCGTCCAGAGCTGCAGCTCTTAAATCAGCGGTTCTTCTGATGTCACAAAACCGCCACTATCTGTTTACAGTTTTTCCACAGGTCAGTCATTTTTTCTTCACAGAGCCATAGTATTCTCTTTATCAGAAGCAAACAGCAAGTGCTTAAAAATCTTTCTTTTTCATACTCGCCGGGGTCACAGGACATGATCCCGGCCCTCCTTTTTTATCCCGGAATTATGCGTATGCTCCGAGGAGAGATTCATCCGTACTGATGCTGCGCAGTAACGTGGCTGTCTTTTCAAGCTCTTCTTCATTCGTTTTTTGCTCCTGTAAAATGCCTGGCATTTCTGCACCATTAACAATCCCGGAAACCTTCAAAGGAAGACCAGGCACATCTCCCCTGCCGGTCCGTCAGCTCCACCCTGACAAAACGTGTATCCGGCTTCACCTGATAATATGCTTCCTGCACGTTATCCCCGCAGACGGCTCTGTCATCTTCCCATACCAGATTTGTAAAGAACGCGATACTCTGTACCGGCGTTGAGGTCACATGCAGATACCGTACTCCGTCCATGCTCACGTTTTCCACGGAAAACCGGGGACCCTGCGAAGCATAAAATCTCCCGCAGCGGATTGCCTCCATAATGGCATCCCGGGTCAAATCTTCGGCATTTACCATGATATAAGACCGGGTCTCGTCCCCTGTGTAATGATGCGTGTCATCTGCAGCCATGCATGGAAGCAGAATCCCTTTTGAAGCCATGGCATCTATGAATTCCCCGGAATACGGCCTGCAGTTCCAAGGCAGCCCGGAAGCTGTGTTGTATATTTCCACGCCATCCAGCCCGTAAAAACGAATGACGTCTTCCACCCGGTTCAGCGACCAGGCCGGATGTGCCAGAATTGCAATGCCGTCCTCTTCGTGAATCCCGTCTATGATTTCCTGCAGGGCAGACTGCTTCCTGCGGATTTGGGAAGGCATCTTTTTCAAACCAATTCCGACGATATGAAAAATACCATTTTCCACATCAGAGCCGCAGTCAAACTCACATCCGGAAAGCATGAGGAAATCTTCCTCCCGCCTGCCTTCTCCCATCACCCAGTGATCCGTAAATGCCAGGAAGTCATATCCTGCCTCCCTGTACAGTCCCTCCGCTATTTCCACCGGCAGTCTGCCGTCAGAGCGCGTAGAATGCGTGTGCAGGTTCCCCTTATACCATTTTTTCCCGTTTTGATCTATATACATAAATTCTCCTTCCCCCTACTGTTTGCGCCGTTCCTTATAAAGAAACGACAATATTTTCTTTTGGTACTCACTGTTTATCCCTTTTATGTCACGATCAATATTTAGAAATATTATACACCCCTGTTACAAAACTTTGCAGCCTGTTTTCCCTATCATCTTAATTTTGTACTTCATAAAATCTGCGAAACAGAATCCAGCTTTTACAAACACTCTGAAATTCACTTAATCTTTTCCGATCAGTACCTCTTTTCCACGGAAAGCAAATCCATATTTTTGAATTTTTCTGACCCCTCTCGCTTTCAGGTCCGCTTCATAGTTCATACTTTCTATCTGCGAAAGTGCCCGTTTTACCGTATCCTCCAGTGTCTCCTCTTTCTTTGACTCAAATACTTTAAATTCGATGATAATGCCATCCTTCGACTTGTCCAGCGGCTCGATGCAGACATCATACCGCCCGAAACCACAGAGCCGCCCCGCACGAAGTGCATCGGAATGGGCGGCTCGTTCTGCCGCTGAGCGCAGCGAGGGGGCGTTTCCATATTCTCTGTTCGATGTCAGAATATGGGTGCGGTACAGATCGGCGATCAGCCCCAGAGTGAAGCCATGATAAAACTGTTCTGCCTGTTCGCTCTCTGAGGAATGGCTTCCAACATCAAAATAACTGAAGGTGTAGAGCACGACTTTTTCCATATATCGCTGCATCCCTTCCAGATTTCCGCAAAGAAGCATCCGGATAAACTCCGTGTATTCATCATAGGATGCGGAAAACCATTTTTTCACCAGTTTATACATTGCTTCTCGCACTTCATAATTCGTCAGCGAAATCTCATATTTTTCATCGATCTGTCTTACTATTTTCACGTATCCAGTCGTCAGGAACCAGCTCCAGATCGTTTTGGAATCCCCGCTCAGCTCGGCCGACACAGCCCATCGCGAAGCGATTTTAAATGGCTGCGTCAAGCTGGCAGGTGCAGCTTCAGCTGCGCGTGCCGTTTCCATAAAGGTAATGGACTCGTCAATCTCAGTTTTCACCGTGCCGCCCCCGAGAAGTGTCTCAAACTCATCCTTAACCTTCAGAGAGCCTTCCCGCACCAGTTTCCCCACCAAAGCGTTCCCGCTGGTATTCATCCAGTAAGGCTTCAGACATTTTTCACTCAGGAAATTAAGGATGGACCAGGGGTTATAAATCTCCTTCTGGCTGCCAAACTGAAACCCGTCATACCAGTATTTTACTTCGCCTTTTCTTTCGCTCAGATCATAATCCTCCAGTGCCGTAAACACTTCCTTCTCCGTAAAGCCGAAGCATGTCTGATACATTTCCACGGTAGTCGTCACCACGCGCGGGTTGTTGAGATCCGAAAAGATGGATTCCTGAGTGATTCTTGTGATATCGGTAGTGCCCCCTCGCTCCGCTCGGCGGCAGTTCGTGCTGCCCATTCCAATACGCTCCGCGTAGGGCAGCACTCCTGTCATCAATCCCCGGTCCAAGTATGGGTTATCCTTAAATGCGGCATGAAACATGCGCCGCGTGTATTCAATAGCTTCTTCCCAATACCCCGCCGTATAAGCCTCCAGCATAGGCGTGTCGTATTCATCAATGAGAATAATGACTTTTTCGCCAAAATGCTCATACATACACTTAGAAAGGAATCGGAAGGCGTGCATGCATTTCTCATCGGATGCTCTTTCCTGCTTAAACTTCAAGATTTCTTCCTTTTCTGTTTCTGAAAGCTTTTCCGATTTCAACAAGTAGGAATGTCGATCAAACAGCTCAGCCAGCAGCATCCGAACAACCGTCTTCATGCTTTCATAACTCTTCTGTTTAACATTGGCCAGGCTGAAATTAATGACCGGGAATTTTCCCTGAAGGTCACGAAATTTCTCATCTTCCCACACAGACAATCCCTCAAACAAATGCGAACTGCCCGCATACTGATTTGAGAAAAAGGTCTCCACCATGCTCAATGTCAGCGTCTTTCCAAATCGTCTCGGCCTGGTGATGAGAGTGACCTGGCCCGCGCTGTTATACCAGTCTTTGATAAAATACGTCTTATCTACATAAAACACATTTCTGGATATGATATCGGAAAAATCAGTGATCCCCAATGCAACTGTTTTTCTTTCATTTTTCAAGGCAAATCCCCTTTTGTCATTCTTCAGCCGCCTTTTTGAAGCGCTGCAGATAAATAAACCTGCCTTTTCACCACTCTCGAGTTATTATCATTATAGCTGTCCAGGCATCATTTGTCCACGGCTAACCGGGAAAATTCTCTACTTACGGAAGGTCAAAGAGAACCTTCCTATGGAGAAAAGCGGCAGGGCACTTGCCCCGCCGTAAATTCTGACACTCATATAATCCATTATCCGTGTATTCCCGATCAAATTCCGCTTTCCGTTCATTATACAGAAGGTACGTTCATTATACAGAAGATATCGTCTATATTTAGTCCCAAATCAACTCTTTCATTCCCGGATAATGGTATTTCTGTATTCTTCCCTGATTTCTTCCGGCACAAGGCTTCCGCCGGTTGCCCATACGATATGGGCTGCCCGCTTCATTTTCTCTTCCAGCGCGTTCTTTTTAATGTATTCCTGTATCTCCGGGCTGCGCTCCAGCATCGCTGCTCCCTGAAAAGCCGCACAGGCACTGGGTTCCAGAAAGACCCCTTCTGCCTCCAGCATATCCCGCAAATAATCATAAAGTTTCCCATCCCGGACAGTAAACTCACCGCTAAGAAGCGGCTCCATCATACCGCCAACAAATCCGGAAGGCCTTCCAACGGCAAGTCCATCTGCGTGAGTCAGACCAGTCAGGCCGATGTCCTGCACGGAAATGGCATTATGAAGTCCGGTACTCATACCGAGCAGCATACAGGGAGCCTGTACCGGTTCCACGAAAAAGCAGTGTACCGCATCCCCAAATACCTGTTTCAACCCAAAGGTAATGCCGCCCGGAGCTCCGCCGACTCCACAGGGAATATAGACAAACAACGGATGTTCCACATCCACCCGGATCTGCTTTTCCTCCAGCTGACCCATCAGGCGCTTTGCTGCCACTGCATAGCCAAGAAACAGATCCCTGGAATTTTCGTCGTCCACGAAATAACTCACAGGATTTTCATCCGATTGTTTTCTCCCATTCTTTACTGCTTCGCTGTAGTCTGCCCGGTACTCAATCACTGTCACGCCATAGCTCCGGAGCAAATCTTTTTTCCACTGTTTCGCGTCCGCAGACATATGGACAATCGCATGATATCCTACTGCAGCACTCATGATCCCAATACTCATGCCCAGATTTCCGGTAGAACCCACCTGTATCGTATATTGTGCAAAAAAATTCCGATATTCCGGTTCAGCCAGCTTTGCATAATTATCAGACTCCTTCAGGATTCCATTCGCAATCGCCAGATCCTCTGTATGTTTCAGCACCTCGTAAATACCTCCCCTGGCTTTCACGGAGCCGGCAATCGGCAGATGACTGTCCTGTTTCAAAAGAAGTCGGCCCTGCAAATGGCTGTCATACTTTTTATTGAGAAGATCCCGCATGTCCGAAATATCCGTCAAAGCGGACTCGATCAATCCTCCCCGGGCTTCCGTCTCTGGAAAACATTTCATTATGAATGGAGCAAACCGCAGCAATCTCGCTTCTGCATCATCGATATCCGCCATGGTCAGTTCAGAAGAATCCTGTGCATCCGCAAAGGGAATCTTATCCGGGTTGATCCAGATTACTTCCTCAGCTGCCTGCAGTTTTCTCAACATCGGATCGGACCTCAGCTTTTCTTTGATTAATTTCATCTCCATGATTTTCTCCTTCTGCTACTACCTGTTATATAATGAACATCTCTTGTTGCAATTCAACTTTTGTACTATCCGTCCAATGACATCAGAATTTTCTTCAGCTATGATAAACAAAAATACGAACGAGGTAAACGCTTATGAATGATTCTATGAGAGAAGGCAAAGTATGCGTATGCAGCGGAAAAACACGGCAGGACGCCTTAGAGGATGCCCTCGGCTGGATGAATGGCTTTCTTATAGGAGGGTCTTACTGGCTTGAACCTGAGTCATCATCCGTGCAGTATGAAAAACTGGCTGAAGAAGATGGATATAACTGCATACTGACATTTATCTGCAAGCGCAAAAACAGTTTCTAATGGAGAAACCTTTCACAACATCCATTGCCAGTTTTGCAGCACCCGCTGCCGCCTCTTCTTTCCAAACCGGAAGATATACTTCCCGTGAAAAAATATCCCGGCACACTTTCTGTAAAAGCCTGTTATTTCGAATGGCATTTCCACACACAAAAAGTTTTCCGCCAGTTTGTTCCACTGGCATCTTTTGATATGCTTCATACAGTTCCTCACACACGCCCTTACAGAAACCAAGCGTGAGATTTCCCGGTGTCAGATTTGACATTTTTATATTTCCGATTCCTTAAGCCACAAAACACCCTCGCCGGGAGGCATCCCACGCTTCGCATGGGATATGCCCTCGCCGGGTGGCATCCCACGCTTCGCATGGGATATGCCCTCGCCGGGTGGCATCCCACGC
>JAJQFO010000197.1 GCA_021201095.1 Lachnospiraceae bacterium
AGTTGATCGTGTTGAAGATTTTCAGACAATAACCATGCTTCAGAAGTGCGTTGCCCCACTCAACGACAATGCTGCCTTTAGGGAGCGTTTCGTCAAGATAAAATATTAAAAATGCGAAATTCAATATTTAGAATTGCAAATATATCTATGTAATGAGCATTTTGGGTTGGTTTGGCTTTATGCAGATGTCTTTTGAAAGGAAATTTGCCGGAACAGGAAAAGATAATCGAGGTTGGTATGCCAGTATTTAAATGCCAGTTCAACGCAGCAGCACTATAACATTTGTGTCATAAAAAGATTGCTATTTTGCTCTCGACACATCTTGCATACTTTCGACAAAGCTCTTATAATGAAGCACATAAATTGATGGACAGGAGGCCGCAATGAGCAATCGAATCAACAAACCCATGTTGTCATCCGAACAACTAGTAAAGAAAATGCGCGATGAAAAAGGGATTACCTTTAAATATACATCCGAAGATGCTGCCAAGATATATCTCACGAATGTCAACAATTATCTGCGCACTGCGGCTTACCGTAGCAATTATCAAAAATATACTTGTGGGGCAAACACAGGAAAATACATAGATTTGGATTTTGCTTATCTGCAGGAGTTGTCCGTCATAGATATGCATCTTCGCTTCCTGATTTCAAAAATGTGTTCGGATATAGAGCATTCTTTGAAAGTGCAGCTTGTTAACCATGTACTGCAAAATAATACCTCTGACGGATATAGCATTGTAAAAAATTTTCTTGCCAAAAATCCCTATATCCTAAACAAGCTGAACATTATGGCCTCTGCTCCATTCACAGACGGTCTGATCAACAAGTATTTCACTGTAAAACGCACTTATGATTCAACCAGCAAAAAAAAATCTGAATCAAATTGTGAGTTATGATGACTGCCCGATCTGGGTTCTTTGCGAGCTGCTTTCATTTGGTGATTTTATATACTTATACAGGTATTATTATGGTGCGGAAAAGGAGCTAACCATAACACCAGCTCTTCTTAATTTGGTAAAAAGCCTTCGTAATGCCGCAGCACATAATAATTGCATCATCTCAAATTTAAGGCATGGTGCGTCAGCTCCACCAAGAGAAATTCGTGATGCCGTAAAAAAGATTCTGTCCATCACAACTTCTCAACGGCAAAAAAAATTGTCATGCAGACCTATGCTGGAGTTTGTATCTCTTTTATATGTATATAGCCAGATCGTCGACGGAAAAGTGCGAATACACAGAGTCGAAGAATTAAAAGAGCTTTTCTTTGACCGCATTCCGCAGAGAAAGACATATTTCAAAAATAATGACTTGATTTTGAGCAACTACAGATTCGCTTGTATTATAATTGATGAATTTCTTTTACAATGAATCGAAATGAATATGCGTGAAGTGTATATTTTGTGTTTGCAAAAATTGGCTATTGACATTTTTTCATAAAAAGCATATACTGCTTGTGAAATCAAAAAACTGCCGAGCAGTTTTTGTACGGGGCGGCGTTACGACGGCGTCCTAGTTTTTTGAAAATATTCTGAAATGCACTGATTTTTTCCAGACATAAATACCAGAATAATCTCAATGATCAGGTTGCAGAAACTTGCGATGCCTGCGACCGGAAAGAGGACCCAGCGGTCCTCTTTTTTTATAACAAAAAAGAGCCCAAAAGCGACTCTTTTTCGTTCACTAAAAATGATATATATACGGCGGTGTGCGCCTGCGCACCAAATTAGTCTACAATCGTGTATGCGTCAGAGGAACCCTCCGGTGAATCCGATGAGGACAGGCTATATCCGCCGCTCCCATTTAACTTTATATCGAAATAGGTCGTCGTCCCATTATCCTTGATCGCCAGTTTGCAGCTTTTGCTGCTTCCGGACAGATATTCCGTAATATCCTCTTTATGGGACTCATAGTAAAGCCATATGGTACCGTCTTCATCGGTCTCCACACTGGTCGAATAGCTTTCAAGGACTTCATCTGCAGAAAGCGCGGTCTGTTCTCCTGATGCATCCATGGAAACACCGCCGCCAGAGGCTTCCTGAACAGTACCGTCTTCTGTCCAGGTAAACGTATAAGTGCCATCTGTTTCGCCAGTCACATCCACAACTCTCTGTTCGCCATGAATCCATCCATGGATTCTGGTCTGAATGCCGCCAAGGTCTGTAGCATAAGCAGTCATGCACGGATGTGCTGTTCATCCTCAAAGCATTTTTCTGATAAATGGTACTGAAGAAACGTATCCTGGACTACATCATCGGCATCCGCAACATTTTTACAGATGTGGAAAGCTGCGGCAAACAGATTGTCCTTGTACCGTTCCATCAATACCTCTGTTGGTATTTTCATGAGCGCTCCCTTTCACATGAAAATGTGAATTCCTTAAAATTTTATTTTAAACGCGCAGGGCTCTTTATTATTTTGAACCCGCTCTAAAAGGCCTTTCAATAATAACACGATTCTAAAGGGAAAAAGGTTACAGGAAAATACACTTTTTTTTGAAAAAATTTTTGCAACCACATTACTGTGTCAGGGTCAGGCTGAATCTGCTACCTGACACAACCTGAAAGCAACAGATTTTACTGCATTAGAAATTCCCAGCTTTTACATCCTGCATGATGAGCCGCTTCACTTTATCGTCCAGAGTTTCCTTGCTGGTCTTGCTGAAAAAGATTCCGATCTCGTAGGTCGTCCGACCATCTTTCATCACAAAGCTACCGTCCGGCTCGTTCCGGTCATTTCGGCTTTCTGTTGCCATATTCTTTTCTTCCTGCATTGCTTACCTCCATATTAAAAAACGCCCAGAGGACGGTACATATAATGATTCATTCGTTTATCTTGTTTTCCTGCTGCTGTGACGCTGTGACGCTATTTTTATACCAGCCAGTGTCATGAAATAGCGTCATCTACATAACTGCCGTCGTCGTCGTCATCCACTTTTTTCAATGTGAATGTCCGTTTATCCCGGCTCCGGCTGTTCTGTGTGTAGCTAATGCCAAATTCATTATAAAGTACCGATACGCTGACATTCAGCTTTCGCGTCAAGGCCTGTGGTTTAAGCTGCGTATCCGGCATAAGCTCCAGCAGCTCGGTCGCGCTGCCTGTCCATTCCCGCCGTTCTCTCATAAATTCGACAACAGCAAGAAGCAGCGGATCGGCTTTTCTCTTGAAAAGCTCCTTTTCCGCTTTGGTCAGTTTCCAGAAACAATGTTCCCGGTCAAATTCCAGTGTCAGCTCCTGGTCCTCCTGATCTCTGCCAACAATCATCATCTTCGCCGTGTTCTCCACCCGCTTTTTCTTTTGCAGAATAATCGCTCCATCCGCAGCACCCAGCAGGCCGTTCGTGCCGGAGATCATGTCAAAGCTGTCGCTGGCTTCCATCTTCCTCGTGTGGTGAACAATCAATACACAAATGTTATGCCTGTCCGTGAACGATTTCAGCTCCGTGATGCTCTGATAATCGGCTGCATAGCTGTACGCCTCGCCGCCGATCTCTCTGACCTTTTGAAGTGTGTCAACGATGACGAGCCGTGTGTCCGTGTTCCTCTGCATAAAGCGTTCCATCTGCTCAATGAGTCCGCCGATCAACGTTCTGGACTGCGTTGTCATGACCAGATTCGGAGTCGATTCCACTCCGAACATCTGAACAAGCCTGCTCTGCAATCTGGCATAATCATCTTCCAGCGCAAGATACAAAACCGTTCCCTGCCGCACCGGATAATTCCATAATGGGATTCCCATCGCCACATGATAGGCAAGCTGCATCATGAAAAATGATTTGCCAATTTTGGGAGAACCGGCAAAGAGGTAAGTGCCGCTGTAAAGCAGTCCGTCAATCAGCGGCGTCTTTGGTGGAAATGCTA
>JAJQFO010000282.1 GCA_021201095.1 Lachnospiraceae bacterium
GTCTTAATTAGCTGCAGAGCCGGACGAACGGTATCCGCGCTTGAAAAGGTAGAGCCCCCAAGGAGTGCGTCTGCTACGCCCCTCTTTACCAGCATGGTGCCGAAATAGTTGCCCTTTTTCAGGCTCTCGCGGCACTGCTCTTCGGTCATCTTGCCCTTGCGCAGCTCGACCATCTTCGCTACCATTTCTTCCATACCTTCATAGGTCAGCGGATCGAGAATCTGTACGCCGTCGATGCAGAAGCCGCCTTTTTCAGCCGCTGCTTTGACATCATCCACATTGCCGACCAGGACTGGCTGCAGGAAATCTCCGCCCTTTACCAGACGGTCCGTAGCGGAAAGAATCCGTGCGTCTGTGCCTTCTGTAAATACGATTTTCTTCGGGTTTTTCTTCAGTGTCTCAACTAAAGTCTCAAACAAATCCATAGGTTTTGCCTCCATAAGTATCGATCATAAGATCGTTAATTGTAGTAAACGTGGTTCATACGTTTACGGTTATGTCAAATTTACCACTAACTTGTCCGCAATGCAAGTACAAGCTTGACTTTTTCAGAAGAGGAACGTATGATAACTCCATTGCGGTGAAATGTCTGCTGATGATTTTAATAGTAAACGACGTGGCCGTTTTAAAAGTTGATTTAAAATTTGCGTTATATTATGATTGGGCAGGAAGGTGATCAGAAGAAATTTGCGGCGCTTGCGCCGGGAAATTTCGAGGGTCAACGAGCAACGAAGTTGCGAGCAGGAAGGAATTCAGGAAAGGAAAATACATATGCAAAAAGTAAAATCCAGCCAGTATCTGCAGAAAGCAAAGCCTCTGCTGAAGGAGCTGCTTTGTCGGGCGCAAAAGGAATATTCCTATGTCTCCATTCTGGCTGTGGACGCCCAGGCCTATACTTATCAGGTGACAGCGGCCATGATGAGTATGGGCGAGGATGCTCTGCAGTCGAGCCGCGGTTTTGTGATCAGAGCTTATGATGGGCAGGCCTATGGGGAGTATTCGTCTAATGATATTTCGAAGGAAGGAATCGGTGAAATCCTGCGGCAGCTGCGCCGTGTGGTGGATCTGAAAAAATGTGAAGGGATACCCTCTCAGAGCCAGTATGGGATGCTTGCCGATGAGCCGTGCGTGTTTGCAAAAAGTACGGAATGTGAAATAGATCCGGCCGAAATGGGGGACGAAGCGATCCTGCGCACGCTGACGGCGCTGAAGGATCAGTGTATGGCTTATGATGAGCGGGTGATAAACAGCGGGGCTGTTTTTCGATATCAGAAGTATAGTAAGCTTTTTCTGTCGCCGCACCGCGATATGGAGCAGAATGTGATGTGGAGCAATGGTGCGCTGCAGATCATGGTGCAGAAGGAGCGCCAGATCAAATACAGCTTTGAAGGCTTTTCGAAGCTGGGCGGTGCGGAGCTTCTGGACGCTATGGGGGAGGCCATCGGGCGCATCGGTAAAAAGGCGGTGGATCTGCTGTCGGCAGAGCCGATGATTCCCGGCGAGTATGACTGCATCTGCACGCCGGAGGTGACCGGCATGATCGCTCACGAAGCGTTTGGTCACGGCGTGGAGATGGACATGTTTGTCAAAGACCGGGCACTCGCAGCCTCCTGCGTAGGAGATTATGTGGCTTCTCCGATGCTGACCATGCACGATGGTGCTTCACTGCAGGGATGGCCGGAGACTGCCAGCTATTTCTTTGACGATGAGGGAACGCTCTCTACGGATACGATCGTCATTCAGGATGGAATTCTGAAATCCGGCATTTCGGATGCCCAGTCGGCGATGGATCTGGGCACCGCGCCTACCGGCAACGGCCGCAGAGAGAGCTACCGGCGCAAGGCGTATACGCGCATGACAAACACCTGGTTTGAGCCGGGAAAAGATCGGCTGGAGGACATGATTGCTTCTATTTCCTACGGATTTATGCTGGAGGATGCCTCAAGCGGCATGGAAGACCCCAAAAACTGGGGGATTCAGATGATGGTCAATATCGCCCGTGAGATCCGGGACGGTAAGTTTACCGGCAGGATTTTCTCTCCAGTGGTGCTGACGGGCTACGTGCCGGATCTGCTGAAATCGATCACGATGATGTCGGATAAAGTGAGCCTGTGCGGCTCCGGCATGTGCGGAAAGGGCTACAAGGAGTGGGTCAAGGTATCAGACGGCGGCCCATATATCAAGGCCCGGATCCGGCTGGGCTAGAGGCTGGCGGTAAGAGATCAGTGGATGCTGGTAAGTGATGAGTGCTCAATGAGCGCAGGCGGATAGGAGAGAGAACTCCCCCTATCCGATTAGGTATCCTGTCCGCCCTGAAGAGTATTTGAAAAGAAAACGCCGGCAATTGGCAATTCCAGGAAGATCAGGCATTTAAAAACGATTTTCTGCGTAAAATGGCAAAATTTCGGTTCCGGTTTATCCGGGTTAGGAGAATTTCAATGATAGATAAAATTATAAAAGCGCTGCGGTCGCAGCCGGTTTCGGATTATCTGCTGCGCGATGTCCAAACAGAAACGGTGGAATTATTTTTTATTAAAAAGAATCTGGACATGCGCCGCATGGAAAATGTGCGGGACTGTTCCGTCACAGTTTACCGGGATTTTGAGAAAGAAGGAAGCGTTTGCCGGGGCGAGGCGGGCTTTACGGTTGGACCGTCTTTTTCGGAGGAGGAGATTTCGGAAAAATGCCGAAAAGCATATCTGTCTGCCGGCTTTGTGGCGAATCCCCGCTATGAGCTGCCTTCGGGTACAAAGCTTGACTGCGTTACGGTGGAGAGCAACCTGGCCGGGATGTCATTGGAAGAAGCAGCCGGGAGGATGACGGAGGCGTTGTTTGCCCTGGATCATTCAGGAGATCTTTTGGGCGGGCAGACTTGTTCACAGATGGACAGCCGCTCCGCTGCGTTTTTAAATTCTGCTGAGTTGTTTGTGGAAAAGACTACCTGCCATATTGTAAACTCCAGGGGCGTGGATGTCAGCTATGTGAAATACAATGTCAACGGAGAATTTGTAGCGCAGTGCAAAAAGCCGCAGGATGTAGAAACCTATGAGCATTTTTCCTATGATACACTGGATACGGCGGGCCTTTCTGCTCTGGTGGAAAAAACGCTGCGGATGACAGAAGACCGGACTTTGGCGAGTGCCATGCCCGCTACCGGCGTCTATGATGTGCTGCTTTCGGATGAATATGCGGCAGAGATTTTCCGCTTTTATCTGGAGCGCAGCGCGGGACATAATATATACCAGCATATGTCGGATTATCAGGTGGGCGATTTTGTACAGGGAAAGCCGGAAGAGGTGACCGGGCCGCTGCTGCATCTGGATTATGTACCTACAGTGCCGTACAGCTACGAGGGAATTGCGATGAGTACGCTGCCCTGCATCCGGGACGGTATTTTTACCAACGTCCATGGAAGTGCCCGCTTCTGTCAGTATCTGGGCGTAAAGGCGACCGGTGTGTATTCGAAAATTTCCTGCCCTCCCGGTGAAGCGGATTTTGAAGAAATGAAAAAACGGCCGGGGCTCTATGTGGTAAACTTTTCAGATTTTCAGATGAATTCCACGAGCGGCAATTTCGGCGGAGAGATCCGGCTGGCTTACTTAAACGATGGAAAAACGATTACTCCGGTGACCGGCGGGTCTGTCAACGGAAGTATTTTTGAGGCGCAGAAGGATTTTGTTTTTTCAAAGGAAATGCAGGAGCTTCCGGCTTTTCACGGACCGAAGGCCGTCCTTCTGAAACAGGTCGCAGTTGCGGGAGCTGAAGGCTGCCTGGTATAAATGGACTAAAGTGATCGCGTCCGCCAGTATTGATGGATACAGG
>JAJQFO010000166.1 GCA_021201095.1 Lachnospiraceae bacterium
TTCAAATTGTATCAGGATTAAAATATATATAAAAAAGACAAAGAATCTTGATAACTATCAGGGAATTCCCGAATCTCACAACTTGATCCAGAATTCGCAAAATAAAATGTTACAGATTCTCTGTCTCTGATACAGAAATTTTTATATTTTAATATTTTAGAGGCTTAATTTCACCTTTTGGCCAGTTCTCTGGTAATGTCCTCCCAGGTAAGGCCGCGCTCCGACATCAGTACCATGACATGGTAAAGAAAATCCGAAATCTCATAGATTACTTCCTCCGGATCTGGATTTTTTGCGGCAATAATGATTTCTGCGGCCTCTTCCCCGACTTTTTTCAGAATTTTATCAATGCCTTTCTCAAACAGATAGTTTGTATAGGAGCCTTCCTTTGGATGCACCTTTCGGTCCTCGATGACGGCGAAAACATCCTCAAAAACCTTCATGGGATTTGAGGAATCATATTCTTTCTGCAAAATCGGGCGATAAAAGCAGCTTCTGTGGCCAGTATGGCAGGCTGCTCCGATCTGAGCAACCTTCGCAAGGAGTGTGTCATTATCGCAGTCAATTGCCAACTCCTTCACATACTGAAAATGACCGGAGGTAAGGCCTTTTACCCATAATTCCCCGCGGCTGCGGCTCCAGTAGGTCATGCGTCCGGTGCGAATGGTTGTCTGATAGGCTTCTTCGTTCATATAGGCAACCATCAGAACCTCCAGCGTACGGTAATCCTGAACGACGACCGGAAGCAGTCCGTCACTGCCCGTCTTTATGTCATCCCAGGCAAGAGAAGCTTCGAAGACATTCGTCGGAATTCCTCTTTGTTTCAGCGCATGCTTGACTTCCATAAAAGGAAAGCTGTCCTGTGAAAAGCATGTGCAGAACATTCCGGTTGCCGGACTGTCGGCCAGCTCTGCGGCAGCGGCGTCCGGTTGGAATTCATTCATACTTATATAAAGATCCTCCCAGATGTCTGTGTCAGTATCTCCCGCAGATGCATCAGCAGTTGAATGAGAAGCCCCGGCAACGCTCCCGGATAAAAGAGAATTCAGGAATACAAGTCCTTCCAGATGGTCTGCATGAGAAACAGCCAGCGCATACTCCTCTTTTGTCCCGACGCAGGCCATCAGGCGGTCGCGGCCGAAGCGATCAGAAGCCTCTTTGGCAAGCAAAACATTTGATTCCTTTGAAAAATTTAAAAAGACCCTTTTGCATCCGGCATAGATCAGCTTTTTTACATCCTCCAGCCGCCGGATATTACCGCCGCCGTACAGAGGAAGGTCGGTCACCCTGCTGATTTTTTTGATCAACCCGATTGATTGATCATGCTCCTGGTCAGATACCGACAGGTCAAAGATCAGAAACGCATCCGCACCCAGATTTTCACAGGATGCCGCAAAGGAAGATTCGTCTGCAATCTCCCCATCAGCCATTTGGGGATCACGCAGGACCTTGCCTTCCTTCAAAAAAACCGGAACGATTAATTCTCTGTTCTTCATAGTGAGCTCTCCATTTTTCATCGACTTGTTATCATTTACCTGTACATTTCATTTTCTATCGAACCGGAAAAGGCTATCCCTCTAGTGTTCCCTTTGTAGAGAGGACGCCGGTAATGCGTGCGTCGTAACAGCAGGCCTGGTCAAGCGCTTTCGCAAAAGCCTTGAACATCGCTTCCGCCATATGATGGCTGTTGCCGCCCCGCAGCATACAAAAGTGAAGGTTCATCGCGGCGGAATAAGAGACGGCATAAAAGAATTCCCGCACCAGCTCGGTATCCATTTCCCCGATTCGCTCTTTCCCAAATTCTGTATCCGAGCAAAAATACGGACGCCCGCATAAATCCAGAGCGCACAATACTAACACCTCATCCATCGGCAGCGTACATTCCCCATAGCGCCGGATCCCTTTTTTATCTCCAAGAGCCTGACGGATGGCCTCTCCGAGGACAATGCCGGTATCCTCCACCGTGTGGTGTCCATCCACATGCAAATCCCCAGCCACTTCCACATCGAGATCAAAAAATCCATGTCTGGCAAATCCCTCCAGCATATGGTCAAAAAAACCGATGCCGGTATGAATCCGGGCAGTCCCGGCTCCGTCCAGATTTAATTTTACGCGAATCTGCGTCTCTTTCGTGTTTCGCTCCACTTGTGCAATCCTGTCCATAAAAGGCCTCCCTCTTACTCCTGCCCGTTCTCGAAGCGCACCCGGATGGAATTGGCGTGCGCAGTCAGTGTTTCCGCATTTGCAAAGGCGATGATGTCATCCTTAGCCTGGGCAAGCGCGTCCTTCGAATAGTAAATGATACTCGATTTTTTTATAAAATCATCCACAGACAGGGGAGAGAAAAATCTGGCTGTGCTGTTGGTCGGAAGCACATGGTTCGGGCCGGCAAAATAATCGCCGAGCGGCTCTGAAGCGTACTCCCCGATAAAAATCGCGCCCGCATTTTTGATTTTCATCATGACCTCGAACGGATTGTCCGTCACAATCTCCAGATGCTCAGAGGCAATCTGGTTTGCCGTGTCGATGGCGTCCTCCATGGAATCCGCCAGCAAAATAAAGCCATAATTATCCAAAGACTTCCGAATAATCTCCGCGCGGGAAAGCTTTTTCAGATATTCCTCAATCTCATCCGAAACCTTTTGCGCCAGAGTCTCGCTGGTGGTAATCAAAATTGCGGAAGCCAGGGGATCATGCTCGGCCTGCGACAACAGATCCGCCGCCACATAGTGTGCGTTGGCCGACTCATCGGCAAGCACGAGGATTTCGCTCGGTCCTGCGATGGAATCAATCCCAACCGTGCCATAAACCGCTTTTTTGGCAAGAGCGACATAGATATTGCCCGGGCCGACAATTTTATCTACCTTTGGTATTGATTCCGTCCCATAGGCAAACGCGGCGATCGCCTGTGCGCCGCCGACCTTATAGATTTCATCGGCTCCTGCCTCACAGGCTGCCACCAGAGAGGTGACAGGTACCCGGCCGTCCTTCGCCGGCGGAGTAGCCATAATAATCCTCTCTACCCCGGCCACCTTTGCCGGAACGATGTTCATCAGCACGGAGGAGGCCAGAGGGGCGCTCCCGCCCGGCACATAGACACCGACCGTGCCGATCGCGGTGATCTTCTGTCCAAGCATAGTGCCGTCCGGCTTACTGTCAAACCAGCTGTACCGGCGCTGTTTCTCATGATAGCTGCGTATATTTGCGCAGGATCTGCGTATCACGTCGAGCAGCTTCTGGTCAATGGCCGCATAGGCTTCTTTTATTTCATCTGCAGAAACACGAACCGTCTCCGCGTCAATTTCCACCTGGTCGAACTGCTTCGTATAGCCAAAAACAGCCTCGTCCCGGCGCTCTCTCACATTCCGGATAATTTCCTTTACACGTTCTTCATATCCCTGATAGCTGTCCGGGCTTCTTTTCAGAAGCTGGGCGGTAATGTCCCGCCGTGTGTCGGCGGATAATGGAATCATCTTCATGGCTGTACACCTTCCTTTGTGCTGTTGAGTATTGAAACACAAGACCTCTTCACTGGATAAACAGATTCATAATTATTCAAACGATAATCCGCTTCCCGGAAGCTTAAAATCAATTAAAGAGGTCAGGAGTTTTAATCGCTTTAAAATAAAATCACTCAGACGCTCCCGTCAATAGCGCCGCTCATCAGCTGCAGAATCCGGGTAATTCGTTCATTTTCCATGCGCATGCTTACAGGATTTACGGTCACGCGGGCGGAGAGCGGGCAGATTTCTTCGAGTACAACCAGTCCATTTTCCCGCAGTGTGGAACCGGTCTCTACAATATCCACAATCACCTCGGAAAGACCCACGATCGGAGCCAGCTCGATGGAACCATTCAGCTTGATGATCTCGACCGTCTGATTTCTCTGGTTATAAAAATAATCCTTCGCGATATTTGGATATTTTGTTGCCACACGGATGCGTTCCTGGCTTTTTAAATAATCTTCCGCTGCCTGCGGCCCGCAGACGCACATCCGGCACCGGCCAAATCCAAGATCCAGCACTTCATAAATCTTGCGGTGCTCCTCCAGAATTGTGTCCTTGCCGACAATCCCGATATCCGCCGCCCCGTACTCTACATAGGTAGGTACATCCGGCCCTTTCGCCAGGAAAAAGCGCAGCTTTAATTCTTCATTGACAAAAATCAGCCTGCGCGTGTCCGGATCATTGATTTCTTCACAGGTAATTCCAACCCTTTCCAAAAGTGCCAGGGTCTGTTTGGCCAGCCGGCCCTTTGTAAGAGCAAATGTCAGGTATCTGTTTTCTCCCATATCATTTCCTGCTTTCGTTATAACTTAAAAATATCTCTGCTATTCGCTGTCCGATGCAAATCTGCATATATTTTGCAGCAAAATCAAATCTGTCGTCTTTCCGCTGTAGTTTAAAGCCAGCTATAGCTCCACTACCGAATCACACCCCGACATTTTCGCATATTCCAGGCAGTCCTCTTTGGTCCGCTGCTCTGTGATGCGGACAAGCTCCACATTTTTCCCCTGAGAACGCATTTCGCGGGCACGCTCGATCGCTTCCGGCAGCTTTGCTTTTTCATACAAAATCATGCAATGATTTGCCGGAACCTCCGGAGTGATTTTCTGCCGCTGCAAAGCTGAAAGCAGCTGGTCAATCTCTGTTACAAATCCGACCGCCGGCGCTTCCTTGCCAAAATGCTGCAGCAGGCCGTCGTAGCGTCCGCCCTTTAAAATGGCGGCGCCGACACCGAAGGTATATCCCCGGAAAAGGATTCCTGTATAGTACATATACCGGCTGCGCATTCCAAGATCGAAAGACACATAGGCTTCCACTCCGTAGAGCTTCAGAATTTCCCAGATTTCTTTCAGACGTGCGACCGCGCCAAGTGCCTCCGGGTTATCCGTAAGAGCTTCTGCACGGTCCAGAACCTCTGCCGTGCCGAACAGCCCCGGCAGTGCGGCAAAGCATTCCTTCAGAGAATTGCTGATATTCTTCTGTTCAAGCAGCTTCTGTGCGCCAAACGTATTTTTATTGGAAATCAGCTCTTTTAGTTCCTCCGTGCTTCCATCGTCCAGACCGGCCTCAGTCACCAGTGCGTTGAAAAAGCCGCAGTGGCCCAGGCTGACCTGAAATTCTGAAAGTCCGGATGACTGCAGCATCTGGATCGCAAGCGCGATCACCTCCGCATCCGAATCTGCGCTGTCGTCGCCGATCAGTTCCGCACCGATCTGCGTGGTCTCTTTGAGCCGACCCTGGTAGCTGGAATTATTGATAAAGGTATTGCCCAGATAAGTAAGACGAAGCGTCCGGTTATCATTTAAAAAATATTTGGAAGCGGCACGGGCCACCGGCGGCGTGAAATCCGGCCGCAGCACGAGGGTATTCCCATCGCGGTCAAAAAACTTATAAAGCTCTCTGGATGGGATCGTGCCGACTTCCCGGCTGAATACATCGAAAAACTCAAAGGTAGGCGTTTCTATGTCCCGATACCCATAAGATTTAATTACAGAATGAAGTGCGTTCTGCAGTGCCAGCTTCTGCTCACATTCCTGATTATAGATATCTCTCACGCCGTCCTGCGTGTGCAAAATTTTTCTCATAAATCGTATCTCCTCATGACAGATCCATACTGACAGGCTGCCATAATATAACTTATCGGAAGGAGAGGGTGCTGAGCGCCAGTGGCGCTCGTTTAGCACCGACCGGAGCGGAAGCGGAGAGCTTGCGTACTCTCACCCGATAAGTTAACGACAGAATCGCCAGATTCTGGAGTGTTATGCGAAGCGGTTTTCTTCGCATAACAGCATCCCTTTAGCACCAAATGACCTGCAGCATACTTTTTCGAATCAAAGGAAAAAGGCTTTTGATTATTTTCCTTTGCTATCATACACAAAACAGCGGCAGATGTCCAGAAAATTATGCTTTACTTTCAGGGACTTCACGCGCATCCAGATCAATCTGCAGGGCGTCCAGATAAGGAACCAGCAGTCCGCCTCTTGGCTGAATGTAATAATTCTGATCCAGTTCCACGTATCGAAAGCTTTTCCGGCCGCCATCCTGCGCCCGCTCCCAGAATTTCATCATATCCCGGTAGGGAAGATAAAACAGCTCGTTTCGTTCGCTGAAAAACAGAATTAAAAACGAGATTCCTCCCTGCTTTTCAAACTGAGTCATAAAATCCACCTGATGCGGATGGATGTTTTGGAGGGCAAATGTGTCCACATGACATTCCTTCGCGTCAAAGCAGACCGGTATTCCCTGCACAACTCCGATATAATCCACCGTACTCTTCTGCTCAAAATAAGCCAGTGTAATATGTCTTTCATCCTTGTCTATTTTCAGCGGCGTGATCGGCGTCGGAATTTTCTGGATCAGAGCGAGATTCTTTTCCCGGTAGATTTCATTCGTCCGGTTAATCAATTCTTCCAAGGTAGATCCGCGCAGACCGCGCGTGTTCCAGGTAGCCATTAGAACGCCTCCTGTTAAAGTTTTGTTATCAATTCGGGCTTGCCAGCCCACTGTGCCGACGGATAACCGCCGAAGCAAAAACATATATTCCTATGTCAAAAGCTTATTCGGTTTAGATAAAAATCTGTCACTGAATAGCACGAATGCCTATGTCAAAGCTTATCCGGCCAGGGATAAAAATCCTGCACAAAATGGCACCAAACATACGTGTCACGAGTGCACAAATACATGTCCAAATAGTTCCGGCTCGGGAGCGATAAACTGCTGACCGGACAGATAGGAAAGCCGGCCCTCTACCTCAGGAAATTCCATGCGATACGCATGCAGCAGCTGGCTTCGAACGCCGTGTGAATGCAAATATTCCCTGTTCAGCGTGGAATTCCCATATTTGGGATCTCCAAGGATCGGATGTCCGATGGATGCCAGGTGCGCCCGAATCTGATGGCTTCGCCCGGTGATCAGGTGCACTTCGAGCAAAGAGAGGCCATTCGAGGTGGAAAGCACATGGTAGGCCGTCTCGATTGGTTTAGCGCCCTTCGCTGTGTTTGTGCTTATTTCAACCGTATTTGTCCTGATATTCTTTGTCAGAAATCCGCGAAGGTGATCTTCTCCGGTCATAGTGCCGCAGACAATGCAGCGGTAAAACTTCCGCACAGAACGTTCCCTGAACAGGCGGTTCAGCGTCTGCAGCCCGGCCAGACTGATGCCGGCCGCCAGAAGACCGCTCGTATTGCGGTCCAGCCGGTTGCAGATCGACGGGCGCACCAGGCGCATCTGCTCCTCATCCAGGCAGCCAGTTGAAAGCAAATAGGCTTGCAGGTATTCCATTAAAGAGACATCCTCCGTCTTCGCCTTCTGTGAAAGCATACCGGCAGGTTTGTTAAACAACAGCAGATGTTCATCCTGATAAACAATTTCCGGAGGCCGGACACCGGGCACAAGCGCCGGAACCTTCCTGCTTCCCACAGTGGAAATGAGCGAAATGCGGTCATGCTGCGATGGCATGCCGGCCATGCTCTCCACGGATTTACCAGCTTCAGATTTACTATCTTCGGATCTACCGTCTTCGGATTTTCCATCTTCTGCCGCACAATACCGTGAGACAGCTGCACCATGTCCGCCGGCAGCCTGAGGAAGTCCGAAAGCAGCAGACCGTATCCCGCCAAATTTTTCCCAGGTCTCATCGGAAATAAATAATCGGATCTCGTCCCCCGGCTGCAGCAGCTCTTTTCCTTCTGCTTTCTTTCCATTTAAAGTGATATTTTTCTTTCGAAGCATTTTATACAAAAAACCTTTTGGCGCTTCCTTCATATATCTGTGCAGCAGCTTGTCCAGCCGCTGCCCGGCAGTATCTTTGGTTATGAAAATCTGTTTCATGACTCTTATCCCTCATTCCCGCGAAGCGATGAGCCGGACCGCCAGGGTCTGAGGTCTCCACCGGCAAGCCAGTTTCTTCGCTGCCGCTTCGATCAGCA
This sequence comes from Lachnospiraceae bacterium, assembly GCA_021201095.1. Lineage (GTDB taxonomy): Bacteria > Bacillota > Clostridia > Lachnospirales > Lachnospiraceae > Choladousia. The sequence continues at coordinate 7,934 of JAJQFO010000166.1, forward strand.
CCTGCGTCCCCGATTTTCTGCGAAAAATCAGGACAGAAAACAGTCTTTTAGCTCCATTGCTGTCTGCAAAATCAGAATCTCTGCGATATAGGCATCCCGTCAAAGCGAGATCGCCAGCAGAATTTGATAAATCACCTCATCCCGGCTAAGAGACGGATAGCGTTCATCGGGCGTGAATGGGAGACCCTCCCGGTATTTTTCAGGGTTCGCTGCGAGTACCGAAACCCGCTGCAGGAATTGGTTCCAGTTTTTCATGACCTTTACCTGCGCCTCGGTATATCCGTTCGAAGAAAGATTCTGACGAATGTGCTTTTCCAGATAAGGCGGGTCTGTCTTCTCATCCGGCGTGTAACAGACAATTTGGTCGCCGCACACCACGACCGCCTCTACCGGAGAAGTATGCTCATAAGCGGTAATGACCAGTTCATAGCCCACGACCAGACCTTCCGATGCTTTTTTGAACTCTTCATAGCGTTCCTCCGGCATGGATTTTTGCATCATCATCATAATCAGACCGACGGCAGATCTGCAGGCTGGCAGACAGCCCAGAATCGCAATCACAGTAAACAGATTCAGCCTGGATTTTACTGTGAGATAGCCGATGATGTAAATGCCCATAGGCAAAAGAAACATCAGGAAGGTAATCAGAAACCGTTTCTTTTTTTCATATTTGATATAGCCCCAGTTTCCTTTTGTGATTTTTTTCAAAAGTCTTCATCTCCTCTTATTTTGGGCGTTCCGTGTATCCGGAACCTTCTTGTCGGATCCGTGATTACTGCGAGACGCATTCTGGCCAGATCCTGGATTACTGCGGAAAGTTTTTCCGCCGACTCCCTGCGCATTATTGCGGGAAGGCTTTTTGCCGGTTCCCTGCGCGCTGTGGGAAGATCTTTTGCCGGTTCCCTGCGCATTGCGGGAAGTTTTCCGTCCGGACTCTGAGGATCTGCGGGATGCCGGCGTCTTCCCGGCCTCCTGCGGCCTTATCAGGCATTTTGGCCCATATCCGATCAGATCCGTCCTCCCGGCCTCCTGCAAAGCTTCCATTACCAGTTCATAATTCTCCGGCCTGCGGTACTGCATCAGAGCCCGCTGCAGTTTTTTGCGGTGCAGATTCTTTTCCACATAAACCGGCTTCATCGTTCTCGGATCCAGACCGGTGTAATACATGCAGGTCGAGATCGTGGAGGGCGTTGGATAAAAGTCCTGCACCTGCTCCGGCATATGGTGGATATCCCGCAGGTAGCACGCCAGCTCTACGGCCTCCTTCATGGAGCATCCCGGATGGGAGGACATCAGATAAGGGACGAGGTACTGATCCATGCCGCAGGATTCATTCATTCTTCGGTAAGCATCCGTAAATCTTTCATAGACACTGTGCTTTGGCTTTCCCATCATATCCAGCACCCGGTCCGCCACATGCTCCGGGGCAACCTTCAGCTGACCGCTTATGTGATACCGGACCAGTTCCCGAAAAAACTCATCCGAGGGATCTGCCATCAGATAGTCAAAGCGGATACCGGAACGGATAAACACTTTTTTTACCTTCGGAAGCTTCCTGAGGCGGCGCAGCAGCTGAACATAATCGCTGTGATCCGCATCCAGATTTTTGCAAGGCTCCGGAAAAAGACACTGCCTGTTTTTACAGACGCCAAGCTCCAGCTGTTTTTTGCATGCAGGGTGCCGGAAATTTGCCGTCGGGCCGCCTACATCGTGGATATACCCCTTAAAATCCGGGTCTTCAGTCATCAGCTCGGCTTCTTTTACTATCGAATCATGGCTGCGCACCTGCACGATCCTTCCCTGGTGAAAGGTCAGTGCGCAGAAGCTGCAGCCTCCGAAGCATCCCCGGTTGCTGATCAGACTGAATTTCACTTCCTTAAGTGCAGGAATCCCGCCCTCCGCCTCATAGGACGGATGTGCAGCCCGGCAGTAAGGAAGATCATAAACATCGTCCATTTCCTGCGTCGTCAAAGGCTTTGAGGGTGGATTTTGCACCACATAAACTGTCCCGTAAGGCTCCACCAGCCTCTTTGCCGTAAATGGGTCGGTATTCTGATACTGTGTATAAAAACTCTGCGCATACAGGCGCTTATCCTCCTTCATCGCCTCAAAGTCTGGCAGAAGCTCGTAATCGTAGACATCCTCCAGCCTTTTCGTCTTATAACAGGTCCCATCGATAAAGGTAATGTCTCTTATAGAAAGTCCGGAATCCAGTGCTTCCGCAATTTCCACGATCGAGCGTTCTCCCATTCCGTAGGAAATCAGATCCGCCCCTGAATCCATCAGCACTGACCGTTTCAGAGAATCCGACCAGTAATCATAATGTGCCAGTCTGCGCAGACTGGCCTCGATCCCGCCGGCGATGATCGGCACATCATGGTAAGCCTGCCGGATGAGGTTGCAATACACCACCGCCGCATAATCCGGACGCCTGCCGGTCTTTCCTCCCGGCGTATAAGCGTCCGAAGAACGCCGCTTTTTTGAGACAGTATAGTGGTTTACCATCGAATCCATATTCCCGGCACTGACCAGAAAGCCGAGCCTTGGGCGGCCCAGAGCCATCACACTCTCCTTATGCCGCCAGTCGGGCTGAGCGAGGATGCCGACCGAATATCCGCGGGACTGCAGCACCCGGCTGATAATCGCATGTCCGAAAGAAGGATGGTCTACATAGGCGTCTCCGCAGACATAGACAAAATCCAGTGTATCAATATTCTGTTGTTTCAGCTCCAAAGCTGTCGTTGGCAGAAAATTCATTCCCGCTCCTATCCTTCCGTGTTCTTTCGAGCAAAACGCCTGTCATCCGTGAAACACTTCATCCAGAATTGAAGCACTTGCGTTAAAATATACAGTATCTTAATTCAAACAGACCCGCAAAAGAAGGCACAGCATCGCACTCAAACTGATCAGCAAATAAAAACGCAGCATCGCATGAAATTCACATGATCCCGAAATGCTTCATCTCAGAATTTCATAAGTCCCGTCCAGTATCTCATCATAGCTGCGGATATAATAATCCGCAAGAGAGCGGATTTCCGGCCGTCTTGCAATGGAAAAATCATCCTCCATCGCGCAGACCCGCATACCAGCGCTTTTACCCGCGAGGATGCCCATCGGCACATCCTCGAACACCAGACATTTATCAGCGGGAACTCCCAGCCTGTCCGCAGCGAGCAGATAGACATCCGGAGACGGCTTACCCTTAGCGACCTCGCAGGAGATAACAATCTGCTCAAAATAGGTTTCAACATGGTTGTTGGTCAGGCAGGCGAGGATCAGCTCCCGGCTGTTGCTGCTGGCGATCGCGATGGGGATCCGCCGCTCTTTCAGATAACTCAGAAAATGCGGTGCCCCGGACTTTAGCGGCACCTCGTTCGCATATTTTTGAAAAGCCATGCGGTTCCACTCCTGCTTGATTTCTTCTATTGTACAGGGAAGGGCAAAGCGCTCCTTAAAATACTGTGCAGTCTCCGTAAATCCCATTCCCTCTATCGCTACGGCCAGATCTTCCGGCGGTGCCTGGTTGTAACGGCCAAGAAATTCAATATCAATGTCATTCCACAGCCACATGGAATCCATCAGGGTACCGTCCAGATCAAAAATCACTGCTTCTGTCTGTTTCAGCATATGTATAAAGCCCTCTATTCTTTTTCGTTCAGCCAGATGCCTTCTTTTTCACTGAAGTCTCCAGCCCGGATAATATTTGTTCTTCAGGCCGCTGCCGCCAATTCTGCCCCAGCCAAGGCCGTGACCGTCCACACATACAAGGACCCAGTCCGATGAACGGCCGTCTTTTTTCTGTCTCGCCGCGGCAATTTCCGTATCATTAAGCGCCAGTGTTTCCCCCTTCAGATACCGCATGACACGTTCATCCTCCGCAGAAAGATCCAGGCAGCCAAACAGCCGCGGTGCGTCAGGCAGCAAAGCCAGAGCCTGAGAAGGTTCGAAACGTCCGTTTTTCAGGGTGCCAAGCAAAAGACCCGTGCGCAGATAGCGAATCCCATGCGGCAAAGGAACCGGCGGAAGCAGCAGGCATTTCTCCCCAATCTGTTCATAATGCCAGGTCGGCAGAAAGGGAATCGCATCTGTTCCCACGCACCTGGTTGACACAGTTGAAAAAAAGTCAAGGACGGGTTTCGGAATCAGGTTTCGCCCAGGCCGGGACTTCCCGCTATCTGGCCAGTCTCCGTCCGAGTCCTCTTTTTTCCGGAGCAGCGCCGCAAAATGCCCTTCTCCATGAATCCGGTGAGGATAGAGCCGCACACATCCTAAGAGACAGTCCGGGTAGGGGCCGATACCTTCTTCGGACGTGAACCCCTGCCGGAATCCGTCCATATGCGGCAGGGGAACCAGTTCCAGCTCCGGATTTTTTTGCAGGGCATCAGAAATCACCTCTTCATCCTCCAGAGTGGAAAAGGTACAGGTAGAATAAAGAAGCATCCCGCCGGGCCTGAGCATTTTTACTGCCCAGGAAAGGATCTCTTTTTGCAGCGGTGCGTAATAAGACGGACCCTTTTCTTTCCAGGAGGAAATCAAATGACTGTCTTTGCGGAACATTCCCTCTCCTGAGCAGGGCGCATCGACCAGAATTTTATCAAAGAAGCACCCGAACGCGTCGTACAGACGCTGCGGAGTTTCCACTGTGATACAGGTATTGGGCGTCCCCCATATGGTCAGATTTTTCAATAGAGCACCCGCACGGCCGGCACTCACATCGTTTGCGACCAGCAGACCATTTTCTGAAAGCCGTGACGAGAGCTCCGTGGCTTTGCCTCCGGGAGCAGCGCACAGGTCAAGCACCCGGTCATCCGGGCAAACCGGCAAAAAAGCAGCAGGGAGCATTGCGCTTGGCTCCTGCAAATAGTAGAGTCCGGCATAATAATATGGATGCCGGGCGGCCGATGCGTTTTTGTCTATATAGAATCCATTTTCCGTCCAGGGAATTTTCTCCAGCGTAAAAGGCAGTTTTTCACCCGCTTCTGAAGCGGAAAGCTTTCTGGTATTCATGCGGATACCTGCATAAGCTTCTTCTTCAAAGGCATCCAGAAATGCTTCCGTCTCATCTGGCAGCTGTCCGTGCATGCACTGGATAAAATCCTCCGGCAGTCTGTCTTTTAAGGCCATGTATCTTCGGAACCTCCCTGCTCCACTGACTGTACACGATATCCTTCCGCGATCACATCCAGCTCTCTGGCGAAGCGTCTGAGCTGGTCAATATCGTCCAGCTCATAGATGCGGTAAAATTCATCCTGAATTTTCTGAACTTCCCGCTTCGTCGTGACGCGGTACAGATTCTGAATCGTCGCCAGGATGTCAGAGATCAGACTGGACCTGATATGCGAAGAAATCTGGGCATCCATGATCTCACTGCGCACCGAAGACATCTCATTATCCAGAGAGATAATCGCATTCGCCACGTTTGTCAGCTTCTGGCTGATGTGATCCGGTATGTTTTCTTTATATTTATATTGCAGAGAATGCTCGATCGTAGACCAGAAATTCATAGCCAGTGTCCGGATCTGAATCTCAGCATGGAGCTTTTTCGCTCCATTTACTGTATGTACCTCATAAAGGATAATGATATGGTAGCTGCGGTAGCCGCTCTCTTTCATATGATTCACGTAATCCCGCTCACTGACAATCTCCATATCCGTGCGCTCCCGGATGATCTCCACAACCTTCTGAATATCTTCCACGAACTGGCAGATAATCCGGACCCCGGCAATGTCGGTAATGCGATCTTCAATCTCATCCGCCGCAATGCCTTTTTTCTGTGCCTTGTCTAAGATACTGGAGACCGTTTTTACCCGGCCGGTTACCTGTTCGATCGGGGAGTACAGTCCCTGCTCCCTGTATTCTCGCATCAGATGTTCAAATTTAATGGTCAGCTCTTTCACCGCCAGATCATACGGGCTTAAGATTTCCCGCCACAGCTGTATTTTCATATCATTCTCACCTCGACCGGCCCACAGCCGTCCTGCTCACCGCGATCGGTCCTAACCGTCCTGCGTATCATAACATATAAAATGAAAAGTTGCAATGCCTTGAAAATGAGTTGTATCTCTCCTGATTATTTTCGTGACTGTCCATATGCGTTTTGCCTGTTCAGCCACTGGAAAAGCAGCTGGTCCTGATTCCCGCCAGCCTTGCTTTGAACATGATGGGCGGCCTTGCATGGCAGGTACTTACTTATTTTCCAGACCTTGCGAATAACAAAGCACCCAGTAAGGATTCATACTGAGTTCTTCCTCATGTTCTGTCTGAATATAAATTCCGAGATGCAGATGAACATCAAACTGTCCCCGGGTTCCTTCCCTGCCATATCCGGAATCGCCCATCATGCCGAGCTGCTCGCCGGCGTAAACCTCATCACCGATCTCGAAATCACGCGCATAAGAATCCAGATGGGCATAATAAAAATATCCTCCGTGTTCACCGCGTATGCCAATCCGATACCCGCCCATATCAAGCCAGCCGATTTTTTCCACGACTCCGTCGGTCATGCTTACGACCGGATAAATACCTGACAGATTATCAGGAGGAAGGATATCCGTGCCCTCATGTCCCCGTATTCCTCCATACGTGCGCTCGTACATCCAGGTATTTTCAAAGTAAAAACTGCCTCCTGTGGCAGGAAAACACCGAATGTCATCCCATATGGCAGCAAACGCATCTGAAACAGACTGATAGACGCTGCGGTTTCTGTCAAGGAAGGTTTTCCGAAGGAAACCAAGTCCGGACAGATTCACAGCAGGAGAAAAGGAACGGTATCCATCCTGGCTAAAGGGATACAAGGCAGTCAGGACCGCTCCCGGTGTTATTCCACCTTCCTTCACTATTCCAAGAAGATCGGTCAGGAATTCGTCGGTCAGGCTCATCCGGCGAAAGGAATCCGTTTCCACTGCCTGTACATTGAACATTTCCGCGGCAGAATTCAGGTACAGCCTGGAAGAAAGCCAGCTGGTTACAATCAGCAGGAATATCAAAAATGCCAGATATCCCGGCATTCGTTTTCGAAGACTGCCATCCGAAAGCTTCATGGTTTCATGCACAACTCCTGTAGAGCAATTACTTATAATATATTCTGCAAAAAGACCGATTATGACAGAAAGGAAAAATATTTATTGTTTTTCAGAGCAATCCTTTGCATTTACTACAAAGTACATATGAAAATGTACAGTCACGATTCTATTTATTTCTGCTCCCAATATCAGAACCTCAAGGCATCTGGAACGATATTATAAAAATGTATCGTTACAACAATTTTCATTTCTGCATACAAAAGAGAATTTCCACATAAAATGACATGACGTTCCGCAAGAATGAGCAGGAAAACTCACATGCCTAAAAAATTCATCATTCTGATTCTTCCGGCCTTTGGCTATCTTCTGCTGTTTCCGCAGACAGCCCTTCTTTGGGCAAGAGACGGACTCCTGCTGTGGTACCGCCAGGTGCTTCCGGTCATTTTTCCTTTTATGTTTCTTAGCACTCTGGCTGTGCGTACCGTGAAAATATCCGATCTTCCCGCGATACTGACAAGACCTCTGATGAAAATCTTTCACTGCTCCGCTTATGGCGCGTTTGTCATCCTTTCCGGTTTTTTATGCGGATTTCCAATTGGCGCTTTTCTTACGGCAGATCTTTATCGGACTGGCAAAATAAGCCGGCGCGAAGCTCGTCTGCTGCTGGGGTTTGCCAACAACTTAAGTCCCGGCTTTATTCTCTCCTATTTGTCTGCCCAGCAAATGCAGCTCCCTCAGGAAGGCGGCTGGTTCCTGTTTCAGATACTCGGAGCAGCACTGCTAAAAGGATGGATCGATGCAAGAAAAATAAATCATCCAACCATCAAAGCGGCTGATATGGATGCAAAAAACGGCATATCCGCTGCGCCTTCAAACCTGTTTGCACTGATTGACAGCTGTATTTATGACGCGATGAGCAATGTTCTGCGTCTGGGAGCATATATCATGCTCTTCTCAATCCTCACCGGCGCAGTCCAAAAAGCGGTGCTCCTATCAAATCCTGTTATACGTCTGCTCACATCCGGTATTGAAGTGACGACCGGAATACATATGATTGCGGAATCCGGTTTATCCGCCACTGCGAAATATATATCTGTATCCGCTCTCGGGGCTTTTGGCGGCCTGTCTGCGCTTGCCCAAAGCGCAGGTATTGCCGGAATGGACCGGAACACATTTTTATATTATATAAAAAGCAGGGTGAAAATCACCCTGCTTGCTATTGGACTGTCCTGTGCTGTACTATGGGCGCGCTCATGGATTTTCTTTCCCATGAGCCAATAAGGTAACACTCACCAGCGGAGCCGATTGGCTGCGCTTTACTTTTCGTAACTGTTTTGCACCTTCACAGTTACTCTTCTTCGACATCCGTCAGCTCAGAAGTATCCTCCGTGGTATCCGGCCGAGTGTAACCGGATGGTTCAACAGACGGTGAAAGCTCGGAGCGGTTTTTACTCACAATATCATAACAGGACTGAATCGAGTTGATAAAATTGCTGTATTTCGTCCCGGCGGTGTCGATGGTGTGGCTCATAATTTTTTCGAGATTTCCAAGCATATCATCCGTATATCGTATCGCGCTCATACGGATGTTATTCGAATCTTCTGTCGCGCGGTCCATGATATCCTGCGCCTGCTTGTTGGTCTCTTCAATCAGCTGCTGCGACTGCTCGACGGCAATCCGCATAACCTCACTCTCGCTGACAATCTTTTCTGCCTGCGTTTTTGCATCCGCAATAATCGCGTCCGCCTTAGACTGCGCATCCTCCAGGATCGCATCCTTGTTGCTGATGATTTTCTGATAACGCTTGATTTCATCAGGGGTCTTCATACGAAGCTCCCGAAGAAGCTCTTCTAATTCTTCCTTATTTACAACAATCTTTGTGGAAGAAAGAGGCTGAAATTTACAGCTGTCTATAAACTCCTCAATTTCTTCAATAATCTGCTCGATTCTGCTGCTTGCCATGATACTCCTCTCCTTATTGATCCTTCGGTTCACTGTTCAGTACCTGATGTCTTCACAGTGACGATACTTTGTAATATGTGCATCTTCAGATCCCATTCTGTGCTGCACGGAAAGCATCAATTTTCGCGTAAACACGTTCCTTTATCTGCGGCGGGACAAATCCTGAAATGTCTCCGCCGTAAAATGCAACCTCCTTCACGATCGTCGAGCTGATATATGCATAATTCAGCGCGGTCGTCAGAAATAAGGTGTCCACATCCCGGTCGAGGCTTCGGTTGGTCTGAGCCATCTGAAGCTCATATTCAAAATCAGTCACGGCACGGAGACCTCTTACAAGGAAGGAAGCGTCACATTTCTTGCAAAACTCAACGGAAAGTCCGGAAAACGCCTCAACCCTTACGTTTGGAATATGTGCGGTCACATCAACTAACATCTTAACACGTTCTTCAACAGAAAACAACGGTGTTTTTTCATTATTATTTAAAACACCCACAATCAGCTCGTCCGCAAGATTCGCGGCACGCTCTATAATGTCCAGGTGGCCTTTCGTTACCGGGTCAAAACTCCCGGGATAAACAGCGCGTTTCATATATGCTCCTCTTCCGGCGATTTCAGCGTGAGAAAAATATGCTTATTGGTCTTATACTCTTTTACACGGTACAGGCAGTATCCAAGATCAGTCAGCTCAGACACATCCGCGCGAAGCGCCGTTTCGACAATAAACAGTGTCTGCGCATCAGCAAAGGACGGTCTGTGAGATGCCACATATTCTAATACAAGATGCTCCAGTCCCTTTCCATAAGGAGGATCCATGAATATAATCTGAAAGGGAGTGCTTCCCTCCAGCCGTGAAAGTCCCGTAAGCACATCTGCCGGAATCACTTCCGCCTGATCCTCCAGATGGGTGAACGACAGGTTCTTTCGGATGCAGCTTAAAGCAGAACGGTCATTATCAATGAAGCATCCATAAGCCGCTCCCCGGCTAAGAGCTTCTATCCCGATGCCGCCGCTTCCGGCAAACAGATCCAGAAAACGAATCCCGTACAGGTCATTTTGTAAAATATTAAAAAGAGTTTCTTTAATCCGATCGGTCGTCGGCCGTGTATGATCTCCTCTGACCGTAACAAGCGATAATCCACGTGCCTTGCCAGCAATCACTCTCATTT
>JAJQFO010000333.1 GCA_021201095.1 Lachnospiraceae bacterium
CGCACTTGTTTCATTCATGTTGGTGCCGCGCAAGGCGGGGCATGGGGATTTGGTTCCAGAATGACATCATAACGTCCGAACCCACTTTCCCGGTTTGACTGGATGGAATAACGGTCCGCCAGATCGACGATCAGTCCGAGGACAAAGCCATGATAAAAGCGCTTCGGCTCGCTCTCCTCAGACGTTTTTTTTCCAGTGTCAAAAAAGCTGAACGTGTTTAACGCGACACGGTTCATGTATACATTCATTGCCTTTTTGTCATTTTGCAGCAGGGATTTTACAAAGTCGTTGTAATTGCTGTCATAATCGGCAAACCAGCCGTGAATAAGATCTTCAAACATAACCCGCACTTCCAGGTTTGTCAATGAAAGCTCATAAAAATTACGTCCTTTCTGCAGGTCAGGCTCTTTATGAACTACTTTCAGGTAGCCGCTTGCAAGGAAGAGGCTCCAGATGGCACTTTCCTTTTCAGAAAGCTGGCTGTAGACAATCTGTTCATCAATCCGCGTACGGATCGTGTTCCCGCAAAGCAGAGCTTCAAAAGAGATTTTGATATCCTTGCTCCCGGAGCGGATCAGCGCGTTTGTCAGCGTATTAGAGCTGGTATTTGCCCAATAAGGCGCGACCTGACCGGTGTCCAGAAAGTTAAGAATGGACCAGGGATTGTAAATATCTTTCTTTTGACCGAAGGAGAAACCATCGTACCAGTCCTTTACATCTTGTTTCCTGTCCGAATATCCATAGCTGTCCAGGGTGGCGAAAACCTCGGATTCCGTAAAGCCAAAACAGTCTGCGTATTCATCGGAAGTCGTGGTGATTACCTTAAGCGTGTTCAGATCAGAAAAGATGGATTCCTTGCTGATCCTGGTGATACCAGTTAAGATTGCTCGCTCCATATAAGGGTTGTTTTTGAATGTCGCGTTAAAGAGACTTCTCGTAAAGGAAGTCAGATCATCCCAGTATCCGCCGGTAAAGGCTTCCAGCATGGGCGTGTCGTATTCGTCCAGAAGGATGATTACCTTCTGGTGATAGTATTTATACAGATATCCGGATAAACGGCGCAGGGAAATGGATGCTTCCGAATCCTCCATTTTTGGAGAAACTTTACAAAAGTATTCTTTTTCCCGGTCGTTTAATAAATCTCCTTCTGTCAGGAAATCTAAACGGTTATATAAATCGACAATACTTTCACATATTTTGTTTCGTACCTGCAGATATGAACGCTCCTTGATATCTGAAAAGCTTAGAGAGATCACGGGATAGCAGCCCATTTGCCGTCTCATTTCTTCGCTGTTCCAGACTTCCAGGCCTCTGAATAAATCACTGTTTTCGCAGTCGATCGAAAAAAAATATTCTACCATGCTCATAGTTAGGGTTTTGCCAAAGCGTCTCGGTCTTGTGATCAGAGTGACATCGTCCATCGACTGCCACCAGTCGGTGATAAAACGGGTCTTATCAACATAAAAAGCATTTAGCCGTCGAAGCTTTCCAAAATCCTGCAGACCTATGGCGATTGGTTTTTTCATAAAAGGCCCTTCCTTTCGTTTGTTTCCTGGGCATGCCTGTTCCTTATTCTGCAGGTATTTTAGCACAGAATAAAAGCTGAGACAACAAAGATAACGGTAATCAGGTGATTTTTGTGCCTGAGGTTTATTTTGGATCTCCTTGGAGTGACTAGTGTATATTTTGGATATCTTTGATTAACTAATGCATTGCACAAACGCATATTTTGTGATAGGATGGCAAAGGTGCGAAGAGCAGGATTGATAAAATAGCTGTGCAATGGGAACCGTTTGTGACCGGCGTAGCTTTCGTCCATGCAATTATACTTATCAGACAGGAGGCAGTGTGCGACAATATGAGTGAATGGAAACCGATCAAAGAAGGTAAGGTACGCGAGATTTATGACAACGGCGACAGCCTGATTATGGTAGCTACGGACCGCATCAGCTGTTTTGATGTGATTTTAAAGAATCAGGTGGTAAAAAAGGGGACGGTGCTGACGCAGATGTCCCGGTTCTGGTTTGACATGACGAAGGATATTCTGCCGAACCATATGATCTCAGTGGATGTGAAGGATATGCCGGAGTTTTTCCGGAAGCCGGAGTTTGACGGCAACAGCATGCTCTGCCGGAAGCTCTCCATGCTGCCGATCGAGTGCATCGTGCGCGGCTACATCACGGGCAGCGGCTGGGCCAGCTATCAGAAGGACGGCACAGTCTGCGGCATCACGCTGCCGGAGGGACTGAAGGAGTCCGACAGGCTCCCGGAGCCGATTTATACACCGTCCACAAAGGCGGAGATCGGGGACCATGATGAAAATATTTCCTATGAGCAGAGCATCGCGCATCTGGAAAAATATTTCCCGGGCAAAGGCGAGGAGTATGCAGCTAAGCTTCGCGACTTTACGATTGCATTATACAAAAAGTGCGCGGATTATGCGCTCAGCCGCGGGATTATCATTGCGGATACGAAGTTTGAGTTCGGCTTGGACGAGAAAGGAAACCTCGTGCTCGGCGATGAGATGCTGACTCCGGACAGCTCGCGCTTCTGGCCGGCAGACGGCTACGAGCCGGGGCATTCGCAGCCGTCCTTTGATAAGCAGTTTGCCCGTGACTGGCTGAAGGCGAACCCGGGCAATGACTGGACCCTGCCGGAGGAAATTGTGGACAAGACGATTGATAAATATCTGCAGGCGTATAAGCTGCTGACAGGGGAAGAGCTTTTATAAACAGCTGGCAATTTAAGTAATTGAGAGCAAAGCCACTCTGGGTACATGTGATTTGTAATGCGATCGTAACTTATGCACCCTGATTGGCTTATTTTTTATTTTTGTATATGTAGTTTTCTAAACTGATTTTTGAAGTGATATTTTCCGGGAGAGAAATATTATTTAAATTTAAGCCTTTGGCTACATGTTTTACTTCAGAGTATATCTCATCATCCATATTTTTTTGAAAAATTGCCAGTACTTGTGAGGGAGCATTTGTCAGCTTTTTTATATTTTCGAGTAATGCAGAAGAAGGTACATACATTTGTTTTTCCTTGCTTAATCCGAGGCAGAAGTTCACTCCGCCGATAACCTTATCAACGTATAGATAAGGACGAGCCTTATTATAATCCCCTGTGATTTTGGTTATTTTCGAAATGTCCATTAAAACTGGCAAGGCAGCCAGCTTTAAATGAGTGGTGCCGTCCTGCTTTAATCGAAATTCATTTAGACCCAGCTTATTATTCAAACATTTTCTGAAAAAATTTTCAGATTGATTCTTCAAGACTTGGCCGTTTGAATCTATTAATTCCAATCCCGTAAGATGTTGATAATTTCGTTTCAGAAAAATAACTTCTATGTATTTTATCGAATTGTCCTGCCGTTCACGATAGATTATCAAAAATACTTTTCCAAGGAGTTTTTGGCTATATTCTTTGGCACAATTTAAAGCAATTCGTCTTGCCTCAGCTTGTGTATATTTCATATTATTATGTGACTCCCTCCCGAAATTGAAAGAGAGAGCAATAACACCACTGTGTTAATTGCTCTCTCTTTGCGGCTAATTTTAGTGTTGTCTGCCAACATTCGGTAGTATACCGAAAAGATATCGGATTTTAGTGTTGTCCGCCAACGGCCAGACAAATAATGTCTGGCAAGGATATCAGATTTAAGTGTTAGCCCACTAGAAAAGCACACTTTTCTTATATAGTATTATTGTATGAAAGTATACTTAATATGTCAAGACCTTTTTGAAAAATAACAGGGTTGTTTCACGAACATTTTCTGTTGCCATCCATCGCTTTGTGTAAATGA
>JAJQFO010000035.1 GCA_021201095.1 Lachnospiraceae bacterium
CCGCCGGATGCAACGGAGAAGTACTTCTTGCCAGCCTCGATGCGCTCTTTCTTGTAGGTGCCTGCAACCGGGTGCTGGAAACGGGTCGGGTTGGTGGAGTTACCGGTAATGGAAACGTCTACGTTCTCCTTCCACATGATCGCTACGCCTTCCGGAACGCTGTTTGCGCCGTAGCAGTTTACTTTTCCGCGAAGGCCGTCGGAATAAGACTTGCGGAAGACTTCCTCTACCTGGTTGGTATACGGATCATATTTGGTCTCAACATATGTAAAGCCGTTGATTCTGGAAATGATCTGTGCAGCATCCTTGCCAAGACCGTTCAGAATAACGCGAAGCGGTTTCTGACGAACCTTGTTTGCTTTCTCAGCGATACCGATTGCGCCCTCAGCTGCCGCGAAGGACTCATGACCTGCAAGGAATGCGAAGCACTCGGTGTCCTCTTCCAGGAGCATCTTGCCCAGGTTGCCATGGCCTAAGCCAACCTTACGGGTATCTGCCACAGAGCCCGGGATGCAGAAGGACTGCAGTCCCTCGCCAATCGCTGCAGCAGCGTCAGCAGCCTTGCGGCAGTTCTTTTTGATTGCGATTGCTGCGCCAACGGTATAAGCCCAGCATGCGTTCTCAAAACAGATCGGCTGAATGCCCTTGATCTGATTGTAGACATCCAGGCCGGCGTCCTTTGTGATCTTCTCCGCTTCTTCGATCGAAGCGATGCCATAGCTGTTTAATACAGCATTGATCTGGTCAATTCTTCTTTCATATGATTCAAATAAAGCCATTTTTATTCACCTCCAGCACTCATTCTTTTCTCGGATCGATAATTTTAACAGCGTCAGCAACGCGGCCGTACTGGCCCTTTGCCTTCTCCCACGCGGTGTTCGGATCGTCGCCCTTTTTGATGAAATCGGTCATCTTGCCAAGGCTGACAAACTGATATCCGATGATCTGGTCGTCCGCGTCAAGAGCGATACCGGTCACATAGCCCTCTGCCATCTCCAGATAGCGAGGTCCTTTTTTCAGAGTGCCGTACATGGTGCCGACCTGAGAGCGAAGTCCCTTACCAAGATCCTCCAGTCCGGCGCCGATTGCAAGGCCGTCCTCTGAGAATGCAGACTGAGATCTGCCGTAGACAATCTGCAGGAACAGCTCTCTCATAGCTGTGTTGATTGCGTCGCAGACAAGGTCTGTATTCAATGCTTCAAGAATGGTAAGACCGGGAAGAATCTCAGCAGCCATTGCTGCGGAATGGGTCATGCCGGAGCAGCCGATGGTCTCTACCAGAGCCTCCTGGATAACGCCGTCTTTGATATTCAGGCTCAGCTTGCAGGCTCCCTGCTGCGGCGCGCACCAGCCTACGCCGTGGGTGAAGCCGGAGATATCTTTAATCTCTTTCGCCTGTACCCATTTCGCTTCCTCCGGAATCGGAGCGGCGCCATGACAGACTCCCTGTGCCACCGGGCACATTTCTTCTACTTCTCGTGAATAAATCATTTGTCTTACTCCTTTCGGTAAAAATATGAAAAATGTATTCTCATAAAGCGGCGGATACCGGAATTATCATTTTCGTCAAAGACAATGAGGGAATTTCTGCCCTCATATAAATGGTCTTCATCCGTAAATGTTCCAAATGGCATCGTCCGCTTATAAGCAAATTTTGTTTGCTGCAGCAATCGCCGCAGCTGGTGCTGCATTAAATATACAGCAATCGTTATATCAGCCATTATCACAATCATTACAGTAACCATAATGTCAGCCATTACCGCAATCATTATAGCAACCATCACATTAGTCGTTGTACCCGTTTGGATTCATCGACTGCCATCTCCAGGAATCCGCGCACATCTCATCGATGCCGTACTGCGCCTCCCAGCCAAGCTCCTCTTTTGCCTTCGTCGGATCTGCGTAGCAGGTCGCGATGTCTCCCGCACGGCGCGGCTTGATTTCATAAGGAAGTGTTTTGCCGCAGGCTTTTTCAAATGCGTGAAGCACCTGCAGAACGCTGTAGCCTTTCCCAGTGCCGAGATTGTAAATGCGCACCGCCGGCTCGTCATCAAATTTCTTCATCGCCTTAACATGGCCGTTTGCCAGATCCACTACATGGATGTAGTCGCGCACACCCGTGCCGTCCGGCGTATCGTAATCATCGCCGAAAACGCCCAGCTTTTCCAGCTTGCCGACCGCGACCTGTGCGATGTAGGGTACCAGGTTGTTCGGAATCCCCTTCGGATCCTCACCAATGATGCCTGCCTTGTGCGCGCCGATCGGGTTGAAGTAGCGCAGAAGCACCACGTTCCATTCCGGGTCAGACACATGAAGGTCCGTCAGGATCTGCTCCAGCATCCCCTTGGTCTGTCCATAGGGATTTGTGATCTGTCCCTTCGGGCAGTCCTCCGTGATCGGCACAAAAGCCGGATCACCGTAGACGGTCGCTGAAGAACTGAATATAATTTTCTTAACACCATGCTTTCTCATCACATCACAGAGAGTCAGGGTGCCAGTAATGTTATTATGATAATATTCCAGTGGCTTTCTGACCGACTCTCCTACCGCCTTATAGCCTGCGAAGTGAATGACCGAATCGATCGATTCCTTTTCAAAGATTGCGTTTACCGCATCCCGGTCCAGCATATCTGCATTGTAAAAGGCAATCTTTTTCCCAGTGATCTGCTCCACGCGCTCGATTGCTTTTTCATTTGAATTATAAAGATTGTCCATCACGACGACATCATATCCGTTGTTCAGAAGCTCTACACATGTATGGCTGCCGATGTAGCCGGCTCCGCCTGTAACTAATACTGCCATATGCCCTCCTTATTTCGTCCGTGCTTTTAAATCTGCAGCGGCTTTCTTAGACATGATACACTTTTCTCTTCCTTTTGTAAACAGAAAATCCGAAAAATCACGTAAAACAAACGTATAGCAAGATCGAAAAATTGCCTGCAACACTCTTAAATCAGGTGAATCGCAAAAGATCTGAGTATCCGTAAAAAGTTCTGTGCGGATGATCAATTCTGTGATAAAATGTCTTTGACCTTCGAAGCAGCACCACTCGGCTGTATTGATACACGCATCCTCGATTTTCCGTAAATTTTTGTGACAGCTCAGTCCCTTCGCAATTATGCTTTTCTGCATACTTCGCAGCAAGAGCGAATGACTGTCCTGAGTCAAAGACCCCGATGCAAGCATACGGGGCATCAAATTTGTGGCGATGCAAGCATCGGGGTCTTTGACCCTCGCGGCATCTACGCTTCGCTTCGGTCGGTGCTAAACGTGTGCCACCGGCACACAGCACCGCCAAATATCCGTGCAAGCTATGTCATAAGGTGTCGGCTATGCCGACGGATTCCTTATGACTCCGGCTACTTGGCTCGTTGCTTCGCGGGAATAAATACATTTATTATCACTTGTCAAAAATGCAAAAAGAAAGGATTTTCTGATGAAACACGATTTATCCGGTATGAACCACAAATACCCCTCTATCCTCTTTGCAAAAAAACGGATAGGGAGAGTCCTCTCCTCCCTATCAGCGGTGCGAAACGCAGGCAGCAAAGCTGCCAAAATTCCTCTCGCGCCCCTGTGCATCATAAAAGCCGCCGGCAGCATCAATGGTCAGCCCCGCCGTATCCGTACCGGCGCTGGACCGGGCACGGGTCTGCTTTCATTCGTACTTCTATTGTTCCTGCTGTTCCCGGGTGTATCGGTATACGGCAAGGAGGAGTCCGTTTCTGAGACCGGTTTTTTTCTGGATACGATTATCACGATCACGCTTTACGGAGATGAGGACGGCACCGCTATGGACGGCTGTTTTGATCTGCTGGAGGAATATGAGCAGATGCTCAGCCGCACAATCGAAGGAAGCGATGTCTGGAAAGTCAACCACAGTGAAGGAGAGCCGACCGAGGTCAGTGAAGAAACTGCTGCTCTGATCGAGACCGCTCTGCAGTATTCAGAGTTGTCCAACGGAGCCTTTGACATCACAATCACACCTCTCGTAGAGCTTTGGGATGTGGAAAACAAGGCACTGCTCACCGCAGCGTCAGAAGCATCAGAGACAGAAGCTGATACTGAGGATTCTGATACTGAAGGTTCTGATACTGAGGGTTCTGATGCTGAGGGCTCTGAGAATTTGGATGATGCCGGAGGCTCCGTTCAGTCAGAGGGTCAGGAAGAAGCTGCCGATTCCGGATCGTCCGAAGGTTCTTCTCTGATTCCTTCTGCGGAGGAAATCGAGGAAGCGCTCTCACATATCGGCTACCAGAATGTCACTGTGGATGGCACCACTGTCACGCTCTCTGATCCTGAGGCGGAAATTGACCTGGGCGGAATCGCCAAGGGATACATTGCGGATCGGCTGGAGGAATATCTGCTGTCCTGCAATATAGAAAGTGCGCTCATCAATTTGGGCGGAAACGTGCAGACCGTTGGCACAAAGCCGGACGGCAGCTCCTGGAAAATCGGAATTCAAAAGCCCTTTGGAAGTTCCTCCGACATCATTGCCGTTATAGAATGCACAGGTGAATCTGTTGTCACTTCCGGCACCTATGAGCGATACTTTGAAGTCGATGGAAAAATCTATCATCATATCCTCGATCCGAAAACAGGATATCCGACAGCCAATGGCCTTACCAGCGTCACGATTCTGGCGGATTCCTCGACGCAGTGCGACGCGCTGAGCACCTCCTGTTTTGTCCTGGGGCTTGAAAACGGAATGGAGCTGATTGAATCACTTGAACAGGTAGAGGCTATGTTTATTACAGAAGATGGAACCATGTACCGCACCAGTGGATTTCCTGAATAATTTTTACTGAACTGAATTTGCAAAAAAATTTTATAACTGGACTGATTTTTAGCGAATGTATTATTATCTGAAATGACTTTTTGCAAACGTAATTTGGGGGCGAGGACACGGCTAAGAATGTGAGCCTTCGTCGACGGCCGAGCCTTGGCTGGAAGTGTTCGCGTGAGATAAAATAGTTCAAAATTGGGCAAATCATAAACACAAGGGAAGGAATTCATATGCTTCACGAAATTCAGGAGCTCTCCAGTGAGGAGCAGGGACTTATTGAGAGCGATTCTATGGAAATGCTCCTTGCGGAGTATCTGGCAAAATTTGCAAAGAATGAAAATTTAAAGAGCAAACTCACCGGGAACGACACTTCATCGACACCAGAGCCGGAATGCCCTGGCTTCAATCTGAAAGACTGCCTGTTTTTTGATATTGAAACTACCGGGCTGTCTGCCAGCACAGCTTTTGTCTTTCTGATCGGCTGTATCAGCTATAATGATGGGAAATGGGCCTTACATCAGCTCTTTATCCGAATGGTTCAGGAGGAAAAACAGCTGCTTCAGGCTTTTGCAGAGCTGGCCAGGGATAAGCGGGCTCTGGTTCATTTTAACGGGAATACCTTTGACATTCCTTTTCTGAAAAAGAGGGCTGCGGCAAACAGGACATCGGTTGACTTCTCTCATTTCGTCTCTGTTGATCTCTATCAATGGTTCCGACCGCTGAAAAAAAAGCTCAGTCTTTTACACATGAACCAGAGCTATCTGGAAAAGGTAGCCGGCTGGGAACGCACAGATCAAATGGACGGGGCGGAGGTCGTCTCTCTTTTCTGGGATTACACCGTATCCAGAAGTACAGAATCAGAGCAGCTGCTTCTCGGCCATAATCATGATGATTTGATCGGCATGCTGCGAATTTCTCTGCTGGAAGGCTGCCTCGCTCTTTTCGAAGGAAAAATACAGCCTGATGTCATCGGGGAAGTGTCGGATGATCAAACTGCTCTTCTGCTGCATTTTACGACCATTCTCCCGCTGCCGCCGCGAATAAAGCCGGAGCCTTTGCTGCTTTTTACTCCCTGCACCCGGAAATCATCGCCGGAACCGTCTTCTGATTCATCTTCCCTGCTTCCTGAGTGTCAGGAAAACGCCAAAAGAGAAGATCTGATTTGCCTGAGTATCTCAGATTGCCATGGAACGCTGCGTATCCCATTTCATCAGGGGACGCTTCGCCATTATTTTCAGGATTATAAAAATTACTATTACCTGCCCCTGGAAAAACAGGTTATTCACAAAAGCGTGGCAGCATATGTGGCAAAGGAATATCGGACACCGGCCAGGCCCGAAAACTGTTTCGCATCGATGGAAGGAAGCTTTCTCCCGCTTCCGCATAATTATAATTGTCCGCAGCAGGCCGCCTTCTTTGGTCCCGTTATGAGAGAGGATTATAGCTCGACAGATTACTATTTTCAATATCAGAAGGAATTCCTTACCCAAAAAGAAAATCTGGCAGCATACGCTAAAATGCTGCTCTCTGGAATCTTTTAATACTCAGGGCAAGGTGTGCAATCCTCCGCCGCGCGGCGCTGAATGGTCCTGCGTGTCCCAGCAAAGCACATTTGTTATTGACCTGACTTTTGCTGAAAATCGAGGCCGCAGGCACGGATCAAAGTAAAGCAAAAACTTCGCATGGGATATGCCCTCGCCGGGTGGCATCCCACGCTTCGCATGGGATATGCCCTCGTCAGGCTCTGCGCAAAAAAATCGAGCAGGGCATAAACATCCCCGCTCGATAATAGAATCTTTAAAAATCAGTTTATACAGATAACTTCACTTCAATCAGAAAGATACGATAATCAGCAGGACTCATTATCACTGCAATGCACTTTTATCACTCTTCTTCGAAAGCTCCGTCCTCGGTCTCTTCCGTGTCTGCATAAGCATCTGCGTCGTCTTCAGGCTCCTGTACCGGCTGGCGGTTCTCGATCGCCTTCATGCTCAGGCTGATCTTATGATCCTCACCGTTAAAGTCTACTACCTTGGCCTGAATGATCTGCCCTACGCTGAGAATATCTGAAGGCTTGTCCACATGATTGCGTGAAATCTGTGACACATGCAGCAAAGCATCAATGCCCGGCTCAAGCTCGATGAAAGCGCCGAAATCGGTCATTCTGGCAACTCTGCCTTCTACGATCATATCTTTCGCATACTTTTCACCAGCGGTAAGCCACGGATTCTGATCCGCAAACTTCAGGCTCAGGGCGATCTTGCTGCCGTTGATGTCCTTGATAAGGACTGTCAGCTTCTGGCCTACCTTGAATGCCTTCTTTGGATTCTCTACATGTCCCCAAGACATCTCAGAGATGTGCAGCAGACCGTCTGCTCCTCCCAGATCTACAAATGCGCCGAAATCCGTCACATTCTTCACAACGCCCTCAACCACATCGCCCGGCTGGATGCGCTCGAAGAGTTCCTTCTGCATCTGTGCTTTCCGCGCTACGAGAATCTGCTTGCGGTCGCCGATGATGCGTCTTCTGCGCGGATTGAACTCTGTGACTACAAACTCAATCTCCTGACCGTTATATTTCTCCAGATTTTTCTCATAAGTATCTGAAACAAGGCTTGCAGGAATAAATACGCGGGTGCCTTCTACGACTACGCTCAGGCCGCCAGTCATTACCTGTACTACCGGAGCAGTCAGCACCTCCTGTGACTCGAACGCTTCCTCCAGTCTCTTATTGCCTTTTTCTGCCGCGAGACGCTTGTAAGTAAGTACAACCTGTCCGTCTCCGTCATTCACCTTAAGAACCTTCGCCTCCATCTTGTCATTTACATGGACAAGTTCGCGAAGGTCTGCGCTCGAATCGTTTGTATATTCGCTGCGGGTGATGATTCCGTCGGCTTTATATCCAATGTTAAGAATGATCTCATCTTCCTTAACGTCAATCACAATCCCTTCGACTACCTCTCCATTATGAATTGTTTTAAATGACTCATCCAGCATTTGATCAAAACTCATTTCTGACATGTTTTGATACCTCCTCAATCAAATTATTTGGGGTCGACGCCCCTGCTGTAATGCCTACGCAGCCCATGGATGGCAATAGCCGAATATCCAAATCTTTCAGTGTTTGTATATAGTAAGTATTTGCACATTCTGTCTTGCATATCTCGAATAGTTTACGAGTATTCGAGCTGTGGGTGCCTCCTATCACGATCATGCAGTCCGCCCGTCCCGCTATCTCGCGGGCTTCTGACTGGCGTTCCTCAGTCGCGCTGCATATCGTACACATGACATCTACAGTATCATAACGCATTTTTAAAATAATTTCAACTAATTTATCAAATTTCTTGTAATTAAATGTCGTCTGCGAAACGATCGCCAGAGGCGTATCCGGATCGGAATGAAAAGCCTGGGCTTCTTCCTCCGAGCCGATCACGGTCACTGAACCCTGGCACCACCCCTTGATTCCCTCTACCTCCGGGTGCCCGTCGTTTCCGATGACCACGATTGCTTTGCCCTGGCTGCTTTTTTCGTCTACGATCCGATGGATCTTTTTGACAAACGGGCAGGTCGCGTCCACCACGTGAAGGCTGGTCTGCTGAAGCCGCTCATAAATATGCCTGGATACTCCGTGCGAGCGAATGATCACGGTGCCCTCCCGGACAGATGACAGCTCTTCTTCGCTGTTCAGGATGCGCACCCCTTTTTCCGCAAGCTCCCGTAT
Organism: Lachnospiraceae bacterium; assembly: GCA_021201095.1. Lineage (GTDB taxonomy): Bacteria > Bacillota > Clostridia > Lachnospirales > Lachnospiraceae > Choladousia. Next base: position 8,508 of record JAJQFO010000035.1, read on the forward strand.
GACCTCTTCATTGTGGATGATGGGGCCGTATGTATAGATCGGCTTCTCTCCTTCTTCGATCTGCCGATATACCTCTTCTATCGCACGCCGGACTCCGAAGCAGAAGCCGGCGGTCTTTGCTACGATTACTTCCATATTATTCACATACGCTCCCGGGCAAGAATCAGAATGCGCTCTACGACTTCTTCGATCGTCATGTCAGAGGTATCGAGAAGGACGGCATCCTCAGCCTGGCGCAGGGGAGCGATCTCCCGATGCTCATCGCGGTAATCGCGCTCGGCGATGTCGCCGGCGATCTCTTCAAGGCTGCAGGACTCGCCTTTTTCGGTGAGTTCCAGAAAGCGGCGCTGTGCGCGGGTGGCGACGCTGGCGGTCAGAAAAATTTTCAGATCTGCATTCGGCAAAATCATGGTGCCGATGTCTCTTCCGTCCATCAGTACGTTTTCTCTGGCAGCAAGGTCTCTTTGCAGGCTGGTCAGCTTGGCGCGTACCTCCGGTTTGGCTGAGGAGCGGCTGGTCATGTCGCTTACCTGCTCTGTACGGATCAAACCGGAGACGTCCTCGCCGTTCAGGTAGACATGCTGAGCGCCGTCCAGGTAGCGAATGGAGACCTCTATTTGGCTCAATGCACCAGCCAGAGCCTGAGCGTCTTCGATATCTGTGCTGCCGCGGAGCAGTCCCAGGGCAATTGCCCGGTACATAGCTCCAGTATCTACATAAATAAACTGAAGCTTCTTCGCCGCGAGTCTCGCGACGGTACTTTTGCCTGCACCTGCAGGCCCGTCAATAGCGATCGTAAAACTCATATATTTCCTCCTGGGAAAAAAAATGGCTTCGCGTCAGAGGGATGCCAGGTAGCGCCACCTCGCTGCGCTCAGCGGCAATCTCCGCTTCGCTACGGTCAGTGCTAAACGAGTGTCACTGGCACTCAGCACCGCATCCGTCATTGGAAGAACGCTTCGCGTTAGACGGATGCTCCGGCGGCATGGCCGGTGGACCAGGCGATCTGCAGATTGTAGCCCCCGGTCAGGGCGTCTACATCCAGCACTTCTCCTGCGAAATAGAGTCCATTTACCTTTTTGGATTCCATGGTCGTGGGATTGACGTCCTTCACGCTGACCCCTCCCCGCGTGATGATTGCTTCATTATAATCTCTGAGGTGTGTCAATGTCAATGAAAAACATTTTGTAATCTGAAGGAGCCGTTCCCTCTGTGCCCGCGTGATCTCGTGGATGGGGCAGTCACAGGGTATTTCGGTTCTGTCTGCGATGACCGGGATCATTTTGGCAGGAAAAAGAGTCCCCAGCACAGTCTTAAACTGTTTATTCTGCGCAGCCTGAAATTCACGCAGGATCCTCCGGTCCAGCTGCTCTCTGCCAAGGGCAGGCTTCAGGTCAATCTTCAGTGTCAGCGGATGCTGCCGAAGACGTTTTTGTATCAAGCAGCTTGCACTCAGGATCAGCGGGCCGGTCACTCCGTAATGGGTAAACATCATTTCGCCAAAATCACTGAAAAGCTCCTTTTTCCCGTCACAGACGGTGACTTTGACATTGCGCAGAGAAAGTCCCTGCATGCGGGGCGCCCAGTCTTCCCTTGTCTCGATCGGCACTAAGGATGGCGAGCAGCCGATCACCTGATGACCAGTCTCAGCAGCAAAACGATAACCGTCTCCAGTCGAACCGGTTGACGGATAGGAAAGTCCTCCGGTCGCGATAATCACAGCATCCGCGCATACTTCGCGTCCCGATGAGAGCCGCAGTCCGCAGGCATACCGCTTCTCGTCAGTATCTGTACCCGTAAGAATGTCTTTCACTTCCTGATTCAGGCAGATCTTTACACCATATCTTTTTAAAACCCGGGCAAGAACAGCAATCACGTCAGAGGAATGATCCGACTGAGGAAATACTCTCTGACCGCGCTCTGTTTTGACTGGCATACCTTCGTCTTCAAAAAAACGGATCGTGCTCTGGCTGTCAAAGCCATAAAAAGCACTGTAGAGGAACCTGCGGTTTTCACATACCGCTTCTAAAAGTTCCTCCACAGAGCTGTTGTTCGTCAGATTACACCGGCCCTTGCCGGTGATAAAAAGCTTTTTGCCCAGCTTTTCATTTTTTTCATATAAACAGACCGTATGTCCGTTTTGTGCGGCGGCTATGGCCGCCATCATGCCGGCCGCCCCGCCTCCTATCACTGCAACTGTACTCATTTTTCTCTTCTCCTGAAAATTCTCTCTGATAAACCATTGGGGGTGTCCTGTTACCTGGGCCGAACGCTGCAAAGCATGATTACTCGCGCCATCATTATCTCTGTCAGTCCATATGCTGATCACGCATCTATCCTGCGGCGCTGGGAGTTTATTCCCGTCTCCACTCCCCGTCGCAGATGTCGTCCGGATCCGTATCATCCGTCTCCAGTAACGGTGATTCCAGATCAGGGTCCGACGCTGGCAAAGCATGACCGTCGCACTGTAGCTCAAACCAGAACGCCACCCCGTTTTCCCGGTTTTCCACACCATATTTCTGGTGGAAGGATTCCATGATGGCCTTCACAATGGAGAGTCCGACGCCGCTGCCGCCATAGGCGCGCGTCCTTGCCTTGTCCACTTTGTAAAATTTATCCCAGATCTGTCCGATGTCCGTTTCCGGAATCGGCTCGCCTGTATTAAACACGGTTACACGGGCATGTGAACCCCCAGGCGAATCCTGACCGCTGACAGTAACTGTGACCACAATCCTTCCCTCACCGCTCACATGATTGAGCGCATTGCTCAGGTAGTTTGTGATTACCTCCTCTACCTTGAACTCGTCGCCCCAGACGAAAATGGATTTTTCTCCATAATAAGTAATGACTGCGTTCTTTTGCTGTGCCAGGATCGCCACAGCCTGGATTTTATTCTGTAAAAGCAGAGCAAGGTCAAAACGTTCCATCTCAACCTCATCATTGCCAAACTCCAGCTGGTTCAGCGTCAGAAGCTTCTGAACCAATACATTCATTTTGGATGCCTCATCCATAATCACTTCACAATAAAACTCCCGGCTTTCCGCGTCATCGTTGACGCACTCCATAAGTCCTTCCGCATAACCCTGGATCAACGCGATGGGAGTTTTAAGTTCATGGGATACATTCGAAAGAAATTCGATCCGCATGTTGTCAATCTGTTCTTTTTTCTCGATATCCCTCTGCAGCTCGTTATTTGCTGTCATCAGCTGGGCATACGCCTGCTCTAACTTTTCCGACATCTCATTAAAATGCCGGCCCAGCTGACCGATCTCATCCGTGCCTCCGCTGGTATACTTGGCATTAAAATCCAGATCTGCCATCCGTTTTGAAAGCTCAGTCAGTTCCCCAAGAGGCCTCGTGACGCGCTTCGTCACAAACCAGACGATCAAAGCTGTAATTACTATCCCTACGATGCAAATGTACTTAATAAACTCATTGGAAATGCGCACACTGTCACGGATACTTTCTATATTAATGCGCATGATAAAATAGTATCCCTGATCCAGGACGCCCCACATTTCCAGATAATTCAGGCCGATCTCGTTGTCATATTTTTTCTGAATCGTGTAGCTCTCGTTCGTCTCCAGCACGGTGACATCTTCCGTGTCGAACCCCAGCCCATATCCATTCAGCCGCCCCTTCATAATACTGGCGTAGAAATTAGACTCAGAACCGAGAATCTCATTATAGCTCATGTCGGTCACAAGGTAAGAGAGTCCATTTTCGTTGCACAGCTCATTCAGCTCCGTCTGTTTTTCTTCATCAAGGTTTCCGACAGAGTCCACGTTTTCATTCAGAATCCGGTAAGCATCAACCAGCACCTGCTGCTTCTTCGTATAATAAAAGCTTTCCAGAAAGAAGGAATTAATCAGAAAGTTCGCCAGAAACATGGCCGCCATCAAGGCGCCGAATATAACGGTCAGCTGTTTTCTCAATGAATGCTTCATTTATCTCTACCCCGGGATTTACATGCTGCGATTGTGAGGAGCTTTCTCCCACATGCTATAGATTAATCGGACAGGAGAATCTTCGCAGCGGGTGCTCAGGTACTCTCTTGAATCGTTACCTCTATTCAACCTCAAACTTATAACCCATTCCCCAGATGGTACGGATATAATCGCCGCGCTCTCCAAGCTTGCTGCGCAGCTTTTTCACATGCGTATCGATGGTCCTCGCGTCGCCAAAATAATCATAATTCCAGACGCTGTTGAGGATTTTCTCTCTGGAAAGAGCGATCCCCTGGTTTTCCACAAAATAGGTGAGCAGTTCAAATTCCTTAAAGGAAAGCTCGACGCTCTTGCCGTCTATGGTGACCTCATGCGCAGCCTTGTTGATCTCAATCGCACCGGCGCGGAGAATGTCATCCGCTGAAAATCCGGTGGTCCTGCGCAAAATAGCCTCTACACGGGCAACGAGGATTTTCGGGGAGAATGGCTTGGAAATGTACTCATCTACGCCCAGCTCGAAGCCCAGAAGCTCATCGCGCTCATCTCCTTTTGCTGTCAGCATAATGATCGGCACATTGGAATAGGAACGGATCTCCCGGCAGACCTGCCAGCCGTCCATTTTCGGCATCATCACATCCAGAATCACCAGCGCAATATCCTTCTGTTCAAAAAAGACGTCGATCGCCTGTGCTCCGTCCTCCGCTTCCACTACATCAAACTCTTTCTTTACCAGAAAATCGCGCACCAGCTTGCGCATCCTGCTCTCATCATCCACTACCAGTATTTTCAAACGATCCATATGTTTTCTCCTTTCTCCCTGTTCCATTCATAAGCAGATAAAAGTCTTCTTTTAAGAGGTACTGTCCTGAATAATTACAATTACAGTTCTTTTTCAAAAGTAACATTGAATTATGACGATCTTGTGAAAGTACGTCCTGTAAATTATGTATTTTTTGTGTTATAGTACCGGGCAACGTTGATCTTTGGCCTGCCATCCGGAATTGTCATGCGGCGTGTCCGTATTTCCATGGATATCATTCGGGCAGAAAAGGAAAAAATCTCCGATCGTTTACTATTTTTCGAAGTGCGTCAGCCTTCCCTGATCTCACAATTTGCCAGGCACCACTTCTGTCCCAGAACCTTTTCACCCACAGTCGGAAACTCAATCGTCAGAGACGATTTCTCCACCTTTCTGACAATACCCTCGCCAAAAGCTTTATGCTTCACATGATAGCCAGCCTTTATCTCCTTACGTGTTTCTAATGGAACAGGTACCGGTTCCTGAACGGGTTTCGGCTGTTGAATGTGCATCGGTCCCGGAACGGGTTTCGGCTGTTGAATGGGTACCGGTTCCGGAATGGGAACTGTTTTCTTTTTATAGAGCGCCAGAAACGAATCCAGGCTTTTTACCTGATCAATCACTCCCATTCTGGAAAGGGAAACAAACACAGCCGCCGCTTTTGCCTGCGTGCTCATCCCGGCATTTGGATTAAACTCAATATCAGTAAAACCGTCGTATTGCAGTACAAGCTCCGCCAGTTCTTCCTGTTCCATAAGAGCATTGAGATACAGGTAATCGTAAAAAATCGACACAGGAATTAACGGAAAAATCTCTCCTTCAAAGGTAAAGTGCACCAGCGGACCGCTTGTCTTCAGCCGCGGATCCTTTCTCGCATCGCGCGGCTGCATATCCAGCAGATCCAGATACGGACCGCCGTTTTTAAAAACCTTCCCTGCCTGGTAAGCGCACTCTACCGGTACGCTCCTGCCAAGATGCGGCACCATTTTCTGAAGGAAAAAAGCACTGAGAGCCTTTCCGCCCTCCTGCATGGATTTGCTGGATATTTCCAGGACCTTTTTCCCCGGAAAAGATCTCGAAAACTCAGCGTGAAGTGCTTTGATGTTTTTCTGTTTCTGGCTTACCGCAAATCCTCCATTCCACGTAAACTCCATATTTGCTATTTCGTAAAAGGGAGTCCTTGTCTTTACCATATAAACCGGTCTTTCTGCCATGATGTTCCTCCTTTATCCATGCGCTCTACACAAATGATACTCCTTTACAACCGAAACAGATTGATTCTATCACAATACAGCACAAACCCCTGGTTCCATCGAAACCAGGGGCAGCAGACAAAGCCGCCGGAATCCGTTCTTTACCGGAGGGGCTTTGTAAAAGCGATACCATAAACCAGGCACCGCGTAAAATGGAGCAGACGGGAATCGAACCCGTGTCCGAAGGTAAATCCACTGTACTTCTACTATCATAGTCAGTTATTTGACATTCCCTCCGGCAGGCGGCAGCTGACAGCCTTCTGCTTTTAGTAGCTTCATGATACGCCCATATGCGCAAAGCTTAACATATGTCGTTTCCTGCAAAGTCGATGCCTGATCACAAAGTGCAGGTGCTCTGTGTCAGACAGCTGCCATTAGGCAGCGTATGCTAAATTATCTTCAGCGTTTAATTTTAATTTGTGATTTGACGCATCACCTGCGGATAGCTTCTCCAGATTCATCGCCCCCGTCGAAACCTTTACTACCCCGGGGAGCCGTATCTTTTGCGGCAGTCCTTGCTGCACAGCATGAAATACGGTCTTATGTCTTTCATTATATTAGCTTTTAAACGGCTATCTGTCAAGGGGGGAATTTTTAAACTCCGAACAGTACTTTCGGCCTTCGCCGGGTGGCATTCCGCACTTCGTCTGACTACACAACAGGTGCGCGGCCTGTAACCAGTAACATTCTTTCAATATATAAATTTCAAAATACCACCTGATTCCGCCCGCCCTCTTTGCCGATATAAAGCTTCTCATCTGCCTTTTTGATCAGCGCATCCAGACCTGAGTGAAAATCGTATTCTTCGACGCCGAAGGTCATGGTGATAGAAATCTCCCTGCCATTCCACTGAAATGGTGTCCGGGAAAGTTCCAGAATAAAATCCAGCAGAAAGCCTTTGGCTTCGTCTCCATTCTTGTCAGAAAAGTAAACCAGGAACTCTTCTCCTCCCCAGCGGCAAATCTGTCCAACTCCCTGCAGTCTGCCCTGCAGGCGCTCGGTGAGCCATTTCAGCACCGCATCTCCGCAGTCGTGTCCATAATGATCGTTGACGTGCTTGAACAAATCAATATCTCCCATGCCGACAGAAAAGGACCGATCCGGGTTCTGCTCCAGCTGTCTGTGCAGAAAGGTAAGCATGCTGCGCCGGTTCCAGATCCCGGTAAGCGGATCTGCGGAAGCCATTTTCTGCAGCTGCTCGTTGTAGAGGATCAGGGTCTTATCTGCGGTCTCGATATTGGAGCTGTAGAATCCGCAGATGACTCCCATCAGTGTAAAAAAGGACATGGAGCTCCACACCTGCAGGATCAGAGCGAGATTCCCCTCCAGTGCGGAATAAGGGTCATGGTTCAGAGTGTAATAAAAAAGTGCAAAGCGGAACAGAAAAAGTCCCACCGTAAAAGCTGCTTTCTGAGGAAGTGCGTCGTAAAAGGAGAAATAGACCAGTACAAGCAGCACGAACATAATCTGCTGCGCCCCGCATCCCCAGCCGAAGATATAGACAAAGCCAGTCAGCCATACCAGCTCGAGTATCACATAAAGGATAAGGTTCCTGCGAATCCGCTGATGATAGGTCAGCCAGAAAAGCAGTATTGTCCAGAATGTAGAAATCAGTGCGAGCCAGGAGATACGAAACGGCTTTCCACTCGCCGCGCTCACAGCCCCCATAAGGAGGAAGAAAATAATATAGTACACAAGCAGAGTCAGATAAATGCAGCGCAGCAAAACAACCGAACGCTGCGGTTCGTTGTCAAAACGCGATTTCTGATTGATTTTTTGCCGGATCCTTTTCCACACACGCACTTTCTTGTACCCCTGTCATTCTTTTCATTATAATTGGATGATCATAAAATCCAGAATCTCGGTCTGTCACCGACTGATCCGTTCCAGATTCACATGCATCCATCCAATCGGTATCTCACCCCAGCAGTTCGAGCAGTTCTTCCTGTGTCATGTTTGAAAGACTGCTCATCTCGCCGCTGATAATCTGATCAGCCAGATTCTGCTTATTTTCCTGCAATTTGAGGATTTTCTCCTCTATGGTGCCCTTCGCAATCAGGCGGTAGACGGTCACAATTTTCTCCTGGCCGATACGATGCGCCCGGTCGGTTGCCTGGTTCTGCACAGCAAGGTTCCACCAGGGATCGTAGTGAATGACGACGTCAGCGCCGGTCAGGTTCAGTCCCGTACCACCCGCTTTAAGGGAGATCAGAAACACCTGTACATCGTTATGATTAAACTCATTGACCATAGAAATCCGCTTTTCCTTTGGCGTATCGCCTGTGATCTCGTAATAGCGGATCCCCTGTTCTTCAAAGGCTCCCCTGATCAGAGACAGCATCGAGGTAAACTGAGAAAACAGTAAAAGCCTGTGCCCGCCCTCAATGGCGCTTTTCACAAGGTCCAGGCAGGCCTCGAGCTTCGCAGAACCTCCTTGATAATCCTCAAAACAAAGCGACGGATCACAGCAGATCTGCCGCAGCCTGGTAATCTCCCGGAATATCAGCAGCCGGTTTTTCCGGAATTCAGCCGGTTTCTGCCGCGCAAGCATCTGCCTCATATGCACCACCTGTGCGTCGTAAAGCTTCTGCTGTTCATCTCCCAGCCGCGTAAAACGGACTTCCTCTATTTTCTCCGGCAGATCGGTCAGCACATCCTCCTTTAAGCGCCGCAGAATAAAGGGCGATACCAGCCGTTTCAGCTTTTCGGCTGCTTCTTCATTCTGATGCTCCACAATCTCCAGTTCAAAGTTTGTCCGGAATTCCTCATAACGATACAAAAAGCCCGGCATGAGATAATCAAAAATGCTCCACAGCTCACTTAAGCGGTTCTCTATCGGTGTGCCGGTCAGAGCTAAGCGTGTCCCCGCGTTAATCAGCTTGACCGATTTGGCAGCGGCTGTCTGGTGATTTTTGATATACTGTGCCTCATCAATCACTTCGCAGTCAAAGGAAATCCCCTCATAAACGTCGATGTCGCGTTTCAGCAGATCATAAGAGGTAATCAGCACATCCCAGGTCTTGTACGAGCGTACAGACTGAATCGTTCTGCGGCGTTCCTCCGCAGATCCGCTCACAATACACACGGAAAGCTCCGGCGCATAACGGGCAAATTCTTCTCCCCAATTGTAGACGAGGGAGGCCGGTGTGATAATAATGGAAGGAGCGTTTTTTGAAAGAGCAGTTTCCGAAAGAGCGTTTTCTGACGAATCGGTTTCCGGGGAATCTTGTTCCCCTTCCTCCTTCAGAGAAAGCAGCATGGCAATGACCTGCAAGGTTTTGCCAAGTCCCATGTCGTC
>JAJQFO010000128.1 GCA_021201095.1 Lachnospiraceae bacterium
GTGCGGAGAGTGCTATCTGAATCTGACCGGGGGCATTTGCCCGATCACAGCCTGTTCCAAGAGCCTTTTGAATGGCCAGTGCGGCGGAGCAAAGAAGGGCAAGTGTGAAGTCGATCCCAATATGGATTGCGGCTGGGAGCGTATCTATCGGCGGCTGGAGGCAATCGGTCGGCTGGATGCGCTGAAATGTCCGACCCAGATCCGCAATTACGCTACGGATGAGGCTGTATCTAAATGACATCCCGTGCTGTGCATTTTGGCTGCGAAATGACTCGGGCGTTCTCAATAATGGCTGTCGTCAGCAGGACATTCCTGCGTGAATGTAGCAACTTTATTTTTGGATCGTTTGGCTATAAGGCTTGGTTAAAAAATGCTGGCAGGTAAGAATCCAGACAGTAAAAAATGCAGCAATTAAAGTTAAAAGTGCACAGACAAGGATCTATATCATATAAAAACAGGAGTGACAAATCATGAAAATCACAGAATTATTTGAACAGGGTGAGTTTGTGGTCACGGCGGAAGTCGGACCGCCCAAGGGGTGTCACATTGAAAACCTGCTGGAGGAGGCAAAGACCTATTTAAGCGGAATTTCTGCAGTCAATGTAACGGATAATCAGTCTTCCGTTATGCGTCTGGGTTCTCTGGCTACCTGTAAAGCCTTAAAGGACGAAGGCCTGACCCCGATCTTCCAGATCACCTGCCGCGACCGCAACCGCATCGCGCTGCAGTCGGATCTTTTAAGTGCAGCCATGCTGGGGATTGAGAATGTGCTGCTGCTGACCGGCGACCATACCAAGATGGGCGACCATCCGCAGGCAAAGCCGGTCTTTGACCTGGATTCTGTTTCCCTGCTTCACACAGCGAAGCTGCTGGAAGAAGGCGTGGATCTTGGCGGCAACAAGCTGGTCGGTGAGCCGCCGAAATTCGCCAAGGGTGCGGTCGTATCGCCCTGCAGCGACTCAGTGGACGCACAGCTTGCGAAGATGGAGCGCAAGGTAGCTGCAGGTGCGGACTACTTCCAGACGCAGGCGGTCTATGAGCCAGAGAAGTTTATCAAGTTTATGGAGAAGGCGAAGCAGTTTGGCAAGCCGGTGCAGCTGGGTATCGTGATCCCGAAGTCCGCCGGCATGGCAAAGTATATGAATGATAACGTAGCCGGTATTCATGTGCCGCAGGAGATGCTCGATGAGCTTCGCGCGGACAAGGAAAAGACCAAAGCAGGGATTACCGGTGTAGAGATTGCGGCACGCATCATCAAAGAATGCAGACCGTACTGCCAGGGCGTCCACATCATGGCTCTTGGCTGGGAATCCAAGGTTCCGGCGTTACTGGAGCAGGCCGGGATCTGAAGTGAAGTCAGTTGCTGTAAATCTTGCGCCTGGCAGGAACAGACTCGGGATATTTTCCGGGATGCTTTCTTCTGCCAGGCGTGAGCCATCAGCAGGCAGTAATATAAAGATCGAATAGGGGAACTGAGATGTTCCTTTTTTCAAAAGCAGGGCTGCAGCAGAAAATTTCTGTTTCATACAACTGTATTGCAAGCAGGAAACTTCTGGCCTTCTCAAATTCCCAGAAAAAAACAGATTTGATGACATAAAATACGGCCTGGGCTTATATCATACAGACTTACTAAGGCAGGAGCATACAGGATGGAGATTACATACGACAAAGACAACAAAGAGCGCGTGCCGTTTGAACATTATCTTGCTGATTACCAGAAGGCAGACCCGCATGAGCTTGCCATGCGTACCGGGACAGCCTATGACGATGAAAAGCAATCCTTTCGGCTGAAATTTATCGGCAGATGGTACGAGGTAAGTTTTCCGGAGTTTTCCGTTTCCCCAGAATCAGAAACGGAAGATTATCTGCCTCTTGTGTCGATGAATGCAGCCAGAATTCTGGTGATCCGGTTTTTACTGGAAGGCTGCGCGGCAGGGAGCACAGGCAAATTTCTGACCTACCGCGAGGTTCCCTGGGGAGAGGTTTACTACCGGCAGTTCAGCGGCCGATGCCTGAGCAGGCTGGCGTTTTCCTATGGAAACCGGCTGGAACAGTTTTGTGCAGCTCTGGAGAAAATGGGCGCGAAAAAGCTTTCCCAGGGCGATGCCGGCTATGAAATCGAAATTTTTACTGGCTTTTGGATCCGCTTTCTCATCTGGGCAGGTGACGAAGAATTCCCGCCGTCCGCTCAGATACTTTTCAGCGATAACTTTGCCGCTGCTTTTCACGCGGAGGATCTGGTGGTTGCATGCGACGTTCTGATTGGGACGATGAAAGCCCAGATCTGAGTAAATGGTGTTACACCAGATTCCGGTCAGGATAAATCGCAATAGATACTGGTATGGGCATGGAAAAGCAAACGAATCCATAGCTTTGATACGGAAAGGCTGACGAATCCATAGCTTTTTATACCGAAAATAGCAGACGTATCCATAGCTAATGGCTGGAAGAATCTGCTGTACATCGGGCCTGGCTATGTGATACTGGTCATACAAGAGGATGTTTACAGGATTTGCGGGATGCATCTGCACAGAACAGGCATCCGAACAGAAAAAGGAGGACACTCATGGGATTTTCAACAGTACCTTGCAATGAATTTGTGGAAGTGCTTGCTTCAAAAGCACCGGTACCGGGCGGCGGCGGTGCGTCGGCTCTTGTAGGAGCGGTGGGCACCGCACTTGGCAACATGGTCGGCAGCCTGACCGTTGGAAAGAAAAAATATGCCGACGTTGAAGACGAGATGTGGGAGCTTAAGAAAAAATGTGACAAGCTCCAGGCAGAGCTTCTTACTCTCGTAGAAAAAGACGCGGAAGTGTTTGAGCCGCTCTCAAAGGCCTATGGTATGCCGCGTGCGACGGAGGAAGAAAAAGCTGAGAAGGCCCGTGTTATGGAAATCGTCCTGAAGGATGCCTGTTCAGTTCCGATGGAAATCATGGAAAAATGCTGTGAGGCCATTGAGCTGATCAAAGAATTTGCCGCGAAGGGTTCTGCTCTGGCAATCAGCGACGCTGGTGTAGGTGCGGTATTTTGCAAAGCAGCTCTTCAGGGTGCAAGCCTGAATGTCTATATCAATACGAAGTCCATGGCCAACCGGGAATATGCCGAAGAGTTAAACGCAAAGGCAGACGCCATGCTCGCAAAATATCCGGCAATGGCGGATGAAATTTATGAGAGCGTCCTGGCAAGACTGAAGGGCTGATTCGAAAAGCAGTAACTTCCGCTTATTCGAAAGGCTATCATTCAAAAGCTATAATAAAAAGGTTTTAATAGAAATTCCGAAAATAAATATGGAGGAAAAAATCATGGCAAAGCAGCTTCGTGGCAAAGAGGTTACAGCGGCGCTGAATGAGCGCATTAAGGCAAAAGTAGCCGTACTGATGGAAAAAGGCGTAAAGCCGACACTTGGAATCATTCGTGTGGGAGAGAATGAAAGCGACCTTTCCTACGAAAGAGGCGCGACAAAGCGCTGCGAGACACTCGGCGTAGCCTGCGAGAAAATCCTGCTCCCGGCGGATGTCTCACAAGATGAGCTTTTGAAGGTGATTGATGAAGTTAATAAAAATGACGCGATTCACGGTGTCCTTCTGTTCCGCCCGCTTCCGAAGCATCTGGATCAGAGCGTAATCGAAAACGTGCTTGACCCGGCAAAGGATGTGGACTGTATGACAGATGGCTCCATGTCGGGCGTCTTCACCGGCAAGGCGATCGGTTATCCGCCATGTACGCCTCAGGCCTGTATGGAAATCCTGGATCACTATGGCATTGACTGCACCGGCAAGAAGGCAGTTGTGATCGGCAGAAGTCTGGTCGTAGGAAAGCCGGCTGCCATGATGCTGATCAAGAAAAATGCCACCGTAACCATCTGCCACACCAGAACAGTTGATATGCCGTCCGTGGCCAGAGAAGCGGATATTATTGTGGTAGCTGCGGGACGTGCGGGCGTAGTCGGCGCAGAGTATGTAAAGCCAGGCCAGGTGATCATTGATGTCGGCATCAATGTCAACGCAGAAGGCAAGCTTTGCGGGGATGTGGACTATGCGGCGGTAGAGCCGATTGTTGATGCGATCACTCCGGTACCGGGTGGCGTCGGCAGCGTGACAACCTCCGTGCTGGTTAGCCATGTCGTTGAGGCGGCAGCTAAAAAGGCCGGAATCTGAGGTCTATACAGGCAACGGCTCTGAAAACGGATGGTAATAAGCAGGCAGCTGCTTTGAAAACTGCTGGTGAAAGCTGCAGACAGGTAGCAGGAAAAGTCCAGTTTTGGTGCGGCACAAAAACGGGATATCGAAAAAACCGGTTGACGCTCCCGGACAATTATGCTATAGTTTGAGCGTGTAATTCAAAATTGCCATGTCAAGTGCAGTCCATCGGACTGAAGAGGGAATCAGGTGAGATGCCTGAGCGATCCGGTCACTGTATACAGGGAGTGAGATCTCATTTATACCATTGCGTACCCGATTTTGCAGCGCGAGAAGGAGAGATCGAGCATAGATCTGTGAGCCAGGAAACCTGCTTGGTGTGAGAGAAGAGCTTCCGAGTAAAGCTGAACACTCCGGCACAGCTAATATTTTTCTGTTAGCTGTTATAGCTTGTGATGGGGAAACAGGCATATGAAAATCAAATGGAATGTTGTCTCGAGGCAATGAGCAATACACAACTTACCTCCTTGTGTCAGAAGGATTTCTGATGCTCCGCAATCATCAAGGATCCTTTTGAGACACGTACAGATGACGTTCCGCAAGCTGATCTGTACGCGCGGCACAATCTTCAGGAAACAGTCCGCAATGTTTCCGAAGATTGTGCCTTTTTTATATGCAGGGCTGTGAAAAGAATTTTTACGGCTGCCGTCAGACGCAGCCCGCGTAAACAAAATCTATAATATTTTTCATCCCTCCCGCATATATTGAAGCAGTGACACCCACGATGTGGGCAGTATATGCAGGGGGTCTTTTTATGGAAAAATTCGACTTATACAGAGACATCCGTACGCGGACGAACGGCGAGATCTACATAGGTGTAGTTGGCCCTGTGCGGACTGGAAAGTCAACATTCGTAAGAAAGTTCATGGAGCAGATGGTGTTGCCTTCTATTAATGAGGCAGACCGGAAAACATTGAGAGATGAATTGCCTGCGAGTGCGTCCGGAAAAACCGTTACTACAGTAGAACCCAAATTTGTTCCCAAAGAGGCATTTCCGGTTGATGTTGGCGATGAGACTGTGATGAAAATCCGGCTGGCAGACTGTGTGGGTTTCCTCGTTCCGGGAGCGGAAGGCATAGCAGAGGACGGCAAACCCCGGATGGTAAAAACTCCCTGGAATTCCAGTCCGATTCCTTTCAGGGAAGCCGCCCGAATCGGCACAAAAAAAATCATCACTGATCATGCTACGGTCGGTCTTGTAATCACAACCGATGGAAGCTTTGGGGATTTGCCCAGAGAAAGCTTTTATGAGGCGGAAAAAGAGACCATCGGTCTGCTTAAGCAAATGGGAAAACCTTTTCTTGTAGTTGTAAATTCGGCCAGACCGCATTCCAGGGAAGCAGAATCTGTTTCCCGGAAAATTTCTGAGACTTATGGGGTGCATACAATTATCCTGGACTGTGAAAAGATAGGCGAGGCAGAGCTTCGCATGGTTCTGGAGCAGTTCCTTCTGGAGTTCCCGCTTGCCCGGGTGGACTTCCGGCTCCCGCAATGGGTGGAAACGCTGTATGAGGGTCACTGGCTGAAGCAGTCCCTGTTTGAGTCTGTCAAAAAGGCAATGCAGCCTCTTCATACTATGCGTGATATTACGGATATGGGGAACGTATTTCCTGTTGAGAGTAAATATATCACGCAGGCTCGAATTGAACGGACCAATCTGAACGATGGAAGCACTCAGGTGCAGGTATCCCTGCCTGGTTCTCTGTATTACGAGATTCTCAGTGAAATGACAGGAGCAGAAATCAGCAGCGAATACCAGCTGATTTCATTGATCAGTGAACTGTCCCTGAAGAAAAAAGAATATGATACCGTCGCACAGGCTCTTGCATCCGTCCGCGCTACCGGATATGGGACCATTCCGCCCGCCAGGGATGAGATTGCGATAGGAGAGCCTGTGATGATCCGGCAGGGCAATCGTTATGGTGTCAAAATTGTGGCGGAAGCCCCGTCCATCCATCTGATCCGCGCGAATGTTACCGCAGAGGTTTCTCCGGTTGTGGGCAGTGAGGAGCAGGCAAAGGATCTGATTGCTTATATAAGCAGCGGCGAAAACAAGAATGAAGAAATGTGGAACACGCTGATTTTTGGAAAATCGATAGATCAGCTTGTGGAAGAAGGAATCCGTGCAAAACTGTCTTCTGTGAATGAGGAGTGTCAGAAAAAGCTTCAAAATGCCATGCGGAGGATTGTAAATGAGTCAAAAGGGAAAATATTATTTATAATTATTTAAGAAAACGATTGACATTTTAAATAAAACAACATATAATATGAATTAAATATTACAAATTATTAAACGGAGCTTCAAAAACTTCTGAACGGAAGGTTTTCAACAAGACTTTCTGTTGTTTTCATAAAAACAGCAGATCAAGTGATTTGCGGATATTTGCGAGGAAGTGTACATGACAGTTCAAAGCACATGCAGGAAAAGGCTAATCGTAGCGGGATTCTTTTGTATCCTGATGTTTTTGTGTATCCATGTGAAAGCGGACGCAGCCTGGAAGCAGAACACAGACGGGAGCTATTCATGGTATTCAAGCAGTGGAAAGCTTGCCCGCAGCAAATGGATTAACAGCAAATATTATGTGGATGCTGATGGCATTCGAGTGACTGGCCTGCAGAAGATTGGAGATTATTATTACTACTTTAATAAAAAGACCGGTGCATTGATCAGCGGGACCTGGATCAAATCCGGCTCGAAGTATTATTATGCCAGAAAAAGCGGCGGTGCGCTCTACACCAGTTGCCGGAAAAAGATTGGCGGATATTATTACTATTTCAACGCCAAAGGAGTTCGCACCTCCGGAAAGAAGACGATAAGCGGAAAAACCTATTATTTTTCTAAAACTACTGGTAAGATGGTGACAAAGAAGTGGGTTTGCCTCAGCAGTAAATACTATTACTTCGGCAGTAACGGGGTGATGGTAAAGAGTTCCTGGGTTGGCAGATATTACGTAAACTCCAAGGGCGTCCGCCTGACCAGCCAGTGGAAGGGCAGCAAGTATCTGGGCAGCGATGGCAAATGTGTTTCAGGCCTTCAGGAAATTGATGGTGAATACTATTATTTCAACACAAAAACCTATAAAAAGGTCACGAATAAAAGCGTCACCGTCGGGCAATATACGTATTATTTTGACAATAACGGTGTCGGTACACTCACTCAGATCAATGGGATTGATCTGGCTACTGTCTCTGTGGAAGATACTTATTATACGGATGAGGCTGTGGATGACGAGACTCTTCTTGCGGCAATCATATACTGTGAGGCAGGAAACCAGTCTTATACTGGTCAGCTGGCGGTTGGCCTCGTGATACTCAACCGGGTAAACAGCGATTCGTTTGAGGCATCTACCCTGCGGGAAGTGATCTATTCGACCAGTCAATTTGCAGCTGCCCGGAACGGAAGCCTGACAAAGGCACTCGCCGGAACGACAACCGTGAGCTCCAGCTGCAAAAAAGCAGCCAAAAAGCTCATAGCTTTGAATGAAACCTATAAAACCGGGAAAACACCGACCCTGACTGTGAATGGAAAAACAGTGAAATTTACGTACCTGTTTTTTATGACATCCTCTTCCTATAAGAAACTGGGATTGACGGCCTCCTACCTGAAGATTGGCGACCATGTATTCTTTAAAACATGGAAATAGGATTCTCACGGCAGAGAAAAGTACTATAATAACAGCGTTGGAAAAAGTAAACCAAAAGATTGCATCGGATAGGGGAAGGCTTCCCATTATCTCCGTTGCGCTGGTCGGGTGCGGCTTCAGCAGCAAAAACCCCCTTGACCGGCCGTGTGTATAAAAAGGATGAAATCGAACATACGATTGATTTTGTCCTTTTTTTATGCTATAGTAAGCTTCGATGGACGTTCGCCACAGGATTTTTGCGGTCTGCTGGCGGAGAACCGTCCGAGTATGGGAGATACGGATGAAAAAAACAGATATAAAATTGATTTTGGCTGTGTGTATTCTGTGTGCTGTTTTTTTTATATGGCGGACTTTGACGCAGAATGAAGGAAAGTCGGTAGTTGTGGAGGTCAACGGGACGATCTGGGGCACTTATTCACTGTCTAAAGATCAGACAATTGAGATTAATGACACGAATGTGCTTGTCATAAAAGACGGCGAGGCCTATATGGCTGAAGCGAGCTGTCCGGATGGATTGTGCATCAGCCAGGGACATATATCCGTAGCAGGCACAATGATTGTCTGTCTGCCTAACCGTGTGGTGGTTCAGGTGACTGATGACGAAGATGATGATGGACTGGATGCTGTGACAGGATAAAAGGAGTCATTATAACCTGTTTTTCGCAGTTTATAGCAGTCAGTAATTTGAGACCTTTTTATGAAACACGAAACATCTTGATTTGAAATATAAAAAAACACGAAACAGCTTAATTTGAGGCATTTTTATGAAATACAAAACGGCTTATCTGGGAATGTTCACTGCGCTGGCGATGATACTTAGCTATGTGGAGTCACTTTTCCCTTCTTTTTACGGAATACCGGGCGTAAAGCTTGGGCTGGCGAACAGCATGTCGCTTGTGATCCTTATATTAATCGGTGTCCCAGGGGCATTTTGTGTTTCTGTGCTGCGTGTGATTTTGTCAGGCTTTTTATTTGGAAACCTTTTTTCCATCGCCTATAGCCTGGCCGGTGCCCTGCTGAGTCTGTCTGTGATGGCGCTCTCCAAAAAGACCGGAGTTTTTTCCGTGATCGGCATCAGCATACTTGGAGGTATCTCGCACAATATCGGACAGCTCATTGTTGCAATCTTTCTGGTGGAAAATCTGAATCTGCTTTACTATTTTCCCATACTGCTTTTTTCTGGTCTGGTGACGGGACTGATTATCGGTATTCTTTCCATGGAAATATTGAAACGACTGCCGGGTAATTTGTTGAGATAAAGATTGATACCCTGAAAAAGACTGACTATATCTGTTATGCAGCATGCCTGAGAATTTAGTCTGATAATGAAACAGCAGTATAGAAAAGCAGCTGCGAATAAGCAGCAGCGCAGGAGGTCAAGCGAAAGATGATAGCATATTTAAAAGGCACCGTAGATGCCGTATCAGAGGCGGTTCTGATTCTGGATGTAAACCAGGTGGGCTACCGGATATTTGTTTCTTCCCGTGACGCGCAGGAAATGCCTCCGCGCGGGCAGGAGGTAAAGGTTTTTATATGGATGAGCGTCAGTCAGGATGCGATTCGCCTTTACGGGTTTTTAAAAGAGGAGGATCTGGATTTATTTAAACTGCTGATCAACGTGAGCGGTGTCGGCCCAAAGGCAGCTCTGGGCATCCTGTCGGCGCTGACAGCGGATGATCTGCGTTTTGCAGTCCTTTCAGATGACGCAAAGACGATCACGCGGGCTCCTGGTATCGGTGCAAAAAGCGCGAAAAAAATTATTCTTGAACTAAAGGACAAGCTGAGTCTGGAGGATGCATTCGAACATAAGCTAACCTCAGCAGAGTCTGCTTCAGCCGGGGGCTCCGGACATACGAACGCGGAAGATGAAGCTGTGCAGGCACTTGTAGCACTTGGTTATTCTGCCGGCGAAGCATTGCGCGCGGTCAGAAAATGCGCCATTACAGAAGACATGGATACAGAGACGATTCTGAAGCTTGCGCTGAAGCAGATCTGAGGTATTACTGCGGAAAACGGCTGCGAAGCAGCTTCTAAGGTACTATTGCAGAAAACGGCTGTACTTGAGCGCAAACGGGTACTCAGAAAGTGACGCGGGGCGTCATGATTCGCCTTGAGAGCAGGCGGGGAGGAATTGCATGGCAAAACGAGTGATCGCTACGGACGCGACGGAGGAAGATATCCGGCTGGATGCAGGACTGCGCCCGCGTCTTTTACAGGATTATATCGGACAGGAAAAAGTCAAAAGCACATTAAAAATATACATAGAAGCCGCAAAAGCCAGAGGAGACGCTTTGGATCATGTCCTTTTTTACGGCCCTCCCGGCCTTGGTAAGACAACTTTGGCCTGTATTATCGCAAATGAAATGGACGTGAATATCAAAATCACTTCTGGCCCCGCGATCGAAAAGCCGGGAGAAATGGCTGCCATCCTGAATAATCTCCAGGAGGGAGATGTCCTCTTTGTCGATGAAATCCACAGGCTGAACCGTCAGGTTGAAGAGGTCCTTTATCCGGCAATGGAGGATTTTGCCATCGATATAGTAATTGGGAAAGGGTCGGCTGCGCGTTCTGTGCGGCTGGATCTGCCGCATTATACGCTGATCGGGGCTACGACCAGAGCCGGAATGCTCAGCGCACCGCTCAGGGATCGTTTTGGAGTTGTGAATCATCTGGATTATTATTCCGAAAAAGAATTACAGACGATCGTGCAGCGCTCGGCAGCCGTGCTGCAGGTGGAGATTGATAACCGCGGCGCACTGGAGATTGCACGCCGATCCCGAGGGACGCCAAGGCTTTCTAACCGTATGCTCAAGCGTGTCAGAGATTATGCGCAGGTGCGTTATGACGGGCGGATCACCGCCGCCATTGCCACTGAGGCACTGGATCTTCTGGAGGTGGATCGATTTGGTCTGGACTCAGTAGACCGTTCCATCCTGACACTCATGATTGATAAATTCAATGGAGGCCCGGTAGGTCTCGACACACTTTCTGCTGCGATCGGGGAAGACCCGGGGACAATTGAAGATGTATACGAGCCATATCTGATTAAAAATGGCTTTATCAACCGTACGCCGAAGGGACGCGTCGTAACTGCTCTTGCGAGGGAGCATATTTCGTCGGCGGGAAGATAAGGAAGCAGGATGTGGTTTCAAAAAAATGAAGCTGAATACAGTTGTAAATTGCTTCGCGGGAATAAAAAAGTAGTAGTTGTAATTTCAGGAATCTGCGTTTATAATGATTCGCACAGGGATTTTCAGATATTCGTGTAACTAGTCAGAACAGGTTTTCATACTCGCCGCCAGTGCCGTTTGAAAGCCTGATGGTAACTATTCAGGAGCGGCCTTTGCATTTGCCGCGAAGACCGTATGAAAATATATATGCCTGATGCATTTGGAGAGAATTATATGTCAGCCAAAAACAGTACCCAGGTAATTATAGCCGGGAAAATATATACACTGAGCGGATATGAAAGCGAAGAATATCTGCAGCGCGTTGCAGCTTATCTGAACGGCAAAATTTCAGAGCTGCGGAATCTGGATGGATATCAGAGGCTTTCCCCGGATATGAAATCCATCCTTCTGAACCTGAACGCTGCTGACGATTACTTTAAAATGAAGAATAAAGTGGACGAGCTGGAACAGATCCTTTCAGAAAAGGACAGAGATATCTATGAGCTTCGCCATGAAATCATTACTTCTCAGATCCGTCTGGAAAATACACAAAAACAGGTGCAGACACTTGAAGACCGCAGCGCGGAGCTTCAGAAAGAGGTCATACAGTTAGAGACACAGCTGAAGACCACCGGTCATTGACTGCCGATGCATTGCCATGAAACAGAATATTTTTATTCCCGCGAAGCAACGAGCCAAGTAGCCGTGCTTGCACGGATATTTGGCGACTGCCGCGAGGGTCAAATACCCCGATGCTTGCATCGCTACAATTTTGATGCCCCGTATGCTTGCATCGGGGGCTTTGACTCGTTTTGTGTACTAATTAACCGGTCATGGCAGTTTAGCGCTCAAGGAGAGGATATCGTATTCAATGCAGCTGACTGATTGAGATGGGAGGAAGCATGACAGAATTGCTTGCGCCGGCGGGGTCTCTGGAGGCACTGCGTCAGGCCGTAGATGCAGGCGCAGACGCGGTTTATATTGGCGGACAGATGTTCGGTGCCAGGGCGTATGCGGACAATCCGGATGAAACTGAGCTGATAGAAGGTATCGAGTACTGTCATCTGCGCGGCAGGAAAATATATCTTACGGTAAACACCCTTTTAAAAGAACGTGAGCTTAAGGAACAGCTGATTCCCTGGCTCGCGCCATTCTATTATCATGGGCTTGACGCAGTGATTGTGCAGGATCTGGGAGTACTTCGCGTTATGCGTGAGACCTTTCCAGGACTGGAATTGCATGCGAGCACACAGATGAGCGTTACAACCTCCGGCGGAGCACTGTGGCTGAAGCGTCACGGGATCAGCCGTGTGGTGCCCGCCAGAGAGCTTTCTCTTAGCGAAGTGCAGTCTATCGTCCACACCGGCGTGGAAGTGGAGACATTTATCCATGGCGCCATGTGCTATTGTTACTCAGGCCGCTGCCTGTTCAGCAGTCTGCTTGGCGGGAGAAGCGGAAATCGCGGCCGCTGTGCACAGCCCTGCCGTCTTCCTTATGATTGTGCCAAAGCTCCTGATAAGGACAGCAGGAAGCAGCTATCTGAATCCAAAAGCTCTCTGCTTGGCATGAAGGATATGAGTACACTGGATATTCTGCCGGATCTGATGGATTCTGGAATTTCCTCTTTTAAAATTGAAGGCAGGATGAAATCGCCCCAGTATACAGCCGGGGTCACTTCTGTATACCGTAAATACATGGATTTGTACAGGCAGGAGGGGCGGAACGGATATCGTATAAAAGAGAAGGATCGCAGGGCTCTGACAGAATTATTCGATCGCGGAGGTTATTCCAGCGGATACTATCAAATGAAAAACGGTCCTTCTATGATTATGGAGAATCCTGCGGCGGATAAAAGTGCCGCAGCTGTAAGACAAAGGAACGAACGAAATCAGCTTTTTTTGCAAGAAAAATCCACAGTAAAAATTAATGGGGACTTAAGGATTTATCCGAACGAGCCTGTTATACTGAGTTTATGGACTGCCGGCGCAGCAGATCATGAAGGCTTTCAGGTTGAAGTGAGAGGCGATGTACCAGAGACTGCCAGAACGAATGCCGCTACAACTGATGATGTATCCCGTCAGATGCGCAAAACAGGCGGTACGCCCTTTGAATTTGTGCAGCTGAGGATTGACCTGGCAGATGGCCTTTTTCTGCCGGTGCGGATGCTGAATGAGCTGCGCAGAAACGCTCTGGATCAGCTGAAAGAGAAGATACTCTGCGAAAGAGGAAGCCTGAGACAGCGCATGGAATTAAATGCAGATAAAGATGCGGCTGCGGATGTCTTTACAGATGCGAAAGCTTATGAATCTTGTGTTTTGGCAGAATCTGCGAATATAACTTCGCACAGAAAGGATGCTTTGTCAGATGCTGAGAAAGTGATTTCGCACAGAAAGGATGCTTTGACAGATACTGAGAAAGTGAGTTCGTGTAGAAAAAGCACGGTTCCCTCTCTCAATATTCTTGTCACGACAATGGAGCAGCTGGATGAAGTCTTCCGCTGGCTGAAAGGGATCGCAAAGGCAGGTTTGCCGGATATAGTTGACACCATCTATCTGGATTCCTTCCTGCTTGGCAAAAGAGGGCAGCCTGCCAGCAGCTCCTGTGCCAGACTGAAAATTCAGATGGATACTGCCAGGCGCTTTGGCACCCGGTGTATGTTCTGCATGCCTCCCATTTTAAGAGAGGCGGGATATGCTGTACTGGAGGATCCGGCTGTCAGCGATCTGCTTGGCTGTATGGACGGCTTTCTGGTACAGACAATGGATGAGCTTGCCTGGCTGAAGGGACATGCATTTTCCGGAACGGTTGTTTCAGACAGCTGCCTGTATACATTTAACCAATCGGCCCGTGAGGAGCTTAGGAAAGATGGTATTTCACGTTTTACATACCCTGCTGAGCTGAATGCACGGGAGCTTATGTCTCTTGGCGGAGGCCGCTGCAGTGAGCTTGTCATCTATGGCCGGGAGCCTCTGATGCAGTCTGCTCAGTGTCTAAGAAAGAATACCACCGCTTGCAAAGAGGGGGGACTTTTGTATCTGCGTGACCGTAAAAATATTGTGTTTCCGGTGCTTACACGCTGCCTGTTTTGTACAAATACCATTTATAATTCTGTCCCGCTGCACCTGGCAGGCTGCTTTGAAGACATTAAAAAGATCAGTCCTTCCTCTGTCCGCGTTTCCTTTACGGTTGAGACAAGAGAAGAGACCCGGCATGTACTGAGTATTTACGAAGATCTTTTTGGCAGGGTTTTATCAGGAAAGGATCTGTCCAGTCTGCGGAATGCGGACCTTCGCACGACAAAAGGTCACTTTAAAAGGGGAGTTGAGTAGCATATGATCAGCTTGCTCTATGAGATTTCAAAATATCTGATGCTTGTACTAATGGCATTTTATACCATGCAATGCTATACTGTCTTCCGCAAAAAAGATGAGGATTCCAGACAGTATCTGTTTTTACGTCAGAATATGCTGATGTTTTTCATGCATTTTGTCGGATATGCCCTGATCTATCTGGAACTGCAGGAGATAGAGGTATTGTTTTTTTATGGTGCCCAGGTGCTGTATTTATTGCTGACTCTGATTTTGTTCCGGGTTATCTATCCATTGGCGTCCAGGCTGCTGATCAATAATATGTGCATGCTTCTTAGCATTGGATTTATCATGATTGCACGGCTGGATTATGATGAATGTCTGAAACAGTTTGTTATTGCGGTGGCAGCCACTGTTCTGGCTCTGCTGATTCCGGTTATTATACGAAAGCTGCGCTTTATTACGAAAATGTATTACGCATATACACTTCTCGGAATCGGAATGCTCGGCCTTGTGGCAATTGCGGCGCGTACGACCTATGGTGCGAAGCTTTCTATTTCGATAGGGGGCTTTTCCTTTCAGCCTTCTGAATTTGTGAAAATTGTTTATGTTTTTGCCATCGCCGGACTTCTGAATCACGCGAAAGACTTTCGCAGGATTGTGATCGCAACCTGCCTTGCCGCGGCTCACGTATTGATTCTGGTGGTATCAAAGGATCTGGGAAGTGCGGTAATTTTCTTTGTTACATATCTGGTTATGATATTTATTGCAACCAAAAATCCATTTTATACCCTTGCCGGGATTCTGGCAGGAGGTGTCGGAGGCGTTGGCGCATATTTCCTGTTTTCCCATGTTCGGGTACGTGTGCAGGCCTGGCTGGATCCCTTTGCAGATTATCAGCTTACCGGCTATCAGGCGGCGCAGGCCCTGTTTTCCATCGCGGCCGGAGGCTGGTTCGGCACCGGACTGTATCAGGGTTCTCCGACAGCCATTCCGATCGTAGAGCAGGACATGATGTTTGCAGCTATCGCAGAAGAGCTGGGGACGATTTTCGGCATCTGTCTGATTCTGGTCTGCATGAGTTGCTTTATCATGTTTATTAACATAGGCATGCAGCTGACAAATAAATATTATCGTCTCGTAGCAGTCGGACTTGGCACGACCTATGGAGTTCAGGTCTTTTTGACAATCGGAGGCACCATTAAGCTGATTCCGCTCACCGGAGTGACTCTTCCTCTGGTGAGCTATGGCGGAAGCTCTGTTTTGAGTACGATTATTATGTTTGCAATCGTGCAGGGCTTGTATATGCTCCGCAACGATGAAGAAGTCAAAAGAGAACAAAAGGAGACCATGCGTATGCAGGCTGCGCAAAATATTCCTTACGGGGGAAATATCCGCAGAGGCGGTCCGCAGGGGGCCGGCTCTTACGGCAATAGCACATATCCGCCCGAAAGGAATGGCTACCCGAGGGGGCCGCAGCCCTATACTTCTTATGACAGAAACGTATATCCGTCTGAGGAAAATGGCTATCAAAGAGGCGTGCAGCCTTCCCGCTCTCAGGGCAGAAGTGCATATCCGCCTGCGGGAAACGGCTACCAGGGGGCATCGCAGTCTCCAGGCTCTTATGGGAGAAGTGTATATCCTCCTGCAGGTAACGGCTATCCGGGAGAGGCGCAGTCTTCCGGCTTTCAGAGCGGAAGCCGTTCTTATCCGACAGAGGGAGGCACGGATGCTGATACAGACTACAGAAGCTCTGCCTCCGGCCGTATGACAGACGATCCTGCTGATGCAGGCGGCAAGTCTGGCGGCTTGGCATCTTCCAGATTTTCCCGGCGCAGACGCAGGCGTTACAGTGAAGAAGAATAAAGGTTTTGGCAGAGAGAGGATGGCAATATGGGAATGAAGCTTTTTCGAAAAAAAAGTAAAAAAGAATCAGCTGACGAAAAAAAACCTCCTGTCAGAGAAGTCCATTTTGAACAGGAATCCGAGCCGACTGACACGAAGGGCCGCAATACGGAGCTGGGTATCGTAACTTATGCTTTTATTCTTTTGTTTATTGCCATGATCGGATATCTTGTCTATCTGAATGTCTGGAAGGCAGATTCTCTGAATTCCAGCTCTTATAATACCAAGCAGGACGCAAATGAGGACAAGTATGTACGAGGCTCAATTTATTCTTCGGATGGGCAGACACTGGCATATACAAGTGTGGCGGAGGATGGGACAGAGACGCGTGTATATCCATATGGCAATGTGTTTTCTCATGTTGTCGGCTACTCGACAGTTGGAAAGTCGGGTCTGGAATCCACCAGTAATTCTGACCTGATGACTTCTCATACGTCTGTTTTAACCCAGCTTCGTGAAGAATCGGATGAGAAACAGCTGGGAGATTCCGTATATACGACTTTGAACACGACGCTGCAGCAGGCTGCCTACAGCGCACTTGGAAGCTATAATGGCGCCGTGATCGCGATGGAGCCTGATACTGGTAAAATTCTGGCAATGGTTTCGAAACCGGATTTTGATCCGAATTCCATTTCGGAGATCTGGGAACAGGTCGTAAATGACAGTACCAGCTCTGTACTTTTGAACAGAGCCACACAAGGGCTGTATCCGCCAGGCTCCACGTTTAAAATATTAACAGCTCTTGCCTATATACGGGAGAATCCGACGACTTACTCAGATTTTTCCTTTGATTGTGAGGGTACACTTGAAGAAAGTGGAGCGTCCATACACTGTTACAATTACAAGGTTCATGGTACGGTTGATCTGAAAACGGCTTTTGCAAAATCCTGTAATACAACTTTTGCGAGTATCGGACTGAACCTTGAGAAAAACAGTCTGGCTTCTGTCTGCGAAGAAT
Organism: Lachnospiraceae bacterium; assembly: GCA_021201095.1. Classification (GTDB taxonomy): domain Bacteria; phylum Bacillota; class Clostridia; order Lachnospirales; family Lachnospiraceae; genus Choladousia. The sequence goes on from JAJQFO010000128.1 coordinate 17,185, forward strand.
TCCTTTTGGGCGACGAATTGACTCTTCCGACATCGCTTCAGCACAGTGCGTCAAAATTTGATTTGAGCAGCGATGCTTCCTACGGTGAAATCATGCAGACGGCGATTGGCCAGGGGAATACCGAAGTGACGCCACTTCATATGGCTATGATCACCGCAACTGTGGCAAATGACGGGGTGATGATGCGCCCTTATCTGGTGGACTATGTCGAGGCAAATGACGGTACGCTTGTATCCTCCAACAGCCCATCCAAATACAAACGACTAATGACCACAGAGGAAGCCTCTATTCTGCAGGAATTCATGGAGGAAACGGTGATCAGCGGCACTGCGACTGCATTAAGCTGGTATGATTTTACCGTTGCAGGAAAAACCGGATCAGCAGAATATGGTTCGGATGAGAACGGCGGCACGCATTCCTGGTTTGTCGGGTATTCATCAGGAAGCAGCGGGGAGGCAGATCTGGTCGTTGTGGTAATAGCGGAGGACGGCGGGGCCGGAAGTGATACTGCGGTGCCTATCGCCTCTCAGGTTTTCCAGGCCTACTACAATTTAAAGCTGAAGTGAAAAAGTAAATTCCACTCTGAAAAGCGCAAAAAATAGGTGGAGAT
>JAJQFO010000029.1 GCA_021201095.1 Lachnospiraceae bacterium
CAACCCGCTGCAACTGATTCTGTGGTAATATGTATGATGCCAGCAGTGGGGAGGGCGTGGAGCCGGATCAAAAATCTGGCAGCCACACTGGGATATCGGGACAAATTCTGACAGGTGTAAAAGCAGGACTGTAAAGAAGACGGTTGCGGAAGTATAGATTTTGAGTATCGCGGCCTTGCTTATCATATCTGGGAATTTGAAGATGAAGAGCGTAGTGTAGAAACAAATCTGCGGCACGGCGGACGTAATGCAGATATTTTTGGAGACTACGAGACCGAGATGCTTGAAAGCATGAAAAACTGGTGACAGGCAGATGCTTCATACTCAAAATTTCAGAAAAAAGGTGACAGACATGATTTTACAGACAGGGCTTCGGACGGATATTCCGGCGTTTTATTCCAGATGGTTTGCAAACCGGCTTCAGGCCGGTTTTGTCTGCGTGCGCAATCCCTACAATCCTGTCTCTGTGACCAGGTACACTCTGTCACCGGATGCCGTTGACCTGATCGGTTTCTGCACCAAAAACCCTGCGCCAATGTTTCCATACATGGATCTGATTGCGCCTTACGGTCAATACTGGTTTGTCACGATCACACCATATGGGAAAGATATAGAACCGAATGTTCCAGAAAAAGAATATGCGGTTACATAATCCGGAGTCTCCGTTCCTGATAGGAGAGGGTCATCCGGATGATCAGATTCACGAAGCAAAGCAGGAAAGCTGGATTGACAGACAGATGAGTCTGTTCTGATTTGCAAATGTCTTCCCGGCTCTCTCCGTAACTCATAGTTTATAGTATTTGCTCAATCCATTGAAAAAGTGACTGTCACATCACCGTTTCCAAGTGCTTCCTGCCATCCGGTCAGATCATCGATATGCCCCAGCCGGGTGTAACTCCAGGAGTTTGAACCGTAAAAGATTACAATCTGATTGCCATTGTACAGGACAATATCTCCGGACTGCGTTGTCGTCTGGCTGTTGCTGGCAGGCAGACTGGCTCCAAGAGAGCCGCCTTTGCATCAGTTGGAGCTGCATCATCTGTCCAGATCTCCTTTGCCATGTTGAACACAGCCCAGCCCTTTGGCCAGCCAACGTAAAATGCAGCGTGGGTGATAATGGACGAGATTTTTTTCTTATTATCAGTATTTCAAACTTCACACAAGCCTTATGGCAGGCAACCGGGGAATTCCTCCGATCGCACTGGCAGATGGGCCTGCTGGTCTGCGACTGACTAAGATTTTTCACACAAAGGACGGAGAACTGGTTAATGAATTTCAGACGCCAACACCGGATATGGAACGACTGCTGCATTATCTTCCGAATGATGCAGTCCCGGCTGTGGATCTCAAGGATACCACAGAGCACTATCAGTATTGTACGGCAATTACAATTGACACGCTGCTGGCGCAGACCTGGGATTGTGAGAGAATCAGGCAGGCTGGAGAGATTGTTGGAAGAGAGATGGAACTGTTTGGAGTATCCTTGTGGCTGGCTCCGGGAATGAATATTCAAAGAGATCCATTATGTGGAAGAAACTTTGAATACTATTCAGAGGATCCGTTGGTATCCGGCCAATGCGCCTCCGCTTGTACAGCGGGGGTGCAGAGCAGACCAGGAGTTGGAATCACGGTGAAACATTTTGCATGCAATAATCAGGAGGATAACCGTCTGGGAAATAACAGTCATGTCAGCGAGCGAGCACTGAGAGAGATTTATCTGAAAGGTTTTGAGATTTGTGTGAGACAAGCACAGCCGAAGGCAATGATGACTTCCTATAATTTACTGAATGGAGTGCACACGGCCAATAACTACGATCTATTGACAGCGGCACTGCGTCAGGAATGGGGATACCGGGGCATCGTGATGACGGATTGGGGCACAACCGAGGAGAGTCTGATCTGTATGCTTGGTGCAAATCCATTTCCAAATATGAAATACCCACTTGCCAAAGCTAGCGGATGCGTCAAGGCAGGCAATGATCTGACGATGCCGGGAGCACAGGGAGATATCGATGACATCCTGTATGCTCTTCGCCACGAGGATGCAGAATATCCGTTATCTCTTGGGGAGATTCAGCGGTGCGCTGGAAGAATGCTGGAAGAAATATATTCTGCTTTTTAACTCGAGTAGAGAAAGAGTGAATCGCGAAAAATTAAAGAGCTACATTTTGTAAGTACACCCCTGTGACAGTCTTCTGGAATTCATCCGGATTTTCTGCCACAGGGGATATTTTTCGCCTGTAAAAGGTTTTCACGCTATCAGAGTGATAATCATTCTGATGTTGTGTCTGGCAAAGCAGAAGGGCACTTCTCTGCGTGCAGTGCCTTCAGCAGAGGCTGCAGTTTCCCATCCGCAAAAATGACATTACGCCATCTTCTCTTTCTATGATGAGGAGTATAGCATCTACTGCATGAATGCTGCTTTCAACTATGACCTGGCAGGTGATTTTTCATGAGCCTTGCAGGCGGGTATTCCAGGGTTGCGCAATATTTATCCGCTATACAGACAATCCACGCCTCTTTGTATTTAGGCGGAACAGGCGTCAGCGGAAACATGTGCCGTCTTATAATATTTTCCTCGATGTCATTGATCCCGTAATCCTTTTTTGCGTTATCTGCCGCAATCATGGGGTGCTGGTAGCCATGCAGAACATAAGTCTTCACACTTTCATTTCTGTGATATAAAAAATAATCATGGAGCAATGCACCCCGGATCAGTGAATCTTCGTCAACGGTAACTGGCAGAAAATCTGCCAGTTTAAGACTGATTTCAGCTACATGCACACTGTGGTCATATACTGTTATTTTCCTGTGATGCAGGAATGTTTTTTCCGATGCAAAACGTCCCTCTCTGTTCAGACTTTGTATCGTCATTTGAAGCTTCTGTGTATCGAACATTTCGTGCCTTCTCGTATAATAAGCCTGCGCTCTTCACAGAAACAGTTCGCACTCTTTTCTGTTCACGCAAAGTATTCCAAGCGCTACGCCGCCTAAATTGGTGACAGCTCTCCCGAGCTTCTTTGCGCCGACAGGACAGACGGAAATGCACCGCATACAGCTGATGCCGGACTGAAAGTAATTTCATAGAATTTCATCGTTCGACTCCCTTCCATTTAAAGAATCATCCTGGTTTCTTTTGATTTGCCTTAGCATACGTAGAAAGCTGCCGACTGCAGGTTTCGTAGTAGAATATTATTTTAAATTCACTGTGTTCAAAAATCAATCTATAACTGAAAGAAAAGAAAACACCTGCAGAAAATCCGGAGACTGGACAATCTGTTCCGGGTGATTGAGAGCGGGAGTGAGGAATACAGGCGGCAGTCGTATTGTTGAGCGGAAATGCGTGAAAGTGTAAAAAAACATTACTGGTTTTGTATAGAATATCAGTTGAACGTGTGCTATACTATTTTCCCGAAAGGCGTGAAAATAGAGGGAGATTCAACTGTGAATAAGAGAGAACGAGCTTATCAAATAATCGAACCGGCAAACGGAGAAGACCGTTTCAGTACCTTGTATGATTATGGGATGATGGCGATAATTATCGTGAGCATGGTGCCTTTGGCGTTTAAGGAGACTACTGCTGCGTTTGAAGTGATTGATAAGCTGGCTGCAACTGTCTTCATTGCAGATTATTTATTAAGACTGGCAACTGCGGATTTGAAGCTGAAAAAGGGGAAAAAATCCTTTTTCTGTTATCCGTTCACGCCAATGGCTATTATTGATCTCTTGTCAATCTTCCCCACTTTTTTACCTGTAAACAGTGGCTTGCGACTGCTCAAAATATTT
>JAJQFO010000151.1 GCA_021201095.1 Lachnospiraceae bacterium
CTCGTCATCCGCCCGCAGCGCTATACAAAGGAATTTATCGACAGCTCCGACAGACTCTCCATCTCCGTATTGCCGGATGGGTATAAAAAGGTCTATGGATACCTCGGGACCGTGTCCGGCCGCAATGAGGACAAGATCGCCAAATCCCAGCTGAGTGTTGTCCATGAGCAGGAAACGCCCTATTTTGAAGAAGCCAGAATCGTCATGATCTGCCGGAAGCTGTTTGCACAGCCTTATGATCCGGAGTGCTTCATTGACAGGAAAGTAGACGCGGACAGCTATCCGCAGAAGAATTACCATACGCTCTATATCTGTGAAATTGAGAAGGTTCTGGTGAAGGAATAACCACACACCGAACTTATGACATGGGATAATTATGATGAATCACATCCTGACTGCACAGCAAATGCGTGGTCAGGCTATGACCAGTAATGCGAGGTTATATATGAGCGAAAAGGGAATCCGGATTCTCACATGGACGGTACAGCCGGATGAAACGGCTGCCAGTAAAACGACTGCCAGTGAAACGACTGCGGATGGAGCAGCCGCCGGTGGAGCAACTACTGTAGAACACTTTCTCCGGGCAAAGGGCTGCTCACATCACGTGCTGATGCAGCTGAAACGCACTGACGGCGGCATTCTTCGAAACGGAGAGCCGGTTTTTACAAACCGTCCTCTGCTCCCCGGTGATACTCTTTCCATTCGGATTGCGGAGGCAGCCGATTCTAAATCCATCAAGCCTGTTTCTCTCCCGCTTGCCATCGTCTATGAGGATGAGGACCTCCTGGTCGTAGATAAACCCAGCGATATGCCGGTGCACCCTTCCATGGGCAACTACGAAAATACCCTGGCAAACGCGGTGATGTACTATTACGCCTCCAGAGGGATTCCTTTTACTTTCCGCTGTGTGACCAGGCTCGACCGGGACACCACCGGTCTGGTCCTGATCGCGAAAAATATGCTCAGCAGTGCGATCCTTTCGGATATGTCAGCTAAAAGACAGATCCACCGGGAATATCTGGCCGTCACGGAAGGTGAACTGCCGGAGAACGGCACGGTCGACGCCCCGATCGCAAGAGCGGAAGGATCGCCTCTTTTACGGTGTGTGAATTTTGAAAAGGGAGAGCGGGCCGTCACACATTACCAGAGGCTGGGGGTGTTTACGGGAAGCAGAAAACTCTCTATACCGGAAGCTTCAGCGCTCCCCGATGTTTTTTCTCTGGCCTCGGTGACTCTCGGTACCGGCCGGACGCATCAGATCCGTGTCCACATGAACTATATCGGGCATCCTCTGCCGGGAGATTTTCTTTATAATCCTGACACCGTCTGCCCGCTCGCGCCCAGGCAGATGCTGCACTCTCATCGCCTTTCCTTCGCGCATCCGATTACCGGAGAAATGCTTTCCTTCGAAAGCAAACTGCCGCAGGATATGCGGCAGCTGCTGGATGCTTATGAATTCAGCGGATTTTCTCCGGGAACCCAATCTTTTTCTGTACCTTCCGAAGAGTCTTCTGAGAGTAATAAGTTGCCTTCTCTGCGTTGTTTTTAATCACGCTGTCGATATAAGCTTTATCCTTCTCAAGCTCACCCACGCGCTTCTGCAGAGGAGAAAGAACATCCACGACCGCCTCACCGACCGCTTCCTTAAACTGGCCGTAGCCACCGCCCGCAAACTCGGCGACCACATCGTCCGGCGTACGGTTGGTGCATGCGCAGAAAATGTCAATCAGATTGTGCAGACCCGGCTGCTCTTCACTATAACGGAACTCGCCCAGAGAGTCGGTCACGGCACGCTTACATTTGCGGCGGATGGTATCCGGGTCGTCCATCAGATAAATGCTGCCGTTCGGATTTTCATCCGACTTGCTCATCTTCTTTTCCGGGTCCTGAAGGCTCATAATCTTGGCTCCCACCTTGCCGACATAAGCCTCCGGAATCGTAAACACATCGCCATAAATACCATTAAAACGCTGTGCGATATCTCTGGTAATCTCCAGATGCTGCATCTGGTCAATGCCCACCGGCACCACATCCGCCTGATAGAGCAGGATATCCGCTGCCATTAGCACTGGGTAAGTGAAAAGTCCCGCATTGATATTGTCTGCATGCTTCGCCGCCTTATCCTTGAACTGTGTCATACGGTTCAGCTCGCCCATGTAAGTAAAGCAATTCAGAATCCACGCCAGCTCGGCATGCCCTGACACATGGGACTGGTAATAAATACAGTTTTTCTCCGGGTCTAACCCCGCAGCGATATATAAGGTCAGGAGGGCACGCGCTCTTTTGCGGAGCGTCGCCGGATCCTGACGGATCGTGATGGAATGCATATCTACCACGGAGTAAAAGCATTCGTATTCATCGCTTAATGTCACCCAGTTCTTCAATGCCCCGAGATAATTGCCAAGTGTCAGATTTCCTGTCGCCTGCATGCCGCTGAACAGCACCTTTTTATTGTCAATCATGTGAAGTCCCTCCCATTTTTTCTTCCGCAATTCTATCATTCCCATAAAGCAAAGTCAAGCGCCGTCGCGATTCGCTCTGTGATTTCTGCGGAGGCCGTGCCGTGCTCCGCAATTTCATTCACGACGATTTCACTGCTGGTGTTTTTCACGTTCTTCACGTCCACGTTCTTCTCTCATAATAGACTTAAAAACTTCATTGAAAACTGCAGACTCCTGCTGTATAATGTTTAGAAACAGATTTCCGCATCGGTCGGACGATGGTTCTAAGCTTCGGTCGGCACTTAACGGTCCTGCGCTTCGGTGGCGCGTGTTAAGGACTGGCCGAAACGAAGAGTGGATGCCACTGGCACTCAGTGTCCTTATGGCTCGGCTTGCCCGGCTCACTGCTTCACAGGAATAAATGGAGGAAATGTATGAAAAACACCTGGAAAAACGCATTTGTCTGGTGTACCACGGTTTTCTTAACGCTTGCAGCCGTAATTGCGTTTTATTTTCTCTTACTGAATGGTTCTTCTATTATGAAGACGGTCAATTCTATATTCAGCTCCCTGACATCGATCTGGCTGGGACTCGGCATGGCCTATGTGCTGGATCCGATTATTGTTGCCGGAGAACGTATCCTGCGCAAAAAAAATATGAAGCAGATTCCAGCCCGTGTCCTGACCATTGTGGCGGTCCTGGTTCTGGTTGTTCTGCTTGTTTTTCTGATTTTCAGCCGCCTGATCCCGAGACTTTTTGAAACCATCAATAGTCTGCTCAGCGACCTGCCCGGCATGCAGGCGACCTTCAACAGCTATCTCGACCGGGTCAACGAGTGGAATCCTCAGGTATATGAGTATATTCTCAGCGTGATCAGCTTCGTCACTGACTGGATCAATACCAACCTCTATACAACGATTAATACGATCACGCAAAGCTTTCTGGGCCTGATCAACGGCGTTGTCAACCTGTTCGTCGGCCTGATTGTCCTGGTCTACGCACAGATGTCCAAGGAGCGCTTCATCGGTCAGGCCAAGAAGCTGCTCTACGCCGTCTGTCATCACCGTGGCGCCGATACCTGGATTCTGGATATTTGCCGTCAGGCAAATCTGATTTTCAGCGGCTTCATCACCGGTAAAATCATCGATTCCGCAATCGTCGGCGTGATCTGTTTTATCTGCCTGTCCATTATGAAAATCCCGTATGTCCTGCTGATCAGCGTCGTCATCGGCGTGACCAACATCATCCCCGTATTCGGCCCATTCATCGGCGCGATACCCTGCGGTATTCTGCTGCTGTTTGTAAATCCCTGGGACTGTCTGGCCTTTGTCATTTTCATCCTGATCCTGCAGCAGATCGACGGAAACATCATCGGGCCAAGGATCCTCGGCAATTCGACCGGTGTCTCCGCATTCTGGGTCATCGTCGCGATTCTGGTGTTCAGCAGCCTGTTTGGCATCGTCGGCATGATCATAGGCGTACCGATCTTTGCAACTCTGTACTATATCATCAAACGGCTTGTGGAAGAGGAACTCGCCCGGCAGAACCTGCCCACGGATTCGATGGATTATGTCCGGCTTGAACGGATTGATGAGAACAACCAGCTGATCTATCTGGCGGACGATACCGTAAAAAAGAAAAGTCTGGCAAAGCGCAGATCCCCAAAAGAGATCTGGAACGATACCAGGAAGACTGCTGTTCTTTTAAAAAAAGCGGCAGATCGAAAATACAAAGAATTTAAAAACAGGCCAAAGAAAGACGGGGAGAGCTGATCCCCGTCCTTTTTGTTTTGAAGCCTTATTTGCATGGATCCCTTGTTCACATTGAAGCCTTATTCACACTGAATTCTTATTTGCATCGAAGCTTTTCTCGATCAGCTCTCAAGTACTTTTTAGATATAGCATCTTCTCAGAAACAAGACAGTCTTTCAGATCGGATACCCTTTCAGATAATAATCACGCACGAAGCGGATGAGCTCCTCCTCGCCTCTCTCATCCAGGATCCGCAGCATCCCGTGCAGCTCTTTTTTTGTCTGCGGATGCATCAGATAATGTCCTTTTCCCTTCTCGAAATAGGCAAGGGAATCATGATGCGTATAGGTCTCTTTATTATAATTCTTGGAGGCCGCAATGCGGTCCATCAGCATCTCGGCGACATATTTCCGAGGCATCTGAACGGTCTGTAAAGGAGATGGTACCCCGGAGGCAGTGCCGTTTATGCAGGAGGCTGTCTCCCTCCCGGGCACATGTTTTTTCTCTCCCCGGACGCTTCGGCGGGCGCTCCTTCCTTCTGCTGCAGGCATCCCTGAAGCAGACGCAGGCTGCCGATAGTCCAGCCAGTATTCAAAATGATGACGGTTGCGCCCCTTGTGATGCATCCAGGCTTCGGAGTATCCCTTGTCTATGCGCTCTGCGTTGTTCGGACTGCTCTTTCCATCTTCATAATAGCGGAAGCCCTCCAGCAGCTCGGACGGCATGTATTTCGACAAATCATGTGTCAGTCCCTGCCAGTACAGTCCAATCCGAAAGCATCCTTGCATAACCAGGAATTTGTGCTCCGTGATGGTGCGCAGATGACCCTTTGCCTTTTCCCAGGTGATTTGATTGTTTGAAGAAGACTGTTTCATTTTGCTATTCCTCTGCCTAATCCTTGATTTCAGATTCATCTGTTATTATTTTTCGCCCTACCAGAATGACCACGGATCTGGGCGGTGCCGTAAAGACTCTGCAGTCTTCCAGAGCTTCCTGCTCGTCTTCCGGTAAAAAGCTCTCTGGAAGGGAGGTATCCATCACACGGTACCAGCCGCACTCTGCCGGCAAAAGAGGCAGTGCCAGCTGCTGCTCCTCCCAGTGGAAATTCCATGCCAGGTAAAGGAAGCCTTCCTCCTGTGCATAATGGCCGGAATACATGCAGCCCATATGCAGATTCGAATGCCGCAGATCCCCGTACCAGGCGCGCTCGCTGTGATACGACAGATCCGGAAATCCACTGGATAGATAGTCCGCACACTGCAGCTGGGCATCCAGATGCAGGATGCGGTGTGATTGGCGGAAGGCGATCAGCTGCCGGACAAACGCGGTCAGCTCCCGGTTTGCTTTTGTGTGGCTCCAGTCCAGCCAGGTCAGCTCGCTGTCATGACACCAGGGATTGTTATTCCCCTGCTGCGTATTTCCAAACTCGTCTCCAGCAAGCAGCATCGGCGTCCCCTGAGAAAGCAGCATCATCGCAAACGCATTTTTACGCTGTCTCATCCGCAGCTGTGCGATCTTCCGCTTGCCGCTCGGTCCCTCTTCCCCGCAATTCCAGCTGAAATTCTGATCGGAACCGTCCCGGCCCATCTCGCCGTTCGCATCGTTGTATTTCATATTGTAGGACACCAGATCCATCAGAGTAAATCCGTCATGGTTCGTCATATAATTGATCTGCGCACAGCCGGGAGGGTTCTGGCGGAGCCTCCAGCCGAAGCCTTCCAGAGAACCGGCGTCCCCCTTGAGCAGACGGCGCGCGTCGTTCATAAAGCCGTCGTTGGACTGCGCAATCCGATGGTGCCCCCTCTTCGCATTCTCCCCGGCTGTCCCGTCCGGGTACCAGCTGCAGATCAGCTTGCGGCTGCCAAAGAGCGGCAGTCTGGAGAGTTCTCCGGAAAGATTCTCTCGTCCGACAATGGAAAAACCGTCCACATGATACGTATCCGCCCAGTATTTCAGGCACTCGCAGATCATGCCGATGTCCGTCTGCATGGAAAAGGAAAATTCCAGAAGTACCTCTATCCCGTTTTTATGAAACGCTCTGACCAGATCCTTAAACTCCACATCCGGGCGATCTGATGCGGCATAGGAGGCCTTCGGTGCAAAGTAAAAGCCCGGCCCGTAGCCCCAGTAATTTTTCCGGAAGGTCTGCTCCTCCTGCTCACCGCGCGGTCTGTCAAAAGCATGCGCCAGAATGTCTTTTTGCTCTGCTTCTGCTGGTGTAACATCCACTCCTGCTCTGATGTCTCTTTTGCCGCTTTTGCTTTCCATGATGGCATCCGCTTTGGTTTTTGCGTTCATTTCAATACCATGAACCGTTTGCATGCCGGCCGCATCCATCCCGGAAACAGCTCCGCCAGCCACATCCTCTGCCGCTGGTACGTTTCCGCACGCATCTGAATCTGCAAGCGCCTCAGGCGCGATTTTCCGTTCAAAATAATAGTCTGGAATCTCCAATTCTGAAAACTCATATACCGGCATCAGCTTTACCTGATTGACGCCAAGCGATTTCAGATAGGGAATTTTTCTGGCAAGTCCGGCAAAGGTTCCCTTCTGACTGACCCCGGAATTTTTGTGCATGGTAAAACCCCGCACATGCAAGTGATACATGACCGCATCATGAAACGGAATATCGGGAAGCCGATTGCCCTTCCAGTCATAGGTTTCCGATATCAGTCTGCCCCGCAGACCATGCGGCGTAAAGGAAGGTGTTTTTCCATAGGTCTCCCTGCCGGCGATCCCTCTGGCATAAGGATCCGTGACCACCTCATCTGCATCGAGATAATTATATTCATATGCATCCGCATCCATCGATACCTTCATGGAGTAAAAATTCCCCGGCACCTCCGGCTCTGGAAATGCAATCCTGGCCGCAATCTCTTCGGTGCCTTTTTTGTACAGCAGCAGGGACGGCCGCACATCCGATGCAGCATAATAGCCAAAATGTACGCCGTCTTTACAGATTTTCGTCCCCGGAGTCCTGTCTTTATCCCGTAATATCCTGAATTTGCAATCCCCCATAGCATTCCTCCGTTTTTCTTCTGTCTACAGATCAATCTCCAACTCCACCGGGCAGTGGTCTGAGCCAAATACTTCCGTGTGTATTTTCGCATCCTTCAGACGATCCCTGAGGCAGTCAGAGACGCAAAAATAGTCGATCCGCCAGCCTGCGTTCTTCTCCCTCGCATGAAACCGATAGGACCACCAGCTGTAAATCCCTTCCATATCCGGGTAAAAGTAGCGAAACGTATCCGTGAAGCCATTCGCCAGAAGGTTTGAGAACTTTCCTCTCTCCTCGTCCGTAAATCCGGCATTTTTGTGGTTCGTCTTCGGATTTTTCAGGTCAATCTCCTGATGCGCCACATTCAGATCTCCGCAGAACACAACCGGCTTTTTCTCCTCGAGCCCTTTCAGATAAGCGAGAAACGCATCCTCCCACTCCATCCGGTAGGGCAGCCGCACCAGATCGTTCTGGGAGTTCGGCGTGTAAACGGTCACAAGAAAAAAAGCAGCATATTCCAGGGTAATGACACGGCCCTCCTGGTCATGCTCAGGAATCCCGATTCCATAAGCGACTGACAGCGGTTCTTTTTTTGTGAAAACAGCCGTACCGGAATAGCCCTTTTTTACGGCATAATTCCAGTATTGATAGGGGCGCAGCTCCAGAGAAATCTGTCCCTCCTGCAGCTTCGTCTCCTGCAGACAGAAAAAATCTGCGTCTGCCTCATTAAAAAAGTCTGTAAATCCTTTCTGCACACAGGCGCGCAGTCCATTCACGTTCCAAGAAATCAGCTTCATAAGAAATCTCCATATTCAGACATATTTTTCTCATTTTATCATGATTCTCACTTTAAAACAAGCAAAAAACAGTCATTATTTTCTAAATTTTCAGAAAAAACTGTCTTGTCAGCAACTTTTATATGTATTTAGCATGTTTGCAATTCTGTACTTGCCTTTTGATAAACAATCTGCTAGAGTTAAAAAAAATTATAACAAAAAAGAAAGGTGAACAACCATGAGTGAATTAGAAAATTGCAATGGCAGCTGCCTTGGCTGTGAAGAAGACTGTGCAGGCGCTGCCACGATCACACTGACCCTGGAAGACGACAGCGAGGTTGAATGCCAGGTGGTGACCATGTACGAGGCAGCGGGCAAAAATTACATTGCACTGCTGCCGCTGGATGAAAACGGCCGGAATTTCGACGGAGAGGTCTACATTTACCGCTATCACAGTGAAAACGGCATCCCCGTGCTGGAAAACATCGAGGACGACGACGAATACGAGGCAGCCTCTGACGGCTTCGATGAGTGGCTCGACTCCCAGGAGTATGACGAGCTCGTCTCCGAAACAGAGGAATAAGCCCCTCCAAATACAAAAACAGCATAGCATATATATGCCCATCTCGCCATCCGGCTACCCAGACAGAGTAAAAACTTTTGCCCATCTCGCCATCCGGCTATTCAGACAGTGAGATGGGCTTTTGGGGTGTTTTCGCACAGCGCCAAGGCAAACATGCGCATACGGTTCCTGAGTTCCACGAAGAGTATATATGTTCGTTATCGTTTTATTCCCGCGAAGCAACGAGCCAGGCAGCCAGAGCCATAAGGTATCCGCCAGCAAGCCGGTTGACTTATCCATTCAGAAAAACATCCAGGTAACCGGACGGGGCGACCGCCTTTCCATATTTCTCTTTCACATAAAACAGGTGCAGCCGGTCCTTCGCCCTGGTCATGCCGACGTAAAACAGGCGGCGTTCCTCCTCGAAATCTGCTTCCAGCGCAGCCCGGTGGTGCGGGATGGTTCCTTCATTCACATCAATCAGAAAGACCTCCGAAAACTCCAGCCCCTTGGAGGCATGCAAGGTGGCAATGGTCACCGCGTCCTCCTCCTCTTTTCTGGATTTTTTGCGGTTTTCCTCCAGCGCAGCCTTATATTTCTCCATGTGAGCAAGCCATTCCTCCACCGTCCGAAACGGCTTGGCGCTCTCCTGAATTTCGTTGAGAATATCGAGGAGCTCTTCCGGCTTCATCCGCCGATAAGCGGCGTACTCACGCAGAAACTCCTCATATCCCATGCCGAGACGGATATAATTGACCGCCGCGAAGGGCTGCAGGGAAGGCAGCAGCTTCAAATCCGCCGCAAAACGAACCAGCCGGTCTACCATCCAGTCCTTGTCTTGATAAAATGTATACAGAGCGTCAAAGGATACCTGCTCCGCAGAAACGCTCCGTTCTTTTGAAATAAGAATATCTTTCTGATCTATTCCTGCTGCCGCATACGCCTCTCCTCGATGTATTTCGGAAGCAGCGTACCCACCGTCATGATTGAGCAAATGATTTCTGCCTCGTGATGACGCAAACATAACCGCCTCTCTGCTGATGTAGCGCTTCGGCCGGTTCATCACCTGCAAAAACGCTGCGCGGTCCGTGCCCACATAGGCCAGATGCAGGTAAGCAAGCAGGTCTTTCGCAATCCAGTGCTCATAGATGTTCGGAACTGCTTCCCGCATGGAAAATGGAATGTTAAACTCCATCAGGCGGGCCGTAATGGAACCTGCGCCCTGATTCGTCCGCACGAGAATCGCCATATCCTTCAGCGGCAGTCCCTCTTCCAGTCTCTGCTGTATCTGTCGAACCAGATAGAGACTCTCATGATCCGGGTTCTGGAATTCCCGGATTTCAATCGGCACGCCGTCTTCGCGGACATGGTGAATGTCCTTTTCAAAGCGATGGCTGTTCTCTCCGATCACCTTCGCCGCGCCGTCAATCACCGATTTTACAGAGCGGAAATTCTGATCCAGAAGAATGGTCTGCGCATCCGGATAATCCTTCGGAAAATTCAGCATGATCTCCGGCTTCGCGCCGCGAAAGCGGTAAATAGACTGGTCGTCGTCTCCGACGATAAACAGGTTATTTTTCGGGGCAGCCAGAAGCCTTAAAATCTCATACTGGAGCAGATTAATATCCTGAAATTCATCCACCAGAATGTAGCTCCATCTCTGCTGCCAGGCATGCAGGATATCCTCTCTCTGCGTAAGCAGCTCCCAGGTATAGGTCAGCATGTCATCAAAGTCCAGCCGTCCCTGTCTGCGGTGCGTTTCCTCATAGCCGCGGTAAATCGCGCGAAACATCTCCTCGGAGCAGGAACGGGAGTAATAATGTTCGATCGGGATCCGCTCGTTTTTCACCATGCTGATCTCCGCGGCAATTTCCGAGATGGTCTCCGCTTCTCCCTCACCGGAGGAAATCCCCGGCGACGCAGGCGATATGCCATTCGTCCCCTGCCCTCTCCCGGCTGGCGCACCATGCATTCCCTGCCTTTCTCCTGCAGATCTTGCACTGTATGCCCCCTGACTGTTTCCGGAGAGCCGTGCATCAGACATCCCCTGCCTCTCCCCGGAAGCGGTGCCGCCCGCCGCGCTGCCTGCATAGCGCGCCAGCAATCCGCGCAGAAGCCTGTTTTTTTCCTCCTCGCTCATTACATTGGCGGAGGAATAATGATAGGCATTTTTCAGAATGCTAAAAAAGACCGCGTGAAACGTCCCGAACGTCACGCCGCCTCCGGCACAGATTTTCTGAAACCGCGCCTGCATTTCCATGGCGGCCGCCTTTGTAAACGTGATGACCAGGATCTGCCGCGGGTTGATATGATACTCCTCTATCAGGTACTTCGTGCGCTGTGTGATAACAAGCGTTTTCCCGGAGCCCGGGCCGGCCAGTACCATTGCCGGCCCGTCTTTGTGGGTGATCGCACGATTCTGCGCTGTTGTAAATCCCATGTTCTCCCTTCATTGCCGCGAGGGCGCTGGATGTCCGGTGGACATCCATTTAGCCCTCGCCGGGTTATGTCCGCAATCTCTGATTGTGGATGCGGGCATCCCGCACTTTGTGCGGGATATTCGCCGACCGAAGCGGATCGGAGCCAGATCCCCCAATGCCTGCATCGGAGTATTTGACTGCCCATATCTCAGAGCGAAAGCCGCAGCTGTCCGTTCCCCAATAGAGTGTCTCATCCGACAGCTTCCAGCTTCGCAATCGCCGCTTCGATGCGTTTCAGTGACTCCTCCTTGCCGAGTACATCCATGATCTCCGTCGCTCCGGCCGGCGTCATGGCTCTGCCGGAAACCGCAATGCGGACCGGCCACATTACAAAATTCACCTTGCAGCCTTTCTCTTCCACATAGGTCTTCAGCAGAGCGAAGAGGGCATCATTGCTAAAATCCTCCTGCGCGTCCAACCGCGGCAGCAGATCCTTCAGCACTGCCAGACTTGTCTCCGCCGTTGATTTTGATTTCTTATTGGTGTACAGAGATACGTCATATTCCGGCATTGCCTCAAAGAAATCCACCATATCGGGGATATCCGGGAAGACCTCGATGCGGGTCTTCACCATGTCCGCAATCTTGCGCAGGTCCTGCCCCTTTGTGAGCGCCTTTTCGAGATACGGCAAAGCCGCCTCATAAAAGGCATCCGCATCCATCGCCTTGAGATATTCGCCATTCATCCAGCGCAGCTTCTGGATGTCAAACACGGCCGGCGACTTGCTCATATGCCGGTAGTCAAACGCTTCCACCAGCTCAGGCAGAGAAAAAATCTCCCGATTGTCATCCGGGCACCAGCCAAGCAGCGCCACATAATTGATGATCGCCTCGGATACAAATCCCTGCTCCAGTAGATCCTCAAAGGAAGAATGACCGGAGCGCTTGCTCAGCTTTTTATGCTCCGCGTCCGTAATCAGCGGACAGTGGACATACACCGGCACCTCCCAGCCGAAGGCCTCATAAAGGCGGTTGTACTTCGGAGCAGAGGAAAGATACTCATTGCCGCGCACCACATGAGTGATTCCCATCAGATGGTCGTCCACCACATTCGCGAAATTATAGGTCGGAAACCCGTCCGACTTAATCAAAATCATGTCATCAAGCTCTTCATTCGGCACCTCGATCGTGCCGTAAATCTCATCCTCAAATTTCGTTGTGCCCTCACGGGGGACATTCTGGCGGATGACCCAAGGAATACCGGAGGCGAGCTTTTCCTCCACTTCCTCCTTTGACAGATGCAGGCAATGTTTATCGTAAACAGAAATTTCCTTGCCCGCAACCTCCTGCTTCAGCGATTCCAGCCGCTCCTTCGTACAGAAGCAGTAATACGCCTCGCCTTTTTCTACTAATTCCTTCGCATATTTCATATAAATGCCGGCTTTCTGCCGGTCACTCTGTACGTAAGGCCCGCATCCGCCGTCCTTGTCCGGACCCTCGTCATGCTGTAAGCCTGTCTTTTCCAGTGTGCGGTAAATAATATCCACAGCGCCTTCCACGAGCCGCTCCTGATCTGTATCCTCTATGCGCAGCATAAACGTGCCGCCCTCATGCTTCGCAATCAGGTAGGCGTACAGCGCCGTCCGCAGGTTTCCCACATGCATCCGTCCGGTCGGACTCGGGGCAAATCTCGTCTTTACATTTCCCATAATTTTTCTCCTCTTCTATCTATTCTTTCTGCGGTTTCTGAGCAGTCTCTGCCAAACAGTTTTCTTTCCGCACAAAGTTCATCATTTCAGCTTAATCTGTCTGGACACGCCCAGTGCCAGTCCCATCTCCACCATCAGAAACAAGATGGACGTACCTCCGTAACTGATAAACGGCAGTGTAATACCCGTAGTCGGAATCAGATTGGTCACGACGGCGATGTTCAGCACTACCTGGAGTGCAATATGTACAAAGATGCCGCACACGATCAGTGAGCCCAGCAGATCAGGCGCATTCTGCGCGATAAAAAACAGGCGGTACAGCAGAAAGACAAACAGCAGCATGACCAGCGCCGCGCCAAATACCCCCAGCTCCTCACAGATAATTGAAAAGATCATATCATTCTGAGCTTCCGGAAGGGAACCCAGCTTCTGTGTGCTGTTGCCCAGCCCCTTACCAAAAAATCCGCCATTACCGATCGCATAGAGAGCCTGCAGGATCTGATAGCCGCCGGAGCTCGCATAGTCCTCCGGGTGCAGCCAGACCTGGATACGGGCGATCCGGAATCCGCCGTCTACGTCGCTCAAAATAATATATGCCACGGCAATCGCGATTACAATCACTGCTCCAACGGCCACTGCTACAAACGGTAAGGTTTTCGGATGCGCAACAAAAATCAGCACCGCGGTGATGCCAAAGATAATGATGGCGGTACTCAGGTTATCCGTAAAATAATATGTACAAAACGCGGAAATCAATCCAAAAAATCCCACAATCAGAACAGGCTTCATGCCTTTCATCTTGTGTCCCATTTTTACAATCAGCGTCGGCAGCAGCAAAATCACAGCGATCTTGGCGATTTCGGCAGGCTGAAAGGAAAAGGAAGAAGTCCCCAGCCAGCGCCTCGCGCCATTGACTTCACGCCCTACGTATTTTGTGATGATCAGTAAAAACGTGGAAACCGCATACAGAGGAAAAGAGAAATCCGCCAGCCTGTGGTAATCCATCTGGGAAGCAACCAGGGCACAGACAAGCGCAAATGCGCTGATAATCGCCTGCTTACGGAAATATACCATATCATCATTGTTTTCCACGAGGGCCTCGTAGGCGCTGGAGCTGTAAAGCATAATCAGTCCGAAGCAGGTCAGCAGGATCACTACCGCCAGCAAATTATAATCAAAATAATCCCGCTCCGAATCAGCCGACCTGGTCACGAACAACCGTTTCTTTATCCGGCGGCCCGCCGTCTTTTTTTTCTGAACGGGCCGCATAGTTTCCGATTTTGAAGCCATAAAACAATCCCCTTTGTATCTTGCTGCCAGCAAATGAATGGATCTGTCTGTCCGCAGCTGTACGCCGCCAGGCCAGGCAGCGACCCTGCATTTGTATTTTTGTCTCCCCGTACTACAGCAACGTGGTTATCATAACATATCCGTGCTGGTTTTTCCAGTGTAAATTGTTATGGTGTGAATAATTACGGTGTTAACAGCTACAGTGCTAATTGCCCGCATCTTTGACTGCGGAGCGCGGGCGTAAAAAAGCAGGAAAGTGGCATCTGCTGACTCTTTCCTGTCCGGCAGATGCCCCTTGCTCAGCTAAATTCATCCTTATGCAATGCTATGCAATTGTGCCGCTGATAATAAAAATTCCTGCTTTTGCATATATCTGCAATGCATAATGATTTCACTGTTCTGCGCCGTCAGCCGCACTACATAGCTGAGCGATTTTCCGGCGCAAAGCAGGCCGTTGGCGCATCATACCCTGGATTGAACGCATAGAAGTTCCTCGCATCGAGCTGATCCTGTACGCTTCGCAGTGCTTCACCGAAACGCTGGAAGTGTACCACCTCCCGTGCCCGCAAAAAGCGAATCGGGTCGACAACATCCGGATCCTTGACAAGGCGCAGAATATTGTCATAGGTGGTCCTGGCTTTCATCTCTGCGGCAAGGTCTTCCCCGAGATCTGTGACCGGGTCGCCGGTAGACTGGAACTCCGTCGCGCAGAAGGGCGCACCGCCGGCCGCCTGCGGCCAGATCCCGATCGTATGATCCGCGTAGTAGGGAGCGAATCCTTCCTTCTCGATCTCTTCCGGCGAAAGTCCGCGGGTAAGCTGATGAATGATGGTCGCTACAATCTCCAGATGAGCCAGCTCCTCTGTCCCGACGTCCGTAAGGATTGCAGACACTGTACCATTCGGAGAGGTATATCTCTGGGAAAGATAGCGCATGGAAGCCCCCATCTCGCCGTCAGGACCGCCGTATTGGGAGAGTATCACCTGCGCAAGCTTTGCGTTTGGCGTTTTGATTTTCACCGGATACTCTAATCTTTTCTCATAATACCACATCTAGCACTTTCCTCCTTCCCACGGCCATTTCTGGCTGACCCATTTCACACTCTCCGGCTGTCCGCCGTCCAACTGTCCAAATCTCATCGGACCATATTTTTCCTCATATATTTTAACTGCATGATCACGCTCTCGCTGATATTTTGCAAACAGCGCGGCGGCTGCTTCCTCCATTGGATGGGTGTCCAGGTACAGCATCAGGTCGTATGCACAAAAACTGATCTGATCAATATACGCCAGCAGCTGAGGCTGATTTTCCACAGGGATCTCCGAAAAATCTCTGCTTTCCGGCAGGACCGGATGTTCCTGCGCGCCGCAGCCGCAGTTTCCGTTATATGCGTCGTATCCATCCCGCGCTTCCTGACTCATTCGTCCCTGAGGCATGCGTCCCGCGCGCGCCGGTCTGCCATTTCCATAAGGATATCCTTCTCTGTTCACCAGCATTTTCCTCCTTTTCCGCAAAATGGCTTACAAAGACTTTGAAATACGGTGCCTTCCTTCAGTGCCGTACATGGCTCGTAGGGAGTTTCCCAACTCTGATAGGGCACATAACTCATGGCCAGCGGCGCGTTTGCTTCCGACAGGTGCTGATAAATGTTTCCAACCCACTGGTTCGGACCTTTCTGGCAGCCGCAGTTCTGACTATTTCTATCTGGCATAATAGCTCCTTTCTCAAAACAGGTTCTTTACAGAATATGAGGTTTCCCTCACAAATGTTATTGTTACCCGAAACAAGTGTAAAAAAAGCAGCCACAAATTACCAGTGCGGCTGTATTCATACCATCCAAATCGGAGGCGCGAGCAGCAAATCTGCTGATTTCTGCTCACACCTTTGTAATCAGATAGGGGAACGTTTTTCTCCCCTATCCGCCTGCGCGATATGCCATAAGGATTGCCGACGCAGTCGGAGGATTCCTTATGGCTACGAGCCGGGTGCGGCTTTAGCCGCAAAACTCCATGCCCGGCTCTGTGCACAAAAAAGCAGGCGGTGTAAAAACACCTCCTGCTCAATTACAAACTCAATTATAAATAGGATACCCTTTTCAATCGTACTTCGCAGCGAATGCGAAGTACTGTCCTGATTCATTACCATTATTCTTATATGTTTGCTATCACTTATTATCCCCTCGGATGTGCAGCATGATAAACGCGCTGCGTATCATCCAGTCCCAGATTCAGATAGGCCAGCGTCGTTGAAATATCAGAGTGCCCCAGCATCTCCTGCACTGATTTCACCGGGGCTCCGTTCTGCAGCATATGCGCGGCGAAGGAATGGCGAAGTGTCTGCGGAGTGATGTCCGAGGAGATACCGGCCTTCTGTGCGTAGGATTTCAGGATTTTCCAGAAGCCCTGACGGCTCATGGATTTTCCGGAGCAATTCACAAACAGGCGGTCACTCTTTGCTCCTTTCAGAAGAGCATCTCTGCCATCCTTCAGATACCGCTCCAGAGCATGCTTTGCCTCATCCCCAAAGGGAATCACACGCTCTTTTCCTCCATCGGTGCAGAGCACATAATTCAGCCTCAGGCAGACCGCTTCCATCGGAAGCGATACCAGCTCTGTAACACGCATGCCGGTTGCGTACAGAAGCTCCAGCATGGCACGATCCCGCAGCTCCTTCGGGGAATCCCCGCACGGCTGTGCAAGCAGACGTTCAGTCTCGTCTATGCTCAGGATACCAGGCATTTTCTTGTCAATATGAGGCGCCTTGATCTGTTCTGTAGGGTCATCCGCAATCTCATGTTTCCGATAAATGTAGTGAAAAAAAGCTTTCATGGATGAGACACTGCGCGATACCGTCGCAGTGGAAAGCCCCTGTTTTTCCAGATGCAATATGTAAGAATTCAGAGCTGTAGCAGTGACGTCCTGTACCTCCTCTACTCCCTGATCAGCCAGATAGGACTCCAGCTTCCGCAGGTCTCTTAAGTAGGAATCTACCGTACTCGTGGAAGCATTCTTCTGTTCCTTCAGATAAACTATAAACAATGGTAATTCCTGTCTCATTTGCCAGACCTCGACCTCTTTCAGCGGATGTCTGCCATTATACGCATTTTTTTCGTCAAAATCAATCGGGCTTTTTGACGAAAATCGGCCAAAAAACGTTGATTTTATGCGGTTTCACAAGATTTCGTCAAAGGAATTTTCCGCCGCACAAGATATTGTAAAAGATTTGTAAAATTTCTTTAAAAATTATTTAATTGCGGTCAACCTGTTTTAAATATTCCTTCAGGAACTCATAAATCTGCCCTTCGGTAGGCGGACAGCCCTTCGCGCTGTAGGTAAAACGGGAGGTGCAGTTTCCGATCCCCAGTCTGCCCCTCTTGCCCCGAAATCCCTGGCCGATACAGATCTTTTCATCAAGCTGCTCCAGAAGGCCTTCCTGGCGCAGCATTTCCAGCGCCGGGATCAGATACCCATAGCAGGCGCTGCAGGACTCGACCTCGCATACTGCATCTTCCAGTTCTACAATCTTGCGTTCCCGCGGCAGCTCCTCCTCATCGGCCAATGACGTGCCGCAGACCGTAATTTTCGCCTGGCTGATGTCTGCGCAGCCCACGCCAAGCGTTTGGGCGATCCGGATATAGGGAACCTCATCGACAGCATAATGCAGCAGCTGGCAGACATAGGCGTCCACCAGCACCGGATCTAACGCGGCCATGATACAGTTCCTGACGACCGGATTGCCGCCGTCCTCAAAATCCAGATCTCCGCAGATG
>JAJQFO010000287.1 GCA_021201095.1 Lachnospiraceae bacterium
AGCGTGGGATGCCACCCGGCGAGGGCATATCCCATGCGAAGCGTGGGATGCCCACGCCCCACAATCGGAGATTGGGGATAAAACCCGGCGAGGGAGTTTTGCAGTTAAAGCTGTATTTGGCCTGTGCGGTGAGCATGGGCAGAAGTCAGCCCCTGCTTCAGCCTGATCACAGGCGATTTTGCACAAAAAACCGCAAACATAATTGTAAAAAAGCACAGTCCCTCCAACCGTTTGTGCAAAAATCGGACCGTTTGTGAAGGAAACGTGAAAAAAGGATGAATTTTGTTATACTCCTCTCAGCATTTAAAAGGCAATGTTGCCCATGAAGGAGAGAACGGCACCGGAAAGGAGGAACGAGGGAAAGAGGCTGCCGGGTTTTCCGGAAACGGCACACAACGAAAGGAGGAACATTTTCAATGAAGAAACAGAGCACGAAGCTGTCCAGAATGCTAAGAAAAGGGTCGGGAATCTTACTTTCCGCCACCATGATTGCAACTTCGTTTTCATCCATTCAGGTTTCCGCCGGAACGCTGGGAGGCAAATATTATTCCGATTTTACTTCTCTGGATGAGGCCCTGGAAGCAGCCGGCGAGCTGAACCTGGAGGTCGCGGAGGAGGGCAACGTCCTTCTGAAAAATGACGGGACGCTTCCGCTGACGGGAAGTGAGTATGTCAGTGTATTCGGCATCAGCTCCGCGGAGCTGGTCGGCGCGACGGAAAATACGAACTCGGTAGGTAATGCGGACGGCGTCAGCGAGCGCGGCGCGATCTATGACAGTCTGACCGGAGCGGGATTTAAGGTAAACGGAGTTCTTGCAGATTTCTATTCGGATCTTGGAGGAGCTGACAACATTGGCAACGAGGTGACGGAATTCACCGCAGCGGTAGAGGATTCCCTTTCTCTTTATAATGAAGCGGCGATCATCGTGATCTCCAGAAACGCCGGAGAGGGCGCGGACGCCGATACGATCATTGATGAGGTCGAGGACAATGATTACCTCGGAGAGGACGCCGGCTGGGAGCATGAGGCCCTGTTCCGCGGCACCTATTCCGATACGGTTTCCGAATGCGTCTATGATGAGACTTCTGAAACCGAGTATAAGCACTATCTGGAGCTCACGGAGAGTGAGGAGGATCTGATCCAGTACGTGGAGGAGCATTTTGGCAAGGTAGTCGTGGTACTGAATACGGCGAACGCGATGGAAATGTACAACCTGCGTGAGGATGAAAACATCAACGCAATCCTGCTGATGGGACGTCCGGGCGAGACCGGCCATATGTCAGTCGGCGAAATCCTTGCGGGTGAAGTAAACCCGTCCGGCAAGCTGGTTGATGAGTGGAACACCGATTTCACGGCTGACCCGACCTGGTCGAACTTCGGCTACGGCGTGCAGGTGGGCAGCGAGAACATGTATTATTACGAAGACGAAGACGGAAATGTGGTTTCCAAGGATGACATCGAATGGGGAACCCATGAGCAGGAGGGCTACTACGGTGTAGACTACGAGGAGGATATTTACCTCGGCTACAGCTACTGGGAGACCTACTATTATGAATATTATCAGTCACTGATCGCAGAAGGCTACAGCGAAGAGGATGCGGCTGCGGAAGCGAATGACTGGTGGGAGAAAAACGTAACCTTCGCATTTGGATACGGACTTTCCTACACAACGTTCAGCTTTAACATTGACACGGACGCGCTCTACGCGACTGGCAACGACGGAACGGTGAGCGGTTTCTCTCTGACAGAGTCAAATCTGGAAGAACTGTTTGCTTCCAGCGAGGGCAGCCCGGCGGAAGTGAAGACCCTTTATATCCCGGTGACCGTGACCAATACCGGCAGTGTATCCGGTAAAGAGGTAGTCGAGATCTATGTGACCGCTCCGTACAGCGACAGCTCCTGCCTGGAGAAATCCTATGTGGTACTCTCCGGCTATGAGAAGACGGATGAGCTCGCTCCGGGCGAAAGCCAGACCGTATATGTAAAGGTCAATGTACAGGATTTCTCTTCTTTTGATTATAACGATGCGAACGGAAATGAGAACCTTGGCTATGAACTGGAGGCCGGTGAGTATATCATCCGCGCCATGGATACCTCTCACTATGATGTGGCAACCGATCTGGAAGATACGACGGACGCGTACGATGAAGTGAGATTTACCCTTGATACCACAGTTGCTCTGCAGCTGGATGACTACAGCGACAATCTGGCGACTGCGCTTTTCTCGGATGAGATTGATGAGTACACGGCATCTACAGATGAAGACCACAATACGGTGTACAACTCTCTGCGTACGGCTGCTTACTCTGCAGACGGCGAGTCAGAGGAAATCCTTCTCTCCAGATCGAACATTCTGACCTACAAGCCGGAAGGCCCGACTTCAGGGGATCTGACCTTAAAAGAAGAGGTGATTGAGAACTGGGAGTACTGGAATGATTTCAGCGCCGATGACACGGAAGAAGACGCATGGTATGTCGACAGCATTCCGTCTACCTGGACGCAGGGAACCGGCGTGACCGATGAAAATGGCGTTTATGCAATTACTCTGGCGGATATGATGGGGATTGAGCTTTATGACGATACGACTGAGAGCGGATTCAGCGCCGAGTGGGATGAATTTATGAACCAGCTGACGGTCGATGAGCTGAAGACTCTGGTCGAGCGCCAGAACAGCATGTGGACGACGACCGCACTCGAGACGATCGGCAAGATTTCCTCCACACAGGCAGACTCCTATAACGACGTAAGAACTGCAGGCGGCACCTTCCTCTGGGTAGACTCTCCGACACTGTCGGCGACCTGGAATACGGATCTGGCAAACAAAGTCGGCCTGCTGCGCGGCAACATCGAGGTACTCAATGGCTGGAGCGGCTACGGCGGAAAAGAAATGAACACGCATCGTTCTCCGTTCTCCGGACGTAACGCGGAGTATCTGTCCCAGGATGGTATCCAGGGCGGTTATATCGCGGCAGCGCTTGTTTCCGGTATGGAATCCAAGGGCGTGACCTGCTACATCAAGCACTTTGCATTCAACGATATGGAGACCTGCCGTGACGGTATGAACAACAACGTATGGGTATCGGAGCAGGCGGCCCGCCAGATTTATCTCAAGGTATTCCAGATGGCGATGCAGGAAGGCGGCGCGAGCGGAGCAATGACCGGCTTCGCGAGATTCTGCGGTACTCCGATGAGCATGAACAATCAAGTCACAGTCAGCCTGGTGGCGGATGAATGGGGCTGGGACGGCTTCTTCATCACAGACGGTTACTCAGGCGTATCGAACTGCACGACTATGGAAACCATGCTGCGCGCACATGTTATCCCGCTTCCGCTGGGATCCTCTGTCCCGAATGTGTTGGGCGAATGGGATGGAACCTTGCGTGACGGAATGGGCAACATTACCATAGACGGCGTGGAGAGTAGTACGCAGTACTACTATCTGCGTGAGACAGCGGCGCTGATTCTTTACGCAGATGCCAAGAGTAATGACGTCCGGAATGGATTTGTCCTGACGACCTTGACATCGACCGACAGCGAAACAACCCAGGGCGAGGCGATTGAAGCTGACCTTGGACTGACAGCGGAAGAGCTGGGCGAGTCTACGGCAGTCTATGAGATAACAGAAGGCGAGCTTCCGGAGGGCGTGACCTTATCCTCCGACGGTATCTTAAGCGGAACTCCTTCTGAGGCAGGCACCTACACCTTCACTGTGAGCTGCACAATTGACGGCTGGGTAACACCGGAGCTGGTCGAGGGTCTCACAACGACAGAGACTCTGACGGTAAACAGCGCGTTCTATGTATCCTCGAGCGCAGATGCTCTGGATGCGGCAATTGTCGGTGAGGAATACCGCACAGCGATCACTTCTGACACGTTTACAGTCAGCGATGAAACGACTTACACTGCAGTTACCTACACCCTTCTGGAAGGCGACCTGGAGTCCTATGGTCTGACTGTAAATGAAAACGGTTACATTACCGGCACACCGACAAAGAGCGGTTCGGTAGACTTTACACT
This sequence comes from Lachnospiraceae bacterium, assembly GCA_021201095.1. Taxonomy (GTDB): domain Bacteria; phylum Bacillota; class Clostridia; order Lachnospirales; family Lachnospiraceae; genus Choladousia. The sequence goes on from JAJQFO010000287.1 coordinate 4,019, forward strand.
GCAGATTGAGGTGACATCCGAGACTGCCAGCGAGTGGGGCGGAAGCATGGCTTCCAGTGACTACTACACCTACAGCGGCACGATCGTGATCAGTGAGTGACGGGAAAAGAATCCATCCGCCTGATGCGGGGGATAGAATCCTTTATGTGAACCTGGATCAAAGATCATCTTATGTGAGACTGGCTTACTGGATAAACGTAAAAACAAAATGTAGCAGATAAACGGATGGGCTGGAGGCAGACGACAGCCTCCGGCCCGGACAAATAGCCTGCCGGGCGGATGTCTCTGAGCAGTACCATAGCCTGCCGGAGCAGATGCAGGAAAGGAAAGACAATGATTAAGTGCAGGTAATGTTCTGGCAGCCTGCCTGCAGATGATCAATCAGCCAGGAAATACTGACTGATATAAAACCAGACAAATCAGAAGAAAAAAGTAGCTTTTCAGGACAGATACAGCACGAAAAAACAGAGAGCAGGAGGTAAATTATGAGGTGTAAAAAAGCAGCAAAAATGACAGCGGCAGTTATGCTTGCCGCAGCGGTCTGCCTGAGCGGCCCGGGTTCCTTCGCGACGACTGCCTACGCGTCTGAGGATGCGGCGGAAGAGCTGACCGCAGTCTTCCACCTGAACAATGGTGAGGAAGATGACGTATACGAAACAATGACCTTTGAGTCCAACAAATGGATTGACGAGCCGGAGGATCCCGTCTGGGAGGATCACGTATTTGACGGCTGGTACGAGGATGAGGAATGCACCGTTGCCTATGAGTTTGAGGCACGCTGCACAGAAAGCAAGGATCTGTACGCAAAGTGGAGAACGATCTACACGCTCGAGGCAGAATATACCTACCTGGAAGGAAAGCCTGGCAGAGGCTATTCGGGAGAGAGCAGCGGACTCAACCTGATTATGGAAGATAACACAGAAAACGGTACAGCCAGCAACGGCTACTATGTCGGATGGCTGTATTACAATAACGCGTCAGTGGATTTTGAACTGGAAGCGGCCGAAGAGACCAGTGATGTCACGATCGTTTTCCGGCTGTCTGCAGAATATGATGCTCTGGAGGTTACAGGAGATGAGCTGCTGGTCGAGGTCATGGATGAGAGCGGAGCAAACATCGACGATTATGATTTTGAACTTTCGATTACGGATGCCTATGACCTGATCGAGGAAAATGAATATGGCAAGCGTGATTTTACCGATTATGTGGCGGCGACAGGCGTAACGCTGTACGAGGGCTACAATATGATCAGCCTGGTGGTCAACAACAATATCAAAGGCTCCGGCGGAACCATGTATGCCGCAGCGCCGATCGTGGACTGCATGTATATCTATACGGGCACAGAGCTGACGATCATCGACTATCCGGAGAATATTGAGGAATAGTAAATATTTTTGAAAGAAGGGTGGGACTTATGAACAATTTTATTAAAAACTGGAAAGAAAGGAAGCATGGCCTGTCCTTCTTTCTGAACCTTGCTGCCAGTGTCTGCTATCTGGCGGCACTCCTGCTGTACCTGCTTGGGGGCGTCAGTGAATTTACACCGACGCTCTCCCAGAAGGTGATTGTACTGCTTTCCCTTTGCCTGGCAGGTTCCCTTTTGCTTCTGCTCCTTGAAAACAAGCTGGGCAGATACCTGCTTGCAATGCTTGGACTCTGGACCTTGCTGGAGTACATTGTTACAGAAGTCAATTATTTTGCAAATCTGATTGCGGCAATTGATGGCTCCGCCATATCGGTGACGGTTGTTCTCACCATTGTCATCGGGGTCCTGGGATTTCTGCTGATGCTGATATCCGCGATTTTGCAAAAAGAAAAGATTGTGTACGCCCGTCTCTTCAGGAGGCTGGCGGTCAGCTTTCTGAGCCTGGTAATTGTGTTCGGTGTGGTCTATGAGGCAGCCGAGGCAAATGCGAGCGTGATCAATAACGCATTGGGTACCACATCCTACGCGACGGTGGACAATGGAGACGAGGAGAGTGACTCCGATTATTTCCCGTCGGACTATGATTCCACCGAAGAGGTGGCCGCATACGCGAAAGAGGTCTGCGAGGAAGCTGAGGCCGAAGGCCTGGTGCTTTTGAAAAATGAAAACAATGCCCTCCCGCTTTCCTCCGGGGACAGCGTAAGCTGCGTACTGCAGACATCAGTGAACCTGAATTATGGCGCGACTGGTTCCGGAAAGATTGATGCGGATAAATATGATGATCTCAAGACGGCACTCGAGGATGTGGGGCTGGAAGTAAATGAAACCCTCTGGAATTTCTACGAGACAGATGAAAACGCGACAAGTACCACTTATGAGACGGCGCAGACCTACGACCGAAAGGCGCGGGCCATGGTTTACAAGGTGAATGCGTTGCCGTGGGAGCTTTATACGGATGAGGCGAAGGATTCGATCGCAGAGACCGGCGGCACGGCAATTGTGGTAATTGGACGCCTGAGCGGGGAAGGCTCGGATATCTCCGCGACCGGCAGCGATGGAATCGATGGCAGCTACCTCTCCATTTCCGAGGAAGAACAGGAGATTCTGCAGGAGCTTACGACGATGAAGCAGAATGGAGAGATTGATAAGATTGTCGTTCTTCTGAATACCGCGCTTGCTTTCCAGACGGCGTTTCTGGACGGCAGTGATGAGACGATTGACGTGGACGCCTGCATGTGGATCGGCAATACCGGCATCACCGGAATCCATGCAGTGGCGGATGCACTGGTGGGAAATGTGACGCCTTCCGGCAAGCTTTCTGACACTTATGTAAAAGACAATTTTGCTTCACCGGCAATGGCCTCCTGGATTCTGAACGATACCGGCACCTTTTCCAGCAGCTATACCGATTATGAGGAGCTGGGCCTGAACAGCACACAGCAGTATTATGGCGTGTACGTTGAAGGCATTTATGTAGGATACCGGTATTACGAGACAAGATATGAGGATGTGGTGCTAGGTACTGACAATGTAGGAGAGTATGATTATTCTTCAGTGGTAGCTTATTCCTTTGGCTACGGATTGTCCTACACGACCTTTGAATACAGTGATTACAGTGTGACCGAGACGGAGGACGGCGATTACGAAGTGACTGTGACTGTTACCAATACCGGCGATACCTACTCCGGAAAAGAGGTCGTACAGGTTTATCTGCAGAAGCCTTACACGGATTATGACGTCAGCACCGGCGTGGAAAAAGCGTCCGTAGAGCTTGTCGGATTTGAAAAGACCTCTCTTCTGGCTCCGGGAGAGTCTGAGACCGTGACCGTGACGGTGGAAAAGGATAATTTCAAGACCTATGATTCTTACGGCTATAAGACCTATATCCTGGAAGAAGGCGATTATTATCTGGCGGTCGGCACCTGTGCGCATGACGCGCTGAACAACATTCTGGCAGCTAAGGGCAAGACGGCAGCGGACGGAATGGACGCCGATGGAAATGCAGAGTTTGCTTCTCTTGTGGGAGAGGACATCACGCTGGATACGACGACCTATGCGGTATCTGCTGAGACCGGAAACGAAATCACGAACCAGCTTGATTTTGCTGATATGAACACCTATGAGGGCAGCGGCGAGAATGAGGTGACCTACGTTTCGCGCAGCGACTGGACCGGCACCTGGCCGGAAGAGGCGGTTACCTTCAGCGCCTCGGATGAGATCATGCTGGCTGATCTTGCCAGCAACAAGGAAATCGTCGAGGACGAGGACGCCGAAATGCCGACCTACGGCGCGGACAATGGTTTTTCTCTGATTATGCTCCGCTCAACGGATGAGGAAGAAATTTCTTATGACGATGAGCGCTGGGATACCCTGCTGGATCAGATGACCTATGAGGAGCAGTCGATCCTGGTGACGAACGCGGTCTACGGCACGAGCGGAATTTCCTCCATCGGACTTCCGGCAACGACAGCAAACGACGGCCCGACCGGCGTGGTGAGCAGTAATGAAAACCTTTCCTTCCCAAGTGAAGGGATCTGGGCTTCTACCTTTAACCTGGATCTGATCGCGAAGATCGGTGATGCGCTGGCAGAGGATGCCCGCGACGCCGGATGCGAAGGGATGTATCTGCCTGGTGTCAATATCCACCGTACCGCATTTGGCGGGAGAGCGCATGAGTATTTCTCAGAGGATCCGTATCTCTCCGGCGTAGCCGCTGAGGCAGAGATTGTGGCGGTGCAGAATAAAGGTGTTATTCCTTATGTAAAGCACATGGCGTTCAACGACGAGGAGGACAACCGCAACGGCATCTGCATCTGGCTGAACGAGCAGAGCGCCCGGGAAATTTATCTGAAACCCTTTGAATACGCGGTGTCCCCTTCAAAGGGAAATGCACATGCTGTGATGAGCGGATTTAACCGTGTAGGTTGTCTCTGGGTAAGTGCCTCCGATGCCCTGATTAACGGAATTCTTCGGGATGAGTTTGGCTTTGACGGTATCGTACTGACTGATATGGCCTCCGGAAACGGCGCCCTTTATATGGTTTACGACGACGGATACATGAACGGAACCGACCTGTTCCTTGGCACCGGCTCCGAAGATGCTCTGGCCGAGTATAAGACGAGCGCGACCTTTGCCAATCAGATCCGCGAGGCTTGTCACCGGATCCTGTATGTGATGGCGAATTACAGCAGCTCTATGAATGGGGTATCCTCCACTTCGGAAATCGTCCGCGTGGCGACCTGGTGGGAGACGCTGCTGAGAGTGCTGATCGCGGTGTGTGCGGCGCTGACGCTCGGAGCGGCGGCAGCTATGGCGGTGGATTATGGAAAGCGGCGTAAGAAAGAAGCGAATAATTAACTTACGAAAAGGACAGAATGCGTATGAGCAACTCAAAAAAAATCAAAGACCTGCTGAATAAACTGACGCTCGAAGAGAAGGCGGCTCTTCTGGAGGGCAAGAGTGAGTGGGAGACGCATGATATCCCGCGGCTCGGCATTCCGTCTGCGACTTGTTCGGACGGCCCGAGCGGCGTCCGCCGCCAGGACGGGGCAGGCGATCATCTGGGACTGAATCCTTCTGCTCCAGCGACCTGCTTTCCGAGCGCGGCGACGGTCGCAAACAGCTGGGATGAAGCGCTCGCTGAGCTGGTGGGCATGGCGCTTGGTGAGGAAGCGCAGGCACTTGGGGTCGATTTCCTCCTCGGCCCCGGCCTGAATATCAAGCGCAGCCCGCTGTGCGGCCGCAATTTTGAATATTTTTCAGAAGATCCTTATCTGGCGGGAAAGATGGCCGCCGGGTATGTGAAGGGAATCCAGAGCCGGGGGGTATCTGCCTGCCCAAAACACTTTGCGGTCAATAGCCAGGAGGAGCGCCGCATGGCGATGAATGCCGTGGTCGACGAGCGGACGCTCCGTGAGATCTATCTTACCGGGTTTGAGATCGCGGTAACGGAAGCGGAGCCGATGGCTCTGATGACGAGCTATAATGAGGTAAACGGCACCTATGCGAACGAAAATCCCCATCTTCTGAAGGATATCCTGCGGGACGCCTGGGGATATGACGGCATTGTCATCACAGACTGGGGCGGCTCAAACGACCACGTAGAAGGCGTCCGCGCCGGTTCCAATCTGGAGATGCCTAACCCCGGGTACGATTCGGCCCGAAGTCTCATTCAGGCATACAAGGACGGGCGTATTTCTATGGAAGAAATCGATGACTGTGTCGGGCAGCTTTTAGAAGTAGTGCTGAAGCTGAAGGGAAAGCAGAAGAAACGGTCTGCGGCTAAGGCTGGGGAAAATGCGGGTAAGGCTTCTTCGGAAGAGAACAGAAAACTCATGGATGCTACCTCGACGGAACCTGTGGATGATCGGGTACGGTTGCCGGAAAGTAAAGCTGAAGAGCCAGACATGGAAGAAGCCACATTCGGCACAAAACAAGTCACGCAAACTGACGGAAACATGGGAAAAGCGACAGGCCATGGGATTCCTGTATACGAACACCATGCCCTTGCCCGCCGCGCAGCGCAGGAGAGTATCGTCCTTCTGAAAAATGAAGGAAACATTCTGCCTCTCGATCCGCAGAAAAAGACAGTGGTTATCGGTGATTTCGCCCGGGAAGCCCGCTACCAGGGCGCCGGTTCTTCAAGTGTCAACAGCACAAAGGTGGAGACGATTCTGGAGCTGATAGAGGCCGAGTCCTTTCATTATGCAGGCTTTGCTCAGGGCTACAGACGCAGCAGCGGCCGGGATGAAAAGCTGGAACAGGAGGCAGCTGCGCTTGTCTCGCAGGCAGATCAGGTGCTTTACTTTTTCGGCCTCGACGAGGTCAGCGAGTCAGAAGGAATCGACCGGCGGCATATGCGGATTCCGGAAAATCAGACCGCGCTGCTGGAAATTCTCGCGAAGACCGGCAAGCCGGTGATCGGTGTCCTAAGCGGCGGTTCCGCGATCGAGATGCCATGGGAAAACCAGTGCCAGGCTATCGTGCACACTTATCTCGGCGGTCAGGCCGGCGCCGGCGCAGCTCTGGATGTGCTGACAGGCAGAGTGAATCCGTCCGGGAAGCTGAACGAAACGTATCCGCTTACCTACGAAGACACACCGGCGTATCATTACTTTCCGGCCCAAAAGAGAAACAGTGAATACCGCGAAGGCATTTTTGTCGGCTATCGCTACTACGAGACCGTTCAAAAGCCGGTGCGCTACCCGTTTGGCTATGGTCTTTCCTATACGACCTTTGCGTACACGGATCTGAAGATTCCAGAATCTGGTAAGGAAGTTCGTTTTACCCTGACAAACACCGGCGAGCGTGACGGCGCGGAGGTGGCGCAGCTCTATATCGGCTGCAGGGACAGCCGTATCTTCCGCCCCGTCAGAGAACTGAAGGGTTTCTGCAAGGTTTTCCTGAAAGCCGGGGAGAGCCGCCGTGTGAGCATCCCGCTCGATGATAAGGCATTCCGCTTCTGGAACACCCGCACAAACCGTTGGGACATTGAGGGAGCGGACTATCAGATTCTGGTCGGCGCCAATGTGGAAGATATCCGGCTTAAGGGCAGTCTTTCTGTAAAAGGGACGACCAGGCGGCTGCCTTATGAAGCGGCAGCTGCGGTCGGACAGCTTTCGAGCTACTACAGCGGCCGGATTCAGAAGGTGAGCGATGAAGAATTTGCAGCCATGTACGGCAGCAAAATTCCCGGGGATCGCTGGTCAGAATCCGAAGGCAGACTGACGATTAATGATGCCATCTGCCAGATGAGCAGTGCGAAAAACCCGCTGGCCCGCGGAATCTGCAAAATTCTGAAAAATAAAAAAGAAAAGAGTGAAAAAGCAGGCAAACCGGACCTGAACGTGCTTTTCATTTATAATATGCCCTTTCGAAGCGTAGCTAAAATGACCGGCGGGATGGTCAGCATTCGGATGGCTGAAGGAATGGTTACCGCAGTGAACGGACATTTCTTCCGCGGGCTGGGCATGATCATCGGAGGGTTTTTCAAAAACCGGAAGCAAAATAAGATATATGCCGGGAAGCTTGGAGTGAAAAAATAAGAAAGGAGCAGAATCTATGGAAGCGGTAAAAAGTCACTGGCTAACCTACACAGAAAAACATCCCAAAATTGCTCAGTGGTTCCGCGAGGGCGGGCTGTTTATTCTCTTCAGCTATGTTGTGACATTTGCGAAATATCTCATGTTGATGTTTCTGCCGGCCCTTTTTGCGGCGTACAAAAACACAGGCTGGGGATGGCCGTCCATACAGGGCAGCCTGTTTGGCGTCACATTTACCTTCAATGTGATCGGCTACGCAGTCGAGGATGGCGGACTGGCTTATCTCTTTGCCTATCTGGTATCCAGCTTTCTGGGTGAGTGCATCAACTTCCCGCTTCAGCGGAATGTCACTTTCCGGAGTAAGGGGCCGCTTGCCCTGCAGATTCCGATCTACTTCCTGGGCTGGGTTGTGATCACACTGGTCGTAAACTCGATCAACAGCGTCTGGGTCGGAGTGGCGAGCTGCCTGGTCCCGGCGGCGATTTATAACATTGTTACAATCATTCTCAACGGCGGCGTGTCGATGGTCGTGTTCTTTGTACTGAACAAGATCATATTCGCGGAAGGGTTTGGAAGAAGGAAACAATGAGAAAAATGGCAACGCTCTGTGAAGGTGCTGAACGGTTAGTACCCGGAAATGGAAAAATTGGGCACCATTCAGAAATAGCGCAATTTAGGCACAGTGCAATTGGGGTATAGCGCAACTTAGGTACAGCGCTGTTTGGGCCAGGCATAGCACAGTCTGGGCAAAGCATTGCATAGAAATGAAGCAGAAAAAGCAGCCGAAAGGCTGCTTTTTACAATTTAGATTCCTGCCATCAGCGCCGCAAAATCAATCAGCAGATCGTCATAAATATTGACCTTTATGGTGGAGGCAAAGGAGTAGGTAACGTTGATCAGGTCGCTTTCAAAATAATTAACGGATACGATGCGGCGCTCGGGATCGACAATCCAATATTCCCGGACACCGTATTTCTGATAGTAGTACAGCTTACGGATATAATCGTCCGACGAGTTTCCCGGGGATGTAATCTCGACAATAAAGTCCGGCGCACCGTTGCAGCGCTTGCCGTCAAGCTTGCCTTTATCGCATACGACCAGGATGTCCGGCTGCACAACTAAGAGCGGGCTGTCGTTTAAAACCGTGTCGAAAGGAGCAGGAAAGACGGAACATTTGCCGCCTTTTTTTCGAATGTAGTCGCGTAATAGAACAAGAAGTTCGGTAAGGATTGTCTGGTGAATCTGAGATGGACTGGCCATATCATAAGGAATACCGTCAAAAACTTCGACCCGGACGCCTTCCGGGAGTGATTCGTATTGGGTCAGAGTCATGAACTCTGGCTGTGGCTGTAAGGCTGGCATAAGGTCCTCCTTTCTGCGTGATGATTGTAAATTAGTAATTGTTCAGAACCTTCACAGTTATGAGGCTTATCCCGCACTTTGTGCGGGATGCCGCCCCGGCGAGGGCTTTTCCCCATAAAATATACGTTTTCATTTCATATGTATACTTCGCAGAGTTTTATATTCATGCTTAAATATTTGTGCTTAAAAATCTATCTACGCTTAAGCATCTATGATTGAATCTCCATGCTCATTGAAAATGTGAGCATGGAGACGGATATTGTTTTTACATAGATGGATGCTGTTCTTATAGATGGAGGATGTTCAGCTGTTTTCAGCTGTCGCATTACTGCCATTCCCCGCATGAGCTTTATGATATTCCCCGGCAGCCTCGATAAATCCGCGGAACAGTGGATGCGGGCGGTTGGGGCGCGATTTTAATTCTGGATGCGCCTGCGTCGCGATGAAGAATGGGTGATCCTTCAGCTCGATCATCTCGACGATGCGGCGGTCCGGCGAAAGTCCGGAGAGGGTCATGCCGTTCTGCTCGAGGATCTGGCGGAAATCGTTGTTGACCTCGTAGCGATGGCGGTGGCGTTCATGGATTTCTTCGGTGCCATAGAGTTCATAGGCCTTTGTCGTCTTGTCCAGCACGCAGGGGTAGGAGCCGAGGCGGAGTGTACCGCCGATGTCCTCGACACCATTCTGATCCGGCATCAGCGCGATGACCGGATATTTGGTCTGCGGATCCAGCTCGATGCTGTGGGCGCCGTCCAGGCCGATCACGTTGCGCGCGTATTCTACAATCGCCAGCTGCAGGCCGAGGCACAGACCAAGATAGGGGATCTTGTTCAGGCGGGCGTAGCGGATGGCTTCGATCTTGCCCTCGATACCGCGGTCGCCAAAGCCGCCCGGTACCAGAATGGCATCTACGCCGGCGAGCAGCTCGGCGGCATTTTCACGAGTAACATCTTCCGAATTAATCCAGCGGATATTGACGGTGGCGTGTGTGGCGATGCCGCCGTGCTTGAGCGCCTCGACTACGCTGATGTAGGCGTCGTGCAGCTGGATGTATTTGCCGACCAGCGCGATCTCCACCTCGTGTGTAGGCGTGCGCAGGGCGTTTACCATTTCTTTCCAGTCGGTCAGATCCGGCTCCGGGCAGTCCAGATGCAGGCATTCACAGGCCACCTGGGCCAGATTTTCCTCCTCCATCGCCAGCGGCGCCTCGTACAGATATTCTACATCCAGATTCTGCAGGACGTGTGAGCTCGGGACATTGCAGAACAGGGCGATCTTGTCCTTGATCTGCTTGTTCAGCGGATGCTCGGAACGGCAGACAATGATGTCTGGCCAGATGCCCATCCCCTGCAGCTCTTTGACGCTGGCCTGCGTCGGCTTTGTCTTCATTTCGCCCGACGCACGCAGATATGGGATCAGCGTAACATGGATCAGGATCGCATTTTCATGGCCAATCTCGTGCTGGAACTGGCGGATCGCCTCCAGGAAGGGCTGGCTCTCAATGTCGCCTACCGTGCCGCCGACCTCGATGATCGCGATCTGCGTGGCATCGGTCGTAAAGTCGCGGAAAAAGCGGCTCTTAATTTCATTGGTAATATGCGGGATGACCTGTACCGTGCCGCCGCCGTAGTCTCCGCGCCGCTCCTTCTGCAGGACAGACCAGTAAATTTTACCGGTGGTCACGTTGGAATTCTTATTCAGACTCTCGTCGATAAAACGCTCATAATGTCCCAGATCGAGGTCGGTCTCTGCACCATCGTCGGTGACAAACACCTCGCCGTGCTGGATCGGATTCATCGTGCCGGGGTCGATATTAATGTAAGGGTCAAGCTTCTGCATGGTGACTTTGTAGCCTCTGGCCTTCAAAAGGCGGCCGAGCGAGGCCGCGGTAATGCCCTTTCCGAGTCCGGAAACGACGCCGCCGGTGACAAAAACGTATTTTACTGGCATGGTATCCTCCCTTTGCTGCGATTCAATAAACTGAGTCCCATTATAGTCGATTCGGGTTTTGGAATCAAGTAGAACTATTTCTTCTTTGCAGCTTCTTCGGCATCTCTTTAGACAGCTATATTTTGATATGCTTTTCTTTATGTATGCCTGATGCTCTATGTTTTCGTTCCTCATCGGGAGGATCCAATATTTCAATATTTATAATGGGAGCCGGAACAGTGGGTTTTGAAAAATAATAGTGGGCATCCATAGAATATCACATATAAAAACAGAAATAATAAGAGAAAATGACTTGCAATTTATCGCGATGTCTGATATAGTATATTTAAATGAAAAAATTGCAATTGCATAAATAACTGAACAAAAGATATAAAGCGGGGCGAAAACAAGCCGAAATCAAAGGACATCGGTGAACAATTATGGGACAGCCGGAAAAAGATTATGGGAGGAATAAGAAAATGAGAGAAAATAAAACTAACGCAGCAAACACAGAGAAAAATCAGAGACTGGGCAAGCCAGATAAGCCAGATAAGCCAGATAAGCCAGATAAGCCGAATGAGCCGGTGATGTATTCCTTTGAAAAGCCGGAACCTTTATTTGTGGCGGAAGCAGCCGAGCAGTATGTCCTTTCAGGATATCGGAATGAAGAGGGGGAAACGGCACCGCGCCCCGTATCGGATGCACTGGCGGAATATGCTCGAACGAAGGTCCAGGGAAGATATACGCTGGAGGACTATCTAGCATTGCCGGAGGAGAGGCGCGTGGAGTTGATAGACGGTGTGATTTATGATATGGCGGCACCGACTTATATCCACCAGATATGGGGAGATAAAATACGGACTGCTTTTGATCTCTACATAGAGAGGAAGCACGGCTCTTGTATTGCAGTCACATCTCCTGTCGATGTGCAATTAGACTGCGATGATAAAACAGTCGTGCAGCCGGATGTGCTGATTGTCTGCGACCGCTCAAAGCTTCGGAAAGGTCGCGTGTATGGGGCGCCAGACCTGGTAGTGGAAGTGCTCTCTCCGTCTACTTCAAAGAAGGATGAATGTGTAATAATATAACCAATCAAGGAAATGCCGATAAACAAAGGCTTTTGCTGGATTGGTTTTATTTTTGGGCAGGCGGTTATACCAGTGATCGCCTGCCATTTTCATATAAAGGATTAAGATTTATGCCATGCGGAATTGGGGGTGAGATTTTTTAAACGCTGGCAAAATCCTTGAAACTATAGATAGATGTTGCAGATGAAAAACAAAATAGGGAGACATTATGGGCGTTCAGAAATGAGCGCCTTTTTTGTTGTCTAAAAATGGAGGGATTTTATGCTTACTCATTTTATTACTTTTTGCTTGGGCGGCCTTTTTGGGGTTGTAACGATGTGTATGTGCTTCGCGGCAGGTGAAGAAGACCGCAGAAGTGGATTTTATGACGAAAAGGGGGATGGCAAAGAATGAATACTCAGATTATCTGCCTCGCAAACCAGAAAGGCGGAGTCGGTAAAACCCAGACCTGTGTGAATCTCGGCATTGGTCTGGCACAGCAGGGAAAGAAGGTTCTGATTGTGGATTTCGATCCACAGGCCAGCGCGACAATCAGCCTGGGATTTCCGCGTCCGGAAGAGCTTCCGGTTACGGTATCAACGGTCATGGGGAAAATTTTAACAGATCAGCCGGTCAATCCGGGAGAGGGAATCCTGCATCATGCGGAAGGCGTTGACCTGATGCCTGCAGATATTCAGCTATCTGGTATGGAAGTATCTCTGGTGAATGTGATCAGCCGGGAGACAGTTCTGCGGCAGTATCTGGATACAGTGAAAAGTCAGTATACGCATATTTTGATTGACTGTCAGCCATCCCTTGGGATGCTCACAGTCAACGCTCTGGCGGCAGCTACGCGCATAAACGTGCCTGTACAGGCAGAATATCTTCCGGCTAAAGGATTAGAGCAGCTGCTACAGACGGTAGGAAAAGTCAGGCGGCAGATTAACCCGACATTACAAATTGATGGGATTCTTCTGACTATGGTAGATAAACGGACTAACTTTGCGAGAGAAACGGCGTCACTGATCAGGGATACTTACGGAAGAAAAATCAATGTATTTAAAACGGAAATTCCGTTTTCCGTAAAAGCAAAAGAAGCAACTGCAGCTGGCATGAGTATCTATGCTTACGACCCGAAAGGGAAAGTGGCGGGAGCATATATGGAATTGACGAAAGAGGTGTTGAGTATTGAAAAGCAGCGCGAAAAACATAAAACTTGCGTCCGTCGATGATCTTTTTAAGACGGATGAAGGACGGGCGGATGATGAGAGGGAACGTGTGCAGGAGATTGCAATTTCGGAACTGCATCCTTTTAAAGATCATCCGTTTAAGGTTCTGGATGATGAAAAAATGATGGAGACAGTTGAGAGCGTACAGCAATATGGCGTTCTGGTTCCGATTATTGCAAGGCCATCGCCGGAAGGAGGATATGAGATTGTTTCGGGTCATCGTCGACACAGAGCCTGTGAACTGGCGGGGAAAGAAACAATACCGGTGATTGTGCGAGAACTGGATGATGATGAAGCGGTTTTGCTAATGGTGGATAGCAATCTGCAAAGAGAAACAATACTTCCGAGTGAGAGAGCATTCGCTTTTAAGATGAAGCTGGATGCGATTAAACATCAGGGAACAAGGTCAGATTTAACTTCTACGCAAGTTGCGCAGAAGTTGTCTGTGCAAAAAGTAGGGGATGAGGCTGGAGTCAGTAAAGATACGGTACGCCGTTTTATCCGTCTGACAGAACTAATCCCTCCGTTACTTGATATGGTGGATGAAAAGAAGATTGCTTTTAACCCGGCATATGAACTGTCGTTCCTGAAACCGGAAGAGCAGCAAATGCTGATTGAAACCA
>JAJQFO010000092.1 GCA_021201095.1 Lachnospiraceae bacterium
GCAAAATAACTGGCTCCCCTGAACCCTGTATCAAACGCAATCTCCGTAATGGAAAGGTCGCTTTTTTGCAATAATTCCATCGCTTTTTTCAGCCGGTACCTGATCAGATAATTTGCCGGTGTATCCCGCAGATATTTCTTAAATATTGCAAGACAGGTACTGCTGCTTACATTTCCCGCAGCCGCAATGTCATTGAGCGTCACCTTGCTGCTGTAGTTGTTCTGAATGTAAGACAGCATATCTTTCAGGATGGACAGGCGGCGGTCGTTTACGCCCCTTTTTCGGCTGACGTTCTGAAGGTTTTCACTCATCAGCCCCCAGATCTGGTAGAACAGGCTCTGGATGTGCAGCGGCGCGAAAAGGGATTCCCGGCATTCATAAATGGACTGGATCGCTTCCAGTATCTGTTCCTGCCAGAGAGTTCGGTCATCAAGCAGGATATAAGGAAGGGACTCATCCGAGATGATCGGCGAAATAAAGTCGCGGTCTATCTGCTGTGAAGCGCAAAGAAGCATGGGGTGCAGCAGTACACAGTAAAAATCGCACTCCGTATGCTCTGGCGAAAAGCCATAATGAAGCTGTCTGGCATTTACCCATATACCCTGCCCTGCGTCGAGATGTACAATTTCGCCATTGACATTGTAATACATATCGCCTGATAGAACAGATATAAACTCCAGGTCGTCATGCCAGTGGCTGTCAGCGGCAAACCCGGGATAAGATGACAGCAGGCCTCTGCGCACATACGCAAAATAGCCGTCATAATCGTATTTTACATTTTCCGCTCCGTCCTTCCGGATGTCTACACGTACCATGTTTTTCCTTTCTAATATATAATTCTGATATGTAATATTCAGAACAGCAGGCCGCAGGTCTACGCCCCGCTCTCCGCTGCCGCTCCGGTCGTTGCTAAACGTCTGCCACTGGCAGACAGCAACGGTCGGCGAATATCCCGTCCAATGGAAATGGACGGGATGCCACCCGGCGAGGGCTAAACGGTCCTGCGTGCCAGTGGCACGCGTTCAGGACCGACCGAAACGAAGTGTAGACGTCCAACAACTTTTTATTTCGATGCTGTTCTGAACTGTTGCCTAAATTCGACGATATTGTTATATTATTTTGCGAAATAATGAAAGTTTTTCCTGATTAGTTCCTATATAATTATACAAAGAAATCGACAGGAGTCAACAGGAGAAAGAAACATTGCGGAAATTATTTGCGGTATTTGGAGATCAGGAATTTAATCAGAAACTCGCATCACTTGTGATCCCCATAGTGCTGCAGCAGTTCATGCTTGCCGTGGTAAGTGCTTCGGATGCCATCATGCTCAACCTGATTTCACAGGATAAGATGTCAGCGGTGTCCCTTGCCACTCAGATCACATTTGTAGAGAATCTGTTTCTGACTGCCATGACCATCGGCCTGTCCATGCTGGCAGCGCAGTATTGGGGCAAGAAGGATGTAAAAGCAGTGGAACGGATTTTTGCCTATGTGCTGAAGATCACGGCGGCAGTTAGCTTCGTGTTTTTCATCGCGGCACTTGCCTGCCCACAGCTCATCATGGGGCTGTTGACGAATGAACCGGTGCTGATCGAGGGAGGAGCGGAATATCTTAGGATCGTCTCGCCCTCGTATTTTCTGACAGGCATATCCCAGGTCTGCCTGTGCGTGTTAAAAAACTGCGGCCGGGCTAAAAAGGCGAGCCTGATCAGTTCCGTATGTATGATTGGTAATCTGTTCCTGAATCTGGTGTTAATTCTGGGCCTTTTGGGTTTCCCCCGCCTTGAAATTGCTGGTGCTGCCATAGCCACTACGATTGCCAGAGCCGCCGAAGTCCTCTGGTGTGCCGCGGTGCTTTCAAAAGAAGGACGCCTGAAGCTGCGTATCCGAAACATCCTCAAAAACGACAAAGTGCTTTGCCGAGATTTCTGGAAGTACACAGCACCTGTGCTCGGAAATGAAGTTGTCTGGGGAATCGGGTTTACCATGTATTCGGTCATCATGGGACATCTGGGGAGCAATGCGGTTGCGGCCAATTCTGTCGCAGGTATTGTGAAAAACCTTGTCTGCTGCCTGTGTCTCGGTCTGGGAAGCGGCGGCGGAATCATGGTCGGAAATGAGCTGGGCGCAGGAAGACTGAAACAAGCCAGGGACTATGGCGACCGTTTATGCGTACTCTCTGTCCTTGTCGGCATACTATCCGGAATACTTCTGCTTGTTTTGCGTCCGCTGATACTTTTCGCCGCCGCTTTAAACGACACCGCAACAGGATATCTGAACGGTATGCTCCTGATCTGCTCGTATTACATGATAGGAAAATCAGTCAACAGTACCACCATTTCCGGTATTTTCTGCGCAGGAGGAGATTCTAAATTTGGTTTTCTCTGCGACACAGTAGTGATGTGGTGTATTTCTGTTCCGCTTGGATTTTTCAGCGCATTCGTTATCAAACTGCCGGTTATTGCGGTGTATTTCATCGTCAGTCTTGACGAACTGGTCAAGCTGCCGGCGGTATATATTCATTACAAAAAATACAGATGGGTGAAAAACCTGACAATGAAGGAGGAATCTTAATATGGCTATGAAAGACAGAATGCACACAGGGGAACTGTATCTGCCGGGCGATGAGGAGATCATGCGCGACCAGCTACAACGGCTTGACCGCCTTTATGAGTTTAACCAGACACGTCCGACCCAGATGGACAAACGGCAGGCTCTTATGAAAGAAATGTTCGCTGAAATCGGAGAAGGCTGTTATATCGAACCGCCCTTTTATTCCAATATGGGCGGCGGCCATGTCCATTTCGGGGAAGGTGTTTACTGTAACTTTGGCGTGACGATGGTGGACGATACCCATATTTATGTGGGCGACCATACCATGTTTGGCCCGAACGTGACCGTTGCGACCGCTGGTCATCCGATCCTGCCTGAACTGCGGGCAAAAGGGTATCAGTATAATATGCCTGTTCACATCGGCAAAAACTGCTGGATCGGCGCAGGCGTCCAGATCCTTCCGGGCATCACCATTGGCGACAATGTAGTGATCGGCGCAGGGAGCGTTGTCACAAAGGATCTGCCGTCCAACACTGTCGCGGTCGGCAATCCCTGCCGGGTGCTGCGGGAAGTGAACGAGCATGACCGGGAGTATTATTTCAAAGACAGAAAGATTGACTGGACGGAATTTGGATCGGAGAAAAACGATGTTTGCTGATTATCATGTTCATACATATTATAGTGATGATTCCACCTGGCCCATGGAAGATGTAGTAAAAGACGCCATTGGGATGGGAATGGAGGAAATTTGTTTCACGGATCATGTGGATTACGGGATTAAGGTTGACTGGGACTGGGGACAGGAAATCAAATACCGGAATGGCGATCCCTTTGCCAATGTGGATTATCCCAGATATGTGGATGAAATAGCACAGATGAAAAATATCTATCAAGAACATGTAAAAAAGGAGACGCCATGATTTTACAGACAGGCCTTCGGACGGATATTCCTGCTTTTTATGCCAGATGGTTTGCAAACCGGCTTCAGGCCGGTTTTGTTTGCGTGAGGAATCCGTATAACCCCGTTTCCGTGACCCGCTATATTCTGTCTCCGGAGGTGGTTGATCTGATTGGTTTCTGTACAAAAAATCCCGCGCCGATGTTTCCATACATGGATCTGCTTGCGCCCTATGGCCAGTACTGGTTTGTCACGATCACGCCGTATGGGAAAGATATAGAACCGAATGTCCCTGCAAAAGAAATTGTGATGAACAGCTTCCGGAAGCTCTCCGATATGGTGGGCGTTGATTCTGTGGGCTGGAGGTATGATCCAATCCTGATTTCGGATGTTTATCCGGTAGAACGGCATATCTCCGACTTTGAGAGGATGGCGGCCTGTTTATCCGGATATACAAAGATCTGCGTCATCAGCTTCATAGATATTTACAGAAAGGTCGAGCGCAACTTTCCGCAGGCGCGACCGGTTCGACCCGCGGAGCGCATGGAGATCGGGAAAGCTTTTGCAGAAATCGGGCGCAGATACGGTATGACAATCAAAGCCTGTGCGGAAGGAAATGACCTGGCAGCTTTTGGAATTGACTGTTCCGGCTGCATGACGATGGAAACCTTTGAACAGGCGCTGCACTGCAGACTGGACGCGCCGAAACGTAAATCCGCCCGGAGCGAATGCTCCTGTTATCTGGGAAGCGATATCGGCGCATACGATACGTGCGGGCATCTTTGCCGTTATTGCTATGCCAATGCGAATGCGGCGGCAGTGAGGCAAAACATGAGACTGCATAACCCGGAATCTCCATTCCTGACTGGAGAGGGCAGACCAGAGGATCAGATCCACGAAGCGAAGCAAAGCAGCTGGATTGACCGGCAGATGAGTCTGTTCTGACGATTTCATCTGCAGGTCTTGAGAGGCAGGGTAGCCTGTCCCCAGTCAATTTCCTGTTTGACATCGTAGGAACAAGTGTTTAAAATCAAGAGAGTATTCAGTTTTGATAAGGCTTTACCAGGTGATAACAGGAGGAGTGCAGGATGAATTTTGAGTATTACACCCCCACAAAGGTGGTTTTTGGAAGAGGAGCAGAAGAAAAAACGGGAGAGCTGGTGAAGGAGCAGGGCGGGCATAAGGTCCTGATTCATTATGGCAGCGGCAGTGTTGTAAGGACGGGACTGCTGGATAAGATTTGTCATTCCCTGGAGGAAGCTGGCATTTCTTATGTCCTGCTGGGCGGCGTTGTGCCGAACCCAAGACTGTCAAAGGTGAGGGAAGGCATCCGCCTGTGCCGGGAGGAAAAGGTGGATTTTCTGCTGGCCGTAGGAGGAGGCAGCGTGATTGATTCCACGAAGGCGATTGGATATGGGCTTGCGAATGAAGGCGATGTCTGGGACTTTTACGACCGAAAAAGGCAGGCCGCGGGCTGCACACCGCTGGGGGCCGTGCTGACGATCGCGGCTGCCGGCAGTGAGATGAGCGATTCTTCCGTCATCACCAATGAAGACGGCTGGATCAAGCGCGGCTATAGCAGCAACTATTGTCGGTGCCGGTTTGCGGTCATGGATCCGGAGCTGACTTATACGCTCCCGGATTATCAGACACAGAGTGGTTGTGTCGATATTATGATGCACACGATGGAGCGCTATTTCAATCTGAGTGATAATATGGAATTGACGGATGGCATCAGTGAGGCATTGATTCGAACCGTGATGAAAAATGCAATCGTTCTCAAACAAAATCCGTCCGATTACAATGCCCGCGCGGAAGTGATGTGGGCGAGCAGCCTTTCACACAATGGCCTGACCGGCTGTGGTACAGGCGGCGGAGACTGGGCGTCCCACCAGATCGAACATGAGCTGGGCGGTATGTTTGATGTGGCGCACGGAGCGGGGCTTGCGGCCATCTGGGGAAGCTGGGCGCGGTATGTCTATCCGGAGCATCCGGAGCGCTTCGCCAGATTTGCAAGACAGATTTTTGATTTGCAGGAAGGGGCGGACCTGCAGGAGCTTGCGCTTGCCGGAATCGAGGAAATGGAAGACTGCTACCGGAGCATGGGAATGCCGACGAACCTGAAAGAGCTGGGCGTTGAACCGACAGAAGCGCAGATGCATGAAATGGCGGAAAAATGCTGTTTCTTTGGGCGGCGGACAGTCGGCGTTATAAAGAAGCTTGCTGCGGAGGATGTAGAGGCAATTTACCGGATGGCGCGCGGATAAAAAGGAAACAATGTGATGACGAGAATTTCACACAGGATGCCAGGCACCGGCCTGCCGCGCACTGCTCGCACCCATCGAGCTGGCGACGGGAAAACAGGCTTATTATATGGGTAAACCCAATCCCCTGATGATGCGGACCGGATTGAAGCTTCTGGATGTACATTCTGAGGAGGCAGCAATCATCGGAGATCGGATGGATACGGATATTGTTGCCGGGATTGAATCCGGACTGGATACGGTTCTGGTGCTCTCTGGAGTTACATCCCGGGAAGACTGCCTGAAATTCCCTTATCGTCCCAGACTGATACTGAATGGGGTGGGAGATATAGCAGCGGCAGAATGATCAGCAGAACTGTTTTACAGTTCGATTGATTCCAGATCATCCGGGTCACGTTTAAGGATGGGTGGTATGGAGATAGAGACATAAAGAAATAAATTTGAGCTTGGCATTCGGTTCATCGGAATCGGATGCCTTTTTCTGACTTTAGAGATAGCAAAATACAGAATCATGTGGTATTATGAATAACAATGCTGGAGGCTGCAATTGTTCAAACAATGATTGGACAGTGAATCATTCAAGAGCATCACAATGTTAATATCGGGAGGAATATTTAATGGCGGAGAACATTTCAAGAATTGTAAAGCCCCATGATGTTCATTTGGATTCTGAATATGTGCAATGGCTTCATGATATAAAGGAACGATATAGAGGGACGCAAATAAAGGCTGCAGTAAAGGTCAATTATGTAACTACAAGCAACTGAACGAGGACTGTTATGGAGCTTGCGGATGATATTGCTAAAATATTATGAATGAAATTGGAGATGAAGAAATAACTGAATAGAAATTTGAAAATGAGATGGATGAGATGGAAATAATATATGGTTCGGAAAAAGATATAGATATGTGGATGAAACTGGTAGTAGATGTAAGGAAAAATTTTCCGGGGCTGGAAACAGAAGCGGGTTTACAGGACCATAAAAGAACAGTTTTGAGATTTATGGATAAAAAGCAGGCAATATGTATCAAAGAAGAAAATATCATTATAGGAGTTATGCTGTTTTCAAGAGTGCATAATATGATCTGTTGTCTGGCAGTATTACCACAGCATAGAAGAAAAGGAGCCGCCTCAAGACTTTTAGATACCGCATTGCATGAGTGGGACAGAGGAAGAAACATCATTGTATCAACTTTTCGTGAAGGAGATATGAAAGAATTGGCACCGAGAGCATTGTATAAAAAATACGGATTTGTCGAGGGCGAGTTAACGACTGAATTTGATTATCCTAATCAGATTTTTGTACTGAAGCCAGAACCGCAATAGTCGCAATCAAATCCCTGGGCGATGAACATAGTGCACTATCGCCCTCAGGGTATGTGCGTTCATCGTTGAATTTCCCTTGAGTTTGCCGTGCTATCAGTTCGCGAGCCAGAGACTCGCTCACTGTTCGGCTGTCGCCGAATATCAGGACATAAACAGTCAGCCCCTTACGCGCGAGCGCGACGTGTCTGTTTATGTCCTGCTGCACGGCTCGTAGCTTGCGCACATTGTATCAAAATTAGCAGGGCAGTGGATGATGAATGCGTCTACGGAGTGACAGGGAAAAACAGTAGAATTACCTTGCGAAAATAAAGACTATGAGTGTATAATTAAGGAAACATAACCGTGTTGGCTATATTTGTGTGACATAAATGAAAGATTGGGCCACGAGAAGATTGTGAAAGGAGCGTCCATGATAGATATATATACAAAGAAAGAAAATTCAAAAGATTGGATTATTCAGAATGACTTATTTTTCAACCTGTATACGAGCAATGAAGAAATGTCAGATAATGAGACCGCTCTTATTAAGCTGGTGGATAATGCAAAATTGACATCAGATAAGCATATCGAAACAATATATGGACTTGGGACGATTCGCAACCTTTCCTCAGGATGCAAGACGCTGCTTAACATTGTTAAACATCCGGAAAAGGTTGTCTGCGTGGAAGAATGTGGATCTAATGTACTAAATATTATATTTTCTATGGATAATATAAAAATATACATGTCTCGCCCGACTCTTGTGGATATTTCAGAGAATGTGCAAATCAGATTTAACAATACGGAAATTGTAACAGGAAATTCAGGGTATAACGCATGGTGGAGTCGTGAGTACGAAAGGAGAGAGGCAGATGATTTATGATGAAATAAAATTTAAGGCAGCCCCTTTCCTTTACGATTTAAAATTTGATGATCGCATTACCCTTGTAGGTGGTGACAGTGGCACCGGAAAAACGGTTCTCTATGGGATGTTGGATGATTTAAAAATGACCGAGGATTATAATGCAATTAAGCTGTTTAACTATAAAACAGAGGGGCTTTTTGAGCAGCTGATTCAATGCAGGAATAGATTTGTTGTAATTGATAATGCAGACATTCTCATAGATGATGAAATCAGACAATTTATTAATTTCGAATTTTCAAATCAATATATGTTATTTTTGCGAAATTGTGATGGCCTAAATGTGTCGGACAAGAGCTTTAAGGTGATGGCTCTTTGTAACAACAAAGTCACATTGGAAGAGGAACGGTGATATGAAGTATTTGTGGACGGAAGATACTGGTGCCGGATACCACTTTTGGCAACTGGTTAATCAGCTTGCCTTTGACAATGCACTCATAGTTGAAAGCAAGGGAAGTAATCAGGGTATATTAGATGCATTATCAACGTTAAAAGCCACAGAAGATGATGAATATTATATTGCTTTTGATTATGTGTTGGATAATCAGGATGTTCGGAATAAGTATCGTATTTTAAAACGGTTAATGGACGCAACAGATGCACGAGTGATTTTACTTGATATGATTTGCTTTGAGCATTTTGTATTGGCATTTGATAAATTGATTTCGTGGACAGGAACCGGCAAAATAGATAAAATCAGGATTCGGGAAGAAATCCTTGCCGCAATAGATAATCACAGAATAGATTTATCCAGAATAAAAAATGAGAAGACATTATCATATTTGTCAGGGTTTAAGAGATATTCTACGGAACGCGTAATGAAGTCTTTGGTTGGTGAATTCACGCAAAATGAATATTGGTCTGTGAATGGCTCACTTATGGGAGCATGTTGGTATAAGGACTGCTGCGTGTCAGAACATCCAAACAGTCTTAGATGTGGTAAACCAGAAACGAAAAATGGAAGTGAGAAGATGCGAATGCTGATAGAATCGGATGAGGTACAGAGAGCGATAGGGATTATCTAGCAAGAAAGAAAACGATGGAGCAGTTTATCGGCATCATCGAGACGTAGAAACCGATTACGAGGTTTGATGAGGGGCTGTGGTCTGGGATGGTGGATTGTGTGACGGTTTACAACACTAAGGACAGCCGGGTCACGTTTAAGGAAGGTACGGAGATTAAGGCATAAAGAAATGTTTTTGAGATTGGCATTCGGTTCATCAGAATCGGGTGCCTTTTTCTGATTTTGGAGGTAGCAAAATACAGAATCATGTGGTATTATGAATGACAATGTTGAAGGCTGCAATTGCTCAAGCAATGATTGGACAATAAAGAGGAGAGTGATGAAAATGATGAAAAAAATACAAATAGAGAATAAGGAAAAAATGCTTGGCCTGTATTCGCCTGATTGGGAATATTTTGATTATGGAAATTGCAAAAGGCATCTGCAGATTCTATTTCCTTATCAGGGGGACGTGAAGGACGAAAAATATCCACTTATTTTATTTATTCCCGGTTCAGCGTGGCATAAGCAGGAAATGTATAACGATATTCCTCAGCTTGCGAAGCTTGCAAGCAGAGGTTTTGTTGTGGCAGCTATGGAATACCGTGAGTCTGATATTGCTGCTTTTCCTGCGCAAATCGAGGATGTCTGTAATGCGCTAAAATTTATTCCGGGCATTGCCGATAATTTTCACATTGATATGGATGAAATTTTCCTCATGGGAAATTCATCAGGTGGTCATGTGGCGATGATGTCGGTCCTTTTTAATGCTCATGGGCTTTGCAAAGGATTTCCCAATATAGCAGGTGTTGTTTTAGAAAGTGCCTCGACCGATTTGTTGATTTGCGCAAAAGCTGCTCTTCCGGCATGGTTGAAAATTCGCCCATCAGCGGCTCTGCAAGAATTCTGGATAGAAGGAGTTTTATATGGCAGAACAAATATACTCACTTGGAGAGAAAACGGAGCAGATTGAGTTTAAGAAAAGCACCGGTGAATTAAAAGAAGCGGTGATTTCCATGGCGGCAATTATCGTCATTGCGGTGAAGGTTGGGGAACAGATATGGGTGCCAATGGTTCAACTTCTAAAGGCCCAAAGGTTCAAAATGAACCTTTAGAAGAACCTTTGGAAATGAAAATTAAGAGAATTCTTGCTGTCAGACCGAAAACAACATATTCAGATCTGGAAGAGGAGTTTCAGATTTCCAGAAGTACTGTAAAACGTGTAATAAAAAGCTTGGTTGATAAAGGCGCTGTTGAACGAAAAGGCGGCAAGCGTTACGGGTATTGGGAAGTAAAGGATTATTAAGACAAAAAGGAGAACATTATGTGCCTGATTTGCGACAGAATACAGATGATTAAGGAAGGGAAAAATCCTTACTTTGTAAAAGAACTGGAAACAGGTTATGTGGTGCTGGGGATCATCAGCATTTTAAAGGTTATACACTGTTCCTTTCCGAAATACCGCGGATATCGTTACATGGGAATGCTGATTGATGAAATAGAAAAGCGGGCGAAAAATGAGAATGTGCCTGCTATTTACATCTCAACGAATCATACCGGGCTGTATGAAAAATATGGATACAGTTTTTATCAGATGATGAAAGATGTGGAGGGTGAGCCATCCCGAGTTTACAGGAAAGTAATCGTGTGAGGCCATGCTGCTTTATGACAGATATTATAGAGGAGAACAGGAGGGATACTGGTTATGAGTGAAATGACGAATTATAATGAGGCTGTATCTGTTATTAAAACAGCTATCTTACAAAGTCAGCAGGATGCCGTGAAATCTGTGAATGAAAAGTAGTTGCTGTTGTATTACAGCATTGGAAAATATATTTCACAAAATTCCAGAAATGGCTTTTGGGGAAAAGGAGCGATTAACGCTATTAGTGATCAATTGGATAAGGAACTCCCCGGACTTAGAGGCTTTTCTGCTCGCAGTTTGAGGTATATGAGAACATTCTATGAAGAATGGTCTTGTTTGGATGCCGCTGACTCTTCAGAGACGCAAATTGATAATTCTAATTTGGCACTTACAAGTGCCAAATTGCAGCTAGACGGAAGTGTTGAGATTTGGCACTCACAAGTGCCAAATCTCGAAAGTTTTTCTTTGAATGCCTTTTTATCAATCAGTTTCACACATCATCGAACAATTTTGTCAAAGGTAAAGGATAGAACCGAGCGTTTATTCTATATTGAAAGATCTGCTTCGCAAAAATATAGCGTGGAAGAGCTGGAACGTTCGATCGCCATGGATGATTACCATCATCAGGGACAACTGCCCAATAATTTTATGCAGACGCTTTCTTCTGCAGATCAGGCTTTTCGGACAATTAATACCTTCAAGGATGAATATCTTCTTGATTATATCAATCAGGTAGAGGGAAAGGAAATTGAGTCCTTTACGACGGGCAGTACGGACAGCTTTACGTTTGCGCTGATCGGCGACCCGCAGATCGGTTCTTCCAATGAGCTGAAGGCGAAGAGGCCGGACGATCTTACGGATGAGTTTTATGAGGTGCAGAGTGATTCAGTGGCCAGCGGCAGCTACAACTGGGCGAACACGCTGACGCAGGCAGTCGAGATGTGTACGGCTCTGGGCGATAATCTGGAATTACGATCTGACGGCCCGCCAGCAGAGCTACATTGCGGCAAGATGGCAGGAGGATGTACCGACCTACACACTGATCGAGGTGACCGGCACCACGCTTACAATCAATACTTATCGCAGTGATACAAATGAGACAATCGATGAGTGCGTGACGATTGTAAAGACTGTGGATGCGGAGTAATGACGCATATTTGCGGATTGTTGCCGTTTACGGCGGGCATAATCCTCGCGGTCAGGCAGCGCCGGAATATGTTTCGCCTGCGACGGTGGATTCTCTGGAATGCCAGGTATACTTCCACGCGTAAACAGAGGACCTGTAAAGCGGTTCTGAGAGATTCCGATATAAGATCATTACGACAGTGTTTTGCAGAAATGCCCGCGGCAGCGGGCATTTCGTATGAGACGCAGAGCCGGGTCAGGCATATCCTATGTGAAGCGTGGGATGCACCTGGTGAGGGGCATAACCTGGCAAGGGAGTTTTGCGGCTAAAGCTGCACCCCCGGGCCTGCGCTTTGCTTCGGTCGGCGCGAAAGGAGAAATAAAGAAGTTGATGGTACAAGCAAAAAACAAAAGACAGATGCTTCTGAAAGCAGGGTTCATCGGTCTCTTCCTCATCTGTCTGATCGGTTTTGCCTGGCGGCTTGGCCGGACAGAAAAGACGGAGCTGCTTTCCAACGAAGGGCGTACCTTTGAAAAGGCGCGGGTGGTATCGATTCTGGAAGACAATCTGACGAGCGAAGGCACCCGCGCGGGGTATCAGACGGTTGAGGTGGAAATTCTTACCGGTGAGCACAAGGGAGAAACGCTGGAGGCCACCAGCTCTTCCTCTTACCTCTATGGAGCAAACTGCACAGTCGGCCTGCGGGTGATTGTGATTATCAGCGAATCCAGTGATTACAGGACTGTTAGTGTTTATAATTATGACCGGGGAAACCAGCTGTATGCCATCATTCTCTTTTTTCTGGTCGTGCTCGGACTGATCGGCGGGCGGAAGGGCTGGAAGTCAGGACTCGGCCTTGTTTTTACATTTGCCTGCATAATTTTTCTTTTTATTCCCATGGTATACCGCGGGTATTCACCCATCCAGTCTGCGGCTTTTCTGGTTGTGCTGGTTACGGTAGTTTCTATGCTGCTGATTGATGGCTGGACGGTGAAAGCGATCTGCGCCATGGCCGGGACGATTCTCGGCGTGTGCATCGCGGCTGTATGCGCGGAGCTGTTTGGACGGTTTGCCCATCTTTCCGGCTACAACGTCAGCGACATCGAAGACCTGATTTACATCGGCGAAATGACCGATATCCGCATCGGCGAGCTGATGTTTGCCGGAATCCTGATCTCAGCACTGGGAGCGGTGATGGACGTAGCCATGTCCGTGGCAAGTACGGTCAATGAAATCCATGAAAAAACTCCTTCCCTTAGCCGGAAGGAGCTGTTTCTGTCAGGAATTCACGTAGGCCGCGACATGATGGGCACATGTCCAACACCCTGATTCTTGCTTTCGCCGGAGGCTCCATTAATACGTTTGTCTACATTTACAGCTACAATTACGCCTACTATCAGGTCTTGAATATGTACAGCGTCGGGCTGGAAATTCTGCAGGGCGTTTCGGCGACACTGGGAGTCATCCTTACGGTGCCGATCGTTTCCTTCCTTGCCGCCGGAGCGTTAAAAGGATTCCGATCCGATCAATAAGGAAAGTATCAATGAAGGAAAGCCCGGAGCTTCGCAGCAAAATAGAATTGATAGAAGTGTTCATTGATAGTTTGAAGAACATATATTCGGATGGCGAGATGGACGAAAGATATTCTTTTCTATAGCTGTTGATAAAGCCTTGACTTCGCCGTTCGGCTTGATTTATACTATATATGTATAAATTGGGTCGAACGGCGTTATTTTATTAAAACAGGCGGAAATTAAGCCGAACGGCGAAATTGCATGAAATAACCGATGGATATGTTTGTATAAATATAAATGAAAGCAGGTTTATATGAAAATTTTGGAAGTCTCGGATATTGGCGCGGCAATCCGCAGTCGAAGAAAAGAACTGCACTATACACAGGCGTATGTGTCTGAATTTACGGGGTTAAGCATTAGTTTTATTTCTGATGTAGAAAATGGGAAACCGACCGTAGAAGTGGAGAAGGTGCTTCAGCTGCTGCAAGTATTGGGAATGGATCTGTTTATTGAAAACAGGTAGTTCGATTTAACCGGAGGTGATAAAGAATTGCGATTAATAGTAATGTTGGAAATACAAGGTCAGGAAGTTCTGGTTGGACGGATTGAGGGAACAGACTCAGAGGATGCGAGATTTGTTTATGATTCTGCATATCAATCACAGCCGGAATATAGGCCGATTTCTTTAGCACTTCCATTTTCAGAAGAACCTTATTCGCCTGAAAGGACACGCTGCTTTTTTGAGGGGCTGCTTCCGGAAGGATATACCAGACGATGTATAGCGGGCGAAATGCATATAGATGCGCAGGATTATATTTCCATGCTGGAAAATCTTGGCGACGAGTGTCTGGGGGCAATTCGCATTTTGAAAGATGGAGCGGAGCCTCCTGCTGCTTCATATGAGCAAATATCGGATGAAATTCTGAAACGTTTTGCCCTGGAAGGGGCAGCAGAATCGGCCGCACTTGTGACAAAATCACACCTGTCGTTAACTGGAGCATCCGGGAAAGCGGGGCTATACTTTTCGGAGGCGGAGAAGAAATGGTATCTGCCAGTCGGAAGTGCACCCAGCACACATATCGTGAAACAAAGTCATGTGAGACTTGAACAAATAGTGACGAATGAGCAATTATGCCTGAAAACGGCTGAGAAACTTGGGCTGGAGATTCCGAAAAGTTTTGTGGTTTCATTTGATAATGCAGCAGGGGAGTGTGTTCTGCTTGCGACAAGGCGTTATGATCGGGAATTTGCGGCTGAAGGGAGATCTTTAAACGGCATTTCGATGCCATTCAGACTGCATCAGGAGGATTTTGCACAGGCGCTGGGAATTCCGTCTGCTTTTAAATACGAAAAGGCAGGAGAGGGATATCTGGAAAAAATGTTTCGGCTTCTGCGAATGTATTCTGCCAATCCAATGGAGGATCTGTTAAGGCTGTGGGATATCTGCGTTTTTAATTATTTGATAGGAAATACGGATAACCATATAAAGAATCTGTCACTGATCTACAGCAAAGATATGAAAAAAATACGTCTTGCACCGGCATATGACATCATCAGTACCCTGATTTATAATAGCAGTACAGAGCGGATGTCACTTGGGATCAATGATGTTTACAATGTATGGGATATTACAAGAGAGGACTTTAAAAAAGAGGCTAAAAGGGTCGGGCTGGGCTCTGGTATTGCTATGGATCATTTTGACTGGATGATTGCGGAACTCGAACAGGCATTGCTTCAGTCCGCGGAAGAATTATGTGCGCAAGGATTTGCGGAAGCAAGGAAGGTGGCGGAAAAAATATTGGCGGTTTTTAAAAATAGATTTTTATGAGTTTTGACTTAAATATTTCCGTGAAACCACAAACATGCTGCCCCCTTTTCTTCTTGATTTTTTTGAGCAGTATGGTTATACTGGTGCTGGAAATTCACAATTATAACGGAGGTGCATGATATGAAGTACATTTGTGATGTCTGCGGATACGAGTATGATGAGGCACTCGGCGATCCTGACAATGGAATCGCACCGGGCACGAAATGGGAGGATGTCCCGGAGGACTGGGTATGTCCGCTGTGCCAGGTGGGCAAAGATCAGTTCAGCCAGGAATAAAAATAAAAACACGGGCGGCTGTCCTGCAGGCCAGTGAACACTTGCTTTTTGGTGTTCACTGGCTTTTTTTATGCACACGGCCGCGTAAGGAATTATTCCGGCTAAAGCCGGACGCGGCCGGCGCAGGCGGATAGGGGAGAAGGGAGTTCCCCTATCCGATAGAAAAGAGCCGCTTTCGTACTTATAAAGCGGGTATGTACATATATTAATAAAAAATGACAGTTTTTTGCGCGTTGGCAGAAGGCAGGGCAGAGACCGCGCAGGGACCGCGCGGGAATTCTGCTGCCGTTTTATGATCGGCCAATGCATAAAGGGTGACATGGAAGATCAGAAGCTTGATAATCTGTTGAATCTGGCGCTGGATGCAACTGACGAGGAGATGGAAAAATCGGAAGAACTGGGCATCGGCTATGACCGATCCGGGCAGAACTGGGAGGTGATTGTGCGGTATGGCGGTACGCCGCAGGAGCTTTTGGAGGCACTTCCGGAGACATGGGAGAAGGTAATTCTTTCAGGAGGCTACGCGATTCTGACCCTGCCCCGGAATCAGATCGAGGCGCTTGCGGCTTTTCCTCAGATTGAGTATGTGGAAAAGCCCAAACGCCTCTATTTCAGTGTGTCCGTCGGGCGTTCGGTTTCCTGCCTCTATCCGGTGCAGGCGGAGCCGCTGGAGCTGTATGGTGCCGGTGTGCTGGTGGCCGTAATAGACTCTGGCGTGGACTATTTTCATCCGGATTTTCGAAAGGAAGATGGGACGACGCGCATTGCGGCGATCTGGGATCAGAGTGCCGCGGCGCCAGTGAGTGCTGCAGGAAACGCAGCAGAGAATGTGGAAAGAGAGGCACCGGAGGATGCGGCAAGAAATATGTCAGGGAATGAGGCGGAGGCCATAGCGGAGAAAACTACAGGAAATGCAGCGGAGAATGTGTCGGGCGCATCGGTCATGCGTCTGGGCCGTACCCCGGCGGGATTTTCGAACGGCGTGGAATATACGCGGGAGGAGATCAATGAGGCGCTGGCGGCAGGCTCCCGCGAAGCCGGTCTGGCGCTGGTCCCGGAGCGGGACGCAAGCGGTCATGGCACGGAGGTGCTCGGCATTGCGGCAGGAAATGGGCGTGCGTCCGGCAACCCTTACCGGGGAGTCGCTCCCAAAAGCGATATTCTGGTCGTGAAGCTGGGGACACCGCGCCCGGATGGCTTTCCGAGTACGACGGAGCTGATGACTGCGCTGGAATATGTGATGCGAAAAGCAGAGGAGCTTTCGCAGCCGGTGGCGGTTAATTTAAGCTTTGGCAATGTGTATGGCTCCCACCGGGGAAATTCTCTGCTGGAAACTTATATCGATACACTCTCAAAGCGGGGGCGGAATGTAATTGTGGCTGGCACCGGAAACGAGGGCAATACGGGAGGGCATTTTTCCGGAAGGCTATCTCGGGAAGGGGAGACATTACCGGCGAATTTGGCAAGGACACCAATTGCTTTTACAGATCGTACAGACCGGACAGATCAGACTGACACGCAGGCATTTTTGTCAGCAGGAGAGAGCTTAAACGGCTCCGCTCCGGGGACTCCGGAGATGGTTGAATTCCTCATCAATGAATTCGAAACTACAATGAATCTCCAGCTCTGGAAAAATTATGCGGATCAATTTGAAATTACGATTGTGCATCCAAACGGCCGCCGCGCGGGGCCATTTGCGGAGGAAATCGGGACGGTGCGTTATCATCTGGGAAACACCGAGCTTCTGGTCTGGTACGGCGAGCCGTCTCCCTATCAGACGCAGCAGGAAATCTATATAGATTTCATTCCGGGCGGAGACTATATTGACAGCGGTATCTGGCAGATTGTTTTGACTCCTTTGCGCATAGTTGCTGGCGGGTATTCGCTCTGGATGCCGGACGCGCGCGCCCGGAATGAAGGGACCCGTTTTTTAAATTCCACACCGGATACGACTATGACGATTCCTTCCACGGCGTCTGGCGTCATTGCAGTTGGGGCGTACGACGCCAGGCTGGATTCCTTCGCGTCCTTTTCCGGACGGGGCTGGCCAGATACCAGTTACCTGAATCGCCCTGATCTGGCGGCTCCGGGGGTGGATGTCACGACCACGGCTGCGGGAGGCGGCTATGTAAGCGTTTCCGGTACGTCCTTTGCAGCTCCGTTTGTGACCGGCGCGGCAGCATTGTTGATGGAGTGGGGACTCCTTCGCGGAAATGATCCGTATCTTTACGGAGAAAAAGTGCGGGCCTATCTGCACCGCGGCGCCCGGCAGCTGCCAGGCTTCACACAATGGCCGAACAATCAGGTCGGCTACGGGG
>JAJQFO010000168.1 GCA_021201095.1 Lachnospiraceae bacterium
AACCTTACCAGTTAAATCAGTAATATTACTGGTATTAGTTGCAACGCTGCCTTCTAAAGTATCCACACCCAGAACAGCCTTCCACTTGCCCTGATTTTCAACACTCAAACCTGTCGCGTCGGCATTAGCTTTGGTACTGATCGCCGTATCTACTTCTGCTGTTTTGGCATAATCGTTCAACGCAGTATTCATAGCATCGGTAGTTGCATAGTCAGCAAACTTGGTATTCATATCTGCGGTAGTTGTATAATCGTCAAGCGCCGCTTTGGCCGCATACTTGTCAGAAAGCTTTTGACTGCCTTCCACAAATTCATTAGCCGTTACTGT
Organism: Lachnospiraceae bacterium; assembly: GCA_021201095.1. Classification (GTDB taxonomy): domain Bacteria; phylum Bacillota; class Clostridia; order Lachnospirales; family Lachnospiraceae; genus Choladousia. Next base: position 328 of record JAJQFO010000168.1, read on the forward strand.
ACCGCTGGCTGTTATAGCATTAGTAGTAATGCCGCTGCTGCTGATTTTAGTATTCACTTCGATGCTAGTGGTATATGATGTACCACTGCCATCACCAGTTCTTTCAATACCTTTGGTATCGGCAGTACCCACGCCATCAGTCTTGATACCTTCAACAGTAGCTTTCAGCGCACTTACATCCACGCCGTCTACTGTTCCATCACTTTTGATGCTGACGCCGTTAAAGCTGTCGCTGGTGATCGCTGTACCGTTGACAGTACCATCTGTTCCCAGTGTTACGCCATTCACCTTATCATTGCCGAGCGTCATGCCGTTATAAGTGCCGCCTGTAATATTACCGCTGGCATCAAATGCAACCGTATTGATACTGCTAACTCCAGTTACAATGCCACTGTCAGCAAAACTTACGCCACCCAGCGTCGCTCCGGTACTTGTAATACTAGTCATACCTGTCAATTCGCTGCCATCAGCCTTGAATTTAGATGTTTTAGCTTCCAAAGCTGTCGCCTTGTCACTCAAAGCAGTGTCAGCAGCTTTATATGCTACGTCAATATCAGTTATCTGTTTCACCAGACCTGTCGTACTGTTGGTAACTGTTTCATTCAAAGTATCAAAAGCAGTTTGTGAAGCCTTACCTGCCACGTCAGTCTGCATCTTCGTTACGTCAACGCCACCCACAAGTACGTTGTCTTTATCAGTATCAGTGCCACCTTTAAGCCCCAAAGCAACTTCATTCACCTTGCCGCCATTAAGCGTTACACCGCTGACCGTAAGGCCAGCATCCGCACTGCCCGAAACTGCCACGCCTTCTATACTCGTCAAACCTGTTATACCGCCGTGCATTTCAATATCGGCAACATTTACTACACTGCGGAACAGGTCGTCACCAAAAGAACTGCCCCCTGCATCAAGGTCATCTTTTTTATGGCCGAAGGATACCTGCTTTGCTTTACTTGTAGTGCTGTCAGCGCCAATAGCTACACTATACACTTGACTTTCATCACTGATGTTGGCCCTGTTTCCAATAGCGATACTATTTTGGCTTACCACCTTAGTACCTCTACCCAGCGCTATACTACCCAGTCCTGTATTCGTGATTTCACTACCCTCACCTATTACAATACTATCATCAGCATAAGCTTTAGAAGAAGCACCTATAGCTATACTACGGCCTTCAGCCGCTATTGCTTCGTAACCAACTGCAACTGTTGAATCACCATCAGCAATAGACGATATGCCTATACCAGTATTTTTCTTATTTGTTGATGTTCTTTCATCTGAACCAATCAAAAGATGACTTTGATCTGTGGCAGCAGAAAAATAAGCGCCGTTGATGCTGGTAACGCCTGTGATCGCACCGCCGGTTCCGTCATCAGCTGTATTTAGTTCAATATCTTTGACGTTGACCAGGCTGCGGAACAGATTATCTGTATAGGTTTTGCTGGGATAAGCATCACCATATCCATCACCTACTTTATGACCGAAGCTGACAGTATCAGAAGCATCCACAGAAGAATATGCACCTAAAGCCATACTATTGCCTGTATTCTGATTTGCATAAGTCTGATATCCAAAAGCAATGCTATTGGCAGAAATTGATCTGGCATTAGTACCTATAGCTATGGCATTGCCTTCCGGCTGATTGTCTTCAGTATAGGCAGTGCTGTAAGCGCCAATGGCAATAGCATTATCACCATTGGCAATTGCTCTTGTACCAATTGCCATAGCATTAAAAGAAGTGGCGCCAGTATATGCAGCAATTTCGGCATCTTTACCGAAAGCCATACTTCCTTTATCCCATCTTTCGCTAATACCAGTATAAAGATCTATACCGTTAATTTTCATTTTATAATTGTATTCGGTTACTTCACCCATGATTCCGCCGTTGTTAAAGGTAATCCCACCGACCGTAAGGCCAGCATCCGCACTGCCTGAAACCGCTACGCCGTTGATACTGGTCAAGCCTGTAATCGCGCCCTTATTTCCATATTCGTCGGCGATAAAATCGATACTGCTGATACCCGCCAAGCTGCGGCCGTAATAAGTACTCATCGTGTCTACAATACCATCAGCATTAAGCTTATAATAGCCAAAATTAACTTGATTATCTCTTTCTGTATAACTGCCAGTACCTATAACAATACTGTTTATAGCATCAGCAGCATGAGCAGCAAAACCAATTGCTACACTATTATCTGCAGCAATAGTCTTGCTATTACTGCCAATGGCTACACTATTCTCACCCGCACCCTGAGCACCAGAACCAATTGCAATACTATCTTTACGAAATGCTTCAGCCCAAAAACCAAGCGCAGTACCAGATTCATCATATGTTTTAGCCCCAGAACCAACAGCCACGCCACCAGTCCCCTCGACCGAAGCCTCATGACCAAGCGCCACCCCCTGCTCACCCGATACTATCTTCGCGAGGACACCAATAGCTATGTTACTGTTTGTTTTATCTACAGTAAAATTAGCGCCGTTGATAGTGGTAACGCCTGTGATCGCGCCCTTATTTCCATCTTCGTCGGCAGTAAAATCGATACTGCTGATGCCCGCCAGACTGCGGCCATAATAGGTGCTGCTCGTATCTGGAGAGTTACCTTTAAGTTTATAATAGCCTAAATTCACCTGATTATCGTCAGTAGCACTACTGCCCATACCAATAGCGATACTGTTTTCATGACTGGCATTTGCGTAGAAGCCAAACGCTATACTGCCTATATTTTTATCGCCTGCAGGGTTACTATCAATCTCGGCACCAGTACCTATTGCAATACTTTTATTAGCATCAGAATAAGTATCATCCCCACCAATAGAAATACTATCCGCGCCAGATGCCGTCATATTAAAACCCAAAGCAATACTACTTTGACCATCAGCGTCTACATCTCTACCTAAAGCAATACCATCACCTCTAGCGTGAGCAGAAGAGCCAAAAGCAATACCCCATAATCCCCAGCTGTCGTATAACTACCAACGGCAATAGAATTATTACCTACCGTAAAATTAGCGCCGTTGATAGTGGTAACGCCAGTCAAAGCCCCCTCCATGTCAATATCTTGGATACCTGCCAGGCTGCGGGTTGTGGTCCATGTACTGGTAGTACTGTCCCAATGTCCGAAAGATACCTGTTCTTCTGCGCTGGTTGAAGCATTATAGCCTAAAGCAGTACTGTTGAGATGATTAACTACAGCATTGTAACCTACAGCTGTAGCATAATCAACCGTGTAATTAGAACCAGTACCTGCATTATAGCTCCCTGTATAACCACCAACAAGTGTTGGCATAATTCCAGCGTCCTCATCAGCATTAAGGGTATTGACACTGTAACCCATAATAGTAAGAGCCTCATCGG
>JAJQFO010000137.1 GCA_021201095.1 Lachnospiraceae bacterium
CTGTGGAATTCCCAATCGCAAGTATCAGAGAAAAAGCTGCCGCCATGATTCGTTTCTTTTTCATATGATAATCCTATAAAATGGTTTTCTTTATCATATGAAGTATCTGAGAAAACGCTACTTGTATTTTGTGGATATGCATTCTTTATCATTTCCCCACCTCTTCCATTGGACTATCTACCGGAATTTTTATATCAATATCTTTTTTCTCTTGACAACATTACTATTTGCAATTAGGATAATACTCACAAAGAAAAATGAGTTTTTCGGTCGTACTGCAATTGCTCAAGCGGCTTGCTCTCTTATTTTTTATTCCTAAAGCATCAATTGCTGCAACTATTTCTGACACAACAGAAAGAAGACGAAATCAATGACTGAAAAAACAAGAGCAATTCATGAAGCATATCTGCTGTGTCAAAAGACATTTGAACCAAGTATAGAGTTACTGGACGAATCAACCAATATTACTGATACCGAAGAACTTCGCTTTTTTCGGACTATGAGCAATTTTTTCATGCAGCAAAAGCAAAAAGAAATTATCGGTGCCAATATAAAATGAATCCATGCCGCTTCCCCTTTTCTTCCATAGCAGCATCTGCCGCAAATCGCCCATAATGAGCACGGTCATCAGCCAGCGCGGACAGGCCGCTCTCCACCAGAAGAAAAATTCTGGTAAAGGTTCAAAATGAGCCTTTACCAGAAATTGCGTGAGTAAATCCTCCCTCCTTTATTCCGCCAGGTGCAGGGTCACCGTCTGCATAATACTGCTCACTACAGTATCCAGGTCAGCCTCGCCTGAGAGATATTTCAGACCCTCTTCTTTCACACTGTCTGCAATAACTGCATCTGTAACGCTGCGGTTGGAAAGCTCCGGTATCATAGCTTCTATCTGGTCAAATAGGTTGCGAAGATCTTCCGCACTTACTCCCCAGCTTGTTTCTCCGGTATCATCCACACCCAGGACATCCTGTTCCATGATCTCGAAAGCGGTTTTATTGATCGGATAGCCGCGGTCTGAAACGCTAAGCTCGCTCTGGCATTCCGACGACAGGAATTCTTTTACAAATTCCAGAGCCGCTTCCTGCTTGGAGCTTTTTGCGTTTACACCAATGATCTGTGCCGGAATAAACACGTTGCTGCTCTGTACCGCTGCACTTTCGTAGACCAGATCCGTACCAAGATATTGCGCGATGGATGCCGTCGTATTGAGTGCCCTGGATTCGAACAGCCCAATGATCTGTGACTGGAAATTTGTAATATTCAGGACAGCCTTTATCTCTCCCCAATCGTTATCATCGTCAGATACGGCAAATTCGTCTATATCTGCCTGGCTCACATTTTCCTTCTGTGTATCATTAATGGATTTCACTGCTTCCAGAAATTTCCGAAGTGCAGTTTCATCCAGTGAACCGTCCTCTGTCATCCATGCAGGTGAGCAGATGGCAGTCATCATTTCCAGCAGTTCTTCATCATAAAGTCCAAGGATGCTTGTCATTTCCGGATTCGCTTCTTTCCACTCCTGCACACTCTGGCATAGGGAATCAAGATCTGTAATCTGATCCAGATTATCCTGTGTCCCTACCATCATCATAATCCGGAATCTCGCCGGCACCGCATAAACTGACCCGCTTTCCATCTGGTAAGTATAGGCGATGTTCTCATAAAATCCTTCACTTTCTGCCACTTCAGATAAAACGCCGGACAGGTCCACCAGCATCCCGCTCTCGGAATAGGAATCCACACTCATTCCGTCCAGAAGAATAATGTCCGGCCCGTTCCCCGCCAAAATTTCCGTATTCAATGTTTTAATCGCATCATCAACCGTAAGGCCACTGTCTCCGGACAGCCCCACTTCTATTGTCACCTGAATATCTGTATGGTTCTGATTGAACGTATTCACCTCATCGGTCAGCAGTTCATTTTCATACAACGTATAGAGTGTCAGCTTTTGTGTCGTCGGGCTGTTCCCTGAAAAAGAATAGCGTACCAGCAGGGAAGCGCCACTCGCTGTTAAGTAATGACACAAAACGCAGGAGTCACTAAGTGCGGCAACCGACCAGACCGTATAATCAGAATCACCCAGCTTTGTAGCACTTCCCTCAAACAGTTTTTCCGCAACACCTCCGCCCCATTTATAGTGATAGAGTCCGCTTTTGCTCGCATAAAAGATCCCGGTGCCTTCCGTATCGTCCACAATTCCCCCGCCGCTGGATGTCGTCGACCATGCTTCATAGTCAGCCGATACAAGGCTGCTTATAATCTCGTTTCCCTCCTGTAATTCGCCCTTGTAGTTATAAATCTTCACGCCATCATTTGTAATGGTCAGTATTTCCCCATTGACCGGCGCGTAAGAGTAGTGCATCTCATTACTGTAAGGGATCGTACCCACAATGCTGCTATCCGAAGCCGAAAGAATATAGATAGTTGAACTGGTGTCTCTTACCGTCAGCGTATCATCATCCGCAAAACTGATTCCATAGCACTGTCTGCCATCATCAAATGTAATACTCAGCCCCGCTGACGATCCATCCGTACTATATACAAGAATCCCTGCCGATTCCGTATAAAACGCCAGCTTTCCGGAATCGCTGATTGATGCGTAGCCATTTCCCCCTGAAATTTCTTCCGGCAGCCAACCGCTCTGTTCCTCCTGCCTTACCCAGCTGTCTCCTTTGTCTGCCGATGTATATACACCATTTTCCGTGATCAGCCAGAGGGTTCCATCAATTCCCCGCATAGCAAATATCTGCGTACTGTCATCCGGCAATTCCAGATCCTCTTCCCTGTACGTAGACTCACTGCTGTCTGCCGTATCAGTCACAGCATTATTCTCTGAATTCTGAGATTCCGAGGCTGCATCAGCGATCGAATCCTCCTGTGAATCCGCAGCCATTCCTTCTGCGGTGCTTTCAATCTGCACCGCATCATCCGTTCCCGATGAAGTGCCTGTATTCGCAGTACTTCCACAGCCGGTCAGGGCAAACACCATAGTCAACACGAAGCACATTTTTTTTATGTTCTCTTTCATTTCAAACCTCCATATATCGCTTTTCACCGCAACTGTTCGGTACCTTTACAGTACCCTTTCCTTTTATCTTTTTCCCAGTCAGTTTTCTCGTATAATGGATTGCATAGCAGGAAGCTGCACCGCCTAAAGCAACCCAAAAGCCAAGACTCAGGCAATTTATAAACCAATGAATTTCCAGTGCATAGAATGAGATTTCCAGAAAGTCGATCATTCCATCTGTCCATGTATCAAAGACCTCCCCATAAAAGCTGAAATCAGACCATTTTGCCGGAATAAATTCGGCTGGAACCTGGGTCATTCCTGTTAATTTCAATAAGAATGCCAGTAATAAAACACCTGTGAAGAATCCCATAGCACCAACGAAACGCGGATAAATACTGTCAATACGCCATCTTTTTTTCGCTATACGCATCAGGGAATGAGCTATCCGGATATAAACCGCCAATATACTTAAGCAGAACAGAGTTTTTACAATTCCACGCAGGAAGCCCCACCGAATCTCACTTAACGAAACCTGATATTTATTTTGAATGGTATTTTTCAGGTTCCAGCTTGTGGTATCTCCATTTTTCCCCGCAGTAACTCTTGTAAATACTTCCCCGCCCCCCGGAGGCATCTGGATAATCATTGCTGGTTCAGAGA
>JAJQFO010000071.1 GCA_021201095.1 Lachnospiraceae bacterium
TCATCCAAAGCCGCACGGATCGCAGCCACCCGGCCGTCCATCATATCCGACGGGTCCACCATATCCGCTCCCGCCTGGGCATGCGAAACTGCCGTCTTTGCCAGCAGCTCCAATGTCCGGTCGTTATCTACATACCCGTCTCCGCAAAGCACACCGCAATGTCCATGCGAGGTATACTCACACATGCAAACATCCGTAATCAGATACATTCCCGAAAAGTCTCGTTTGGCCTGACGCAGAGCCTTCTGCACAATGCCATCCTCCGCATATGCGCCGCTGCCGACCTCATCCTTATGATCCGGGATGCCAAAAAACATGGCACTCTTAACCCCTGCGTCAAGCAGTGACTGCAGCTTTTCCCCCATCCGGTCCACACTGTAGCGATACTGACCCGGCATGGTCGGAATCTCTTCCCGGATGCCGGTTCCTTCCTTTACAAAAATCGGATAAATCAAAGACGACGCATCCACGCGTGTCTCACGTACCATCTTGCGCAGGGTTTCATTTCCGCGCAGCCGCCTCGGGCGGATTGTCATATCCATTTTCATCACTCCTGCATTTTTTCATACCAACTATATATCTGCAATTATGAGAAGAAAACCGCTTCTCATAATGCTCCAGAATCTGGCGATTCTGGAGCTAACTTATCGGGTGAAAGCCCGCAAGCGCGCTTCTACGCTCCGCTTCGGTCGGCGAATATCCCGCATAAAATGCGGGATGCCACCCGGCGAGGGCTAAACGGACATCCACTGGATGTCCAGCGCCCTTCCGATAAGTTAAATTATTAGACTCTAAACATCCAGTGGACACTCAATTAAAACCGACCATAGTGAAACTGAGAGCGATTTTCTTCTCATAATACAGTTCAACATCATCATACCCTGTACTGCTTTTAAGGCAAGGACAGCCAACATTAACCCTTCAATCCGCGTGACTGGCGGTCCATATCTTCCACCACAATATCGTAGATTTCGCCCAGTGACGCGCAATACTCCAGCACCTTCCACGGCTCATTTGTATGGAAATGAATCTTAATCAGCTCCTCATCGCCAACCGCCAACAAACAGTCGCCTTTGAAATTTTCTGTGAAATATTCGCTGATCGCGTCTTCATCCAGATCCTCTCCCTCAATTAATAATTGTGTGTCATACTTAAATTCCAACATAACTAATTATCTCCTTTTCATTTTTTGATTTCTTTCATCATATATTCATTTAACAGCGTCCAATTTTTCAGTCTGACGGCGTTGGGTCTGATACCTGTAATACGTAACCCCATTCTTTCTACAGATATCTGTCCCAGTTATTTTCCTCAATAAAATCCAGTTCAACTTGAAGAACATCCTCGCGGCTTTGGTATAATCGGATCATTAGATTACACAACTCCCTCTATCAGGATTTTATCTCCAAATACAATCTCCTTCACGCCGCGGGTTTTCTTTTTATTAAAACTGAAACTTAACATATATCCCTTCTTCATATGGAAATAATCCAGATAACCGGATAACTGCTTTTCTCCTCTCTCATTATAGGAATTTCCGCGCCACAGCTTTAACTCCAGAATATTCTGCTCGCCTTTATAATAAATGACTACATCCATCCGCTCACTGTTCCGGGTCTGGGGTTCTATGCTGTAATTTCCGACTCCATTAATGATTGGTTTTAAAAAGAGCAGGAAATACTTTCTGCCAACCTTCTCCAGAAATTTGTCATCCTCGTTCCCATAAAGCTCACTGAAGGTTTCAATAAACTTTTCCAGAATACGCCGGACATCCAGATGTCCTCCAACAATAAACTGATTTCTTTCCTGCGCGCCCGCCTCATAAAGCTTATTTCCGATAAACTCCTCTGAGATAAAATTGTTATAAAGTACCGTTTCAAAAATCCGGTTTGAAATTACCGCTGTTTCATTTTCATTCCGGATAAAGCCAAACATCGCGGCATCTTTTATATAAAATGCAGTCGCTACGTAAGGAATCGGACTGCCGTTAAAAAGCAGTTCTTTTAAAAGAGGCTTCAATTCCGGCCAGGTTGCCAGCTTTCCAAGCAGGGATTCGTAAAGCGGGTTGTCCTCTTTTATGATCCTTTTCAATGCTTCACTTAAACCTTCGGATGTCCATGCATTTGATTTCAATGGAAATTCAGCGCTGCCTGAAATTTCTTCATCAATTATTTTGCACAGATCAGATACAAGGTACGGATAACCATAAGTAAAATCAAAAATCCGATCAGATATTGCCGGAATATCCATGCCCGTATGATAGTCTGATTCATACTCATTCAGCATTCCAGAAATATCCTCTGCTGAAAAATTCATTCCAACCTGAAACTTTGCCGCAATGTTCCATGGACTGTTTGGCTGGTGAGCTTCATCGGGCCGAATCTTTCTCCTGATATTTCTAATATCATGTACCCCCGCAAGAATCACCGACTGGAAGGTCGGTGTCTGCCTCCGGTCCAGATAATCTGCGCGCAACTGAGCCAGAAAGCTTAAAAATACCTGATTATTCATCGAGGCATCTACTTCATCGATCATCATAACAATTGGTTTGTCAGCTTCTGCACAAATATCAGACAGATAATCGAACAGTTCCAGCAGTTCAATGTCATCTCGTTCTTCTCTTAATCCAGTTTTTAAAGGAAGAAGAATTTCCTCATCCAGTTCATTATCCAGACGTATTTTTCTCAGAAAACGTTTGGCAAAAGCAATGGAAAACTGGTTTTCATTTACGAATTTATCCGCCCCCAGCTTCTGAAAATCCAGACTGACCACAATATAGTCCTTCTTTAAATAAGAAGTCAATGCCTGTAATGTCGTCGTTTTTCCATATTGCCTTCCCCGGTTGATGGTAAAATAATCTCCGGCATCCACCATCTTTTTAATCGCTTTCAGCCTGGAGGTCAAATCTACCATATAATGCTCATCCGGTCTGCACGCTCCATTTACATTAAATATTTTCGCCATAAGGATCCCCTCCTTTCTCACTGATTGTTTTTTATATTGTATCGGTCTGCACAAATGAAGTCAAGAAAATTATCCTTCTGAATCTCCTGTATAATCGTCCTTTTCATGAACGAGTCATCCGCAAACATACAAAAAAATCCGAAACACATCCTGATAAAAAACCATCTTTCATCGAATCCCCTGCCTTACCTCGCAAAGGCATTCTACCAGACTGTCAATGGAAGCTTCCGCAGCTGTCCAGGTCTTCATGCCCAGCGCGGCTGCTGCGGCCTCGGTCTGCTTTCCAATACAGATGGCCTGTACTTTTGTATAGTCTATTTCGGAAGCCTCCTCCTTCGAGGAACTGGATTTCATGGGCAAGGATGTTTCTTCCACTGCTGCAGCGAATCCGCGAACGGTGGAGGCACTGGTAAACATCACGTAATCAATTTCTCCGCTGGCAAGCTCTTTTGACAGATCAACAAACCGGCTGGATTCATACCGTGTCTCGTAAGTCGGGATGTCGTCTACGAGGAATCCATCTCCCAGTTCCGCAATTAATTCCGGTGAGCCGGCTGCCACGCGCGGGATGAGAATACGCTGAGATATCGCTCCCTCATCCTGCAAATTCAGCCTGTCGCGAAGTGCCCTTCCCAGATGTGCCGCGTCATAGACCTCCGGCATCAGATCCGCATAAAATCCATGCTCCGCAAGAACCTTTTTCGTTCCATTTCCAATCACGGCGAACTGAACAGAGCCAAAAGCCCGGCAATCGATCCCGCGTTCCGCCATTTCTTCAAAGAACACCCGCACTCCGGTCGGGCTGGTAAACACGATCCACTGATAAGAATCCAGTCTTTCAAGCGCCTGTGCCAGGCGTTCATTATTCAGAATCCGCTCCGTGCGGATCGCCGGAATTTCCAGCACCTCCGCCCCTTTTGCCCGCAGCTTTGCAGCGGTTTCGCTGATCATCTCCTTCGGGCGGGTCAGCAGCACCTTTACTCCGCTAAGAGGCTTCTGATCCATCCATGAAAACTGCTCGGAGAGAGCGCAAACTTCTCCGACCACGATAATCGCCGGTGTACAGGCTCCCTGACGTCTGACTTCCTCCTCCAGAGTCGCCACGGTCGCCAGAATGCGCCGCTGATGAGCGGTCGTTCCCTGCATCAGAAGGGCGGCGGGAGTCTTCGCATCCATGCCGGCCGCAAGAAGTCCGCGGCAGATATCACCCAGCGCGCTCACTCCCATCAGAAAAACTAGCGTTCCCCTCGTGCGGACCAATGCTTCAAAATCAATATTTAAAACACTTTGGGCACCTCCTGCCGCAGCCCGTTTATGCCCCGTAATGATATGCACCGAGGAGCAGAAATCCCGGTGCGTCACGGGTATCCCCTGATACGCAGGAACTGCCAGCGCGGACGTCACCCCTGGCACCACCTCAAACGGCACCCCTGCCTGAACCAGTTCCTCGATCTCCTCACCGCCGCGGCCAAAGAGGAAGGGATCGCCGCCCTTAAGGCGCACCACACGCTTTCCTTCTTTGGCTTTCTGTACAAGCAGCCTGCTGATCTGCTCCTGCGGCAGCGTATGGTGGCTCGCACGTTTTCCGACATTGATCGCCTCTGCCGTATCCGGGATCATATTCAGAATCCCCTGCCCGACCAGCGCGTCGTATACCACGGCATCCGCAGACTCAAGAGCCTGCTTTCCCTTTAACGTGAAAAGACCCGGATCCGAAGGACCCGCACCCACTAATGTGACCTTGCCGCAAAATTTCTGCTGCTCCCTTTCCATATCATTATGATTTTCGTAATTCGAATTCGGCTCGGCATGCCTCACAAAATATACGGTTGTCATCTTTTTTCATCTCCAGATTTTATTTGTTATCATCAAAACAATTGCGGTCGACCTATTTCAAGGAATCCTGTCTTTGATTCTCTCTGCCAGAGATTCTCCAAGCTGCGCCGGATGATCCATGCTCCCTGCTGCCCTGTCCCGATAGCTTTTTCCGGTTGCTTCATCAAAGTAAAATACATCCAGTTGCAATAATCTGCTGTCCTTTAAAACTGGCTTTCCAAGCCCGTCAGTACCCTGCCGACTGGCAGACGCTGCTAAGCCGCTCTTAGAATTCCCCCCTAAATCAGAAGACAAGCCGACAGATAAATCAACAGGCAAGTCCATATGCAAATCCGCCAATGTTTCCGTATCCGAAGCCGGATTCAAAATCACCCTCGCGTATGCGGCCACCGGTGTACTGCAGTTCCCTCCAAGGGCCCGCACGAAAGCGCGCTCAGCCTGCGCGCAGGCCGCTGCCTCCGCATCTGAATACCCTGCCAGAAAACCGTAATCCTCCCCGGCACGTCCCTGCACTGCCAGGATGCCCTGCCCGGCGGCAGGAATCATCTCCTCTGTAGTAAAATAACGGCTGATGCGGCGTGTAAGTCCCAGGCGTTTTAATCCTGCTGCCGCCAGAATCGTCGCGCAATATTCCCCACTGTCCAGCTTTTTCAGCCGGGTCTGCACGTTACCGCGGATCGGCACAAAAGTTGCCTGCGGGTACAGCCTGGCAAATTGCAGCATCCTGCGCCTGGAGGAGCAGCCGACCGGCTTTGAAAAATCCAGTTCGCTCACTCCCTCCGGAAGAATGAGCGCGTCCCGCACATCCTCCCGCACGGAATATGCAATCAGCGGCAGCTCCTTCGGCAGCTCCATCGGGACATCCTTCAGGCTGTGTACAGACAGATCTGAACGGCCGTCCAGGAGCGCCGCGTCCAGCTCCTTCACAAAAAGTCCCTTCCCGCCGATTTTTTCCAGAGGCTGATTTAATATTTTATCTCCTGCGGTCTTCATGGTAAGGATTTCCACAGTCAGTTCCGGATGGCTGCGCTGTATGTACTGTTGCACCATCTCCGACTGGATCACAGCCAGGCGGCTTTCCCGGCTTCCAATAATAATCTTTCTGGTCATTATGTTTTTCGATTCCTTTTATTAACTGAATATCTCAATATCCTGATTTCCGTGTCACTGGTATTTACTGCCATAATGATTGCTGCCCGATTTGCGCATGATCCGATGCATTTTTCGCAGGCAAAAATGATCTGATTCACAAACTGTACAATTTCTCCAGCCCCTCGATGCATTCCCTGAATGCCGTATCGCTCACGCAGTCCCGCAGACCAAAGAGCAGCTTGTTCATCGTCCGCTCTGCTGCTGCCTCAATTTCTTTATCCAGAGCTTCCTTCTCCGGCTTTGAGACGGACAGGCTGCGCAGCTGCCTGGTCAGGCGTTTTTCCAGATCAGACGCGACCTGCTCTTTAATCTTCTGAATTTTCGGAACCACATCCACGCACTGATACCAGTTGAAAAACTCTTCCATCTGCTCCTCAAACAGAAGCTCCGCGTCAGCGATTGCCTGTTTCTGTGCCTCGCTCACCGCCTCCTCCCGGAAGCAGTCAATGTCATACAGGCGCACACCGTCCAGCTCCGCTACAGACGGCTCAATATCCCGCGGTACGGCAAGGTCGATCAGTACGATCGGCCTGAACGAAACACTTCCGGCAGAATCAGCAGGGATCTGCTCTCTCCCGGCATCGTCCAAAATCACCGAATCTTTCTGAGCTGTCATTCTTCCCCGGTATGCTTCCACCAGCTCCCTGGTCAGCGTATAGTTCGGGCTGACGGTCGCGCTCAGCACATAATCACATTCCCCAAACAGCTCCATCCTGCGCCCATAATCAATACGTGAACACTCCGTCGGAATCTCGACCACACCGCTGCGGTACTGGCGCACGGTCACAGTTACATCTGCACCCTGTCTGCGGAGCTCTGTCGCGGCCAGCTTTCCCATTACCCCATTGCCGATCACCATGCACCTTTTCCCCGCAAAGGAATAGCCATCCTTTTTCAGAGTCTGAATGGCTGCGCCGACAGCAGACTGATCTGTGGAGGATAATTCTCCGCGCGTTTTCACCTTTTTAGCCACAGTGACCGCCATCCGGAAAAGTGTCTCCAGCACATGATCCGCGGCGTAGTGTTCTCTGGCAAACCCCAGCGCGTCCTTTACCTGCGTCACAATCTGGTCGTCGCCAAGGATCCGTGATTCCAGCCCCGCCGCCAGTCGAAAAAGATGATGCACAGCCTCCCGTTCCTTCCGGAAGCGGAAATAAGCGCGGTAATCCAGAGAGTCTGGAAGGCCGCGGATGCCACAGAGCAATTCATAAATGTCGCCATCAAACTCCTCATCTGTACTCAGGTAAAGCTCCGTCCGGTTGCAAGTGGAAATCATAACACACCCTTTGACTCCCTTCACCTGGCATAAGGAATCCAGAGCCTCCGCCATACTCTTCTTCGTAAAAGAAAAAACGGTACGTATATCTATCGGGGCATTTTCGTGGTCAATCCCCGCCATCTGTATTGCCAAATTTCTGCCTCCTGTATTTTTATCTCATTCTATGCTTTTCCCAGCCATCCGCAAACCCATCCGCAAAACAAGACTGCACTTCAAAGATCAGACTTTCTCGAGAGGACAAACGCAAACTGCTGATTCTTGGCAGCTGTAAAAGTTCTGAACTATTAAGATCCTGAACAAATAAGATTCTTCTATACTGTCCGTCACGTTTCCGACATTTCTCCCCTGTCCATCGCCTCCAGCACATGATCCAGAACCAGTTCCCGGACGCCGGGATATTCTCCCAGTCCTTTTAAAACACAGGTCACCTCAAATCCTGCCTTTTCGAACCGGTTTTTCCAGGAATCCTCATCCGCGCCCGCCAGGTCATTCGCAGCGTGATCCCCGGCTACAATCATAAATGGAGCCAGAACGACTTTCTTCAGCCCCTTTTCCTTTACCTGGCGGATCAGTGAATCCAGCGCCGGATAAGCCTCCACCGTCCCCATAAAGATATTCGGATACCCCATATCCTTAAACTGATAATCCAGCGCGGCGTAGATCGCGTTCGCGTAATGCTCCGTCCCATGTCCCATCAGGACCAGTGCTTCCTCTGCTTTCGGCTCCAGCTCCTGCGCCACAATCTGAATCATCCGGCGATTATCCTCCTGTGTGGTCAAAAGAGGATTTCCGCTCACGACCTTCGAAAACAGATGCTGGCAAGCGTTTACCGTCTCCTGCATCTGGTCATTTTCAATTCCATTTAAAACATGTGTCGGCTGGACCACGACCTCTGTCATACCGTCAGCCGCCATCTGGATCAGCGCTCCTTTTACATCCGGGATTCTGATTCCGTCCCGTTTCTCAATCTTTCGGCGGATCATTCCGCTCGTCCAGGCGCGGTACACCTTCCATGCGGGAAACCGCTCCGCCACACACTCCTCAATCCGGTCAATCGTCTTTTTTCTTGTCTCTTCATAGCTGGTCCCAAAGCTGACCACCAGAATGGCTTTCCTGCCCTCGCTCATTGCTTTGCATCCCTTCCGCGCATTCATCCGCACCTGAATGTCCCTGAAATTCGATGAAATATATGTTTTCCTATGTACTTCGCAACAAGTGCGAAATACTGTCCTGTACAATTCCATCGTTTCTACGCAGTCATCCTCGTCCGCCCGATAACTGCCACACATCAGTTTATCAAAGAGCGGCCTTACTTACAAGACATTTTTCACCGAAAAATCAGGTTCGGCAAAAAACTCCGCTGAATAAATACCCAAAATCTGGCAATACTGAAATTGTATTCGTAATGGAAGTCGGAAAAAATAGCCGGGAAGATACGAAACCGTTACGAAAAAAGCTGCAGGCAATCAGCTGCGCGATTTACTCTGAACTGCTCTGAATTTATTCAGGTTATACGAAGTTCCGCCAGGTTTGTTCTGTCAGATGTACGCAGCTGCGCAAGAATTTTCAGGAGGATGTTATGGCAGTTAATTTTGAGAACAGTATCACGAAGGACAATCTGATGCGGGCCTTCGCCGGGGAAAGCCAGGCGCGAAACCGCTACACCATTGCGGCCTCTCAGGCAAAGAAAGAACAATTGCATGTGATCGAGGCAGTTTTTACCTATACCGCCAACCAGGAACGTGAGCATGCGGAGATCTTTTATCAGCATCTACAGCAGCTCTCCGGCACCACGATCCATGTAGACGGCGGCTATCCGGTCGACATCAGCGACAGCATCAGTGACCTGCTGCGCAGAGCCCAGCACAATGAATATGAGGAAGCCGATTCCGTCTATATCAGCTTTGGAGACACCGCAAAAGAAGAAGGCTTTCTGGATGTAGCCGCCTCTTTTCACAAAATCGCCCAGATTGAAAAGTACCACGGAGACCGCTTCGGACGGTTCGCGCAGTACATGGAGGAAAACAGGCTTTTCGTCTCCGATGTGCAGACTGGCTGGATCTGCCTGAAATGCGGCTTTATCTACACTGGTCCCAAGGCTCCCGTCAAATGTCCGGTCTGCCATCACGACCAGGGGTATTTTATCCGGCTGGAGCTGTCGCCGTTCGCGGATGTCAGGTAAAATTTCATCAAAAATCGGGCAGAGGAACTGATCTCCCTGTCCGATTATTTTGCTCTATTATTTACCTCATTTGCCGTTCTAATGTGATCTCTGTAAAAACACACTTCGATCTTGTTTTTCACAATTGCCGTTTATGTTTCTGCCCGATTATACATTCTCTCTCCCGGAAAAATATTCGTAACTGCTCAGTTCCTTCACAGTTACGAGAGGAAAAGTCCATTTAAAATCGCTTCGCGATGGGAAATATCCCGCACGAAGTGTGGGATGCCACCCGGCGAGGGTTTTCCTTGTTAATTTTACGTTTTCATACGTACTTCGCAGCAAGTGCGAAGTACTGTCCAGAGCATTCAAAAATATTCATTTTTCAGCACCCGGTAAAGCTCCGCCTTCGTCGCGTATTCATATGGATTCACGTAAAAGACCCCCACAATCCCCAGGGTCACCGAGTTCAGCAGCTCCCAGGCGATAAAGGACAGATCGAGAATGAATGTCTCCAGCTTATTGCCCTCCATCATCGTCCGGCTGATCGAAAACGCCTCATCCGACTCCATCTCCGGAAAATCCGCCAACAGGTAGGGGATCATGCAATATTCATAGGACTTCACAATGCCCGGAATCACCAGCAGCAGCGACCAGAGGAAGGTATAGAGCTTTCTTAAAAACTGCGTCTTTACAAAACTCCAGTAATACCCGCCGACAAACCCGGTCAAGAGCATTGACGGATGCGCACGCAGACCCTTCCTATTCTGCCCTGGGACTAAGCCTCCATCACCTTTTGAACTCGGATCAAGGCTCTGATCACCTATCAGGTTTTCCTCTGAATCTGCGAAAATATTCTCAGAATTCTTCACGAAAAAACGGCAGCCGCCGATCTCCAGCACCGGTGTGACCAGAAATTCCAGCGCCAGTGCCACAAGAAGAAAGAAAACCGTCATCACCAATCCGGCTGTCGACAGCAGCAGGGAGGCCGCCGTGCCAAATAACAGCGGCAGCCCGCTAAAGGCACTGTTTACCGCCTGCGATGCCGCTCCAGAAGTCAGAAAATCTACAGCGCCGCCATCTGAGCCGACTTCAATTCCGATATTATTATAAATATCCTCAAAATACGACTCATCGTATTCATAATAATCATCATATGTAACCGATGTACTGCTGTCATCATTGCTCGTGCTTCGCCCCATCCCCTGCACCAGCAGGGAAAGGACCAGTGCGACAATCACGCACCTCCAGTAATTTCCCTTAAAGGCAACCTTTGCCCGCTCTTTAAGCGTCCCTCTTCTCCAAATAATCATCTGCCCGCCCTCCTTTTTGCAGAACTGTACATCACATGTACAGTTCCATACAGGCAGGATAGCACGCTCATCCGGCATGGAAAAGCAAAATATTCTTATTTTTTTCTGAAGGGTGCGTAAAGTCTGTGTAAATCTGTTTTCATAAGCTGACTGGATACAGGTACCCTTTCCGGGTTTTCGGAAAATGCACAGAGTGAATCATAACAGAGCGCCGCAAAGGGCAATTTCTTGATGGTTAAAATGTAATACCGAAGCTCTTTGCCAATATACGGCCAGACTGGAATCAATCACCCGCACGCGCTGTCGCACTCGTGGAAATCCAGCAGCAGCTTCTTTTTGCAGGCGCCAAGTCTCTGCTCCCACTTACTCCTGGTTTTCTCCGTTTCCCAGCCAAACGGCAGCATATGGTAATTGACCAGAAACAAAAATTCCACCAGATTCTCCGTACTTCCGAAATCCTCCAACGGCATATGGCAAAGCAGATAATACGCTCCCACATTGTCATGCGAAATATAGTGCGCAATTCCGTCCTCATCTATCTGCTGCGTAAACAGCTTCCCGATATCGTGAAGCAGGGCAGCTTTGCAGGAAAGCTCTCCGTATCCCTTTTCACGAAAACGATCAGCGGCAAACCGACAGTGCTCACCCAGAGGCAGCGTATGGTGCGGATTTTTCTGATCAAACCCGTCCATCCTTTGCAGGCAGTCCTCGATAAAACCATCCAGCCGGCTCCGGGTGCTCCCGGCAAAGCCATCCATCCGGCTCTGGCTGCTCTCAGCAAAGCCATTCATCTGGCTGTCCATAGCCTGTCCGCTCACTAACTGAGCTTCTCGTCCTCTGGAGGCGCGGTAAATCCTGATTTCATCAAATCCTTCTTCATAGAAAGGAATCTGAAATCCCTCAGCCTGGCGGCGAATAACTTTCTCCGGCACCGGATATTTCCGCAGTGGATTATCCCGAATGCAATCTTCTACCGGCTTTACCACGACACAGGCGCGAACTGTCTCTGCCAGACCGTTCACCCCGCCCAGCAGACTTCTGCGGGCCTTCATGGTCAGCTCCGTGGCATCCGCAATGACCGTTCTCCCGGCACGCAGGCCGTCCCGGATTCTCTGGTTAAAAATGCGGAACACTTCGTTTGTCCTCGACTGGTCTGCGCAGTTTCCGCCGGACAGCTCGCCGCGGATGGTGTCCGAAGATACGATCAGTGCGTCCTCTCCGGCAGCTATTTCCCGGGCAATGGACGATTTTCCGCTCGCGGATAATCCCACCATGAGGTATAAGTTTCCTGCCATATATTTCTCCCCTGCGAAAAATCAGATGTACTCCACCGGAAGAACCACAATATTATCCTTCAGCCAGAGCACGGACTGATACATACACAGTATGACTCCCACACCGCGCTTTTTCTCTGATATTCGATCAAGGACATCAAACGCGTTGCTCATAGACAATTTCGGGTTAGCGGACATTTTAATTTCTACTGGATAGATCACGTCATCCTGCTCAATCAGCAGATCAATCTCATTTTCCCTGCTTATGACCTGTCCGTTTTCCGATACTCTGCGCTTATCCTTTCCCCTGTACCAGAAAACGTACATACGATAATCCAGCCCAGCATTCGAAAAAGACTTCAGAATCTCAGAGACAACAAAGGTCTCAAATAATTCTCCGGCCATCGCGCCATTCATCGCTGTATCAGGACTCTGGTACTTTGTCAGGTAACATACCAGTCCCGTATCGCGAAAATATAGCTTTGGAGTCTTGATCGCGCGTGTAAGCGCAGAATTTGAAAACGGCTGTAAAAGATAGATAATCCCGGAAGCCTCCAGAAGCGAAGTCCACTCTTTGACAGTCCCTACGGAAACCCCAATCTGATCCGCAACACTCGAATAATTTAAAATCTGCCCGGTTCTCGCGGCCATAGCCGTCATAAACTGCGTGAATTTCAATTTATCCTTCACATTGCCAAGCTCATTAATATCTCTGTCAATATAAGTCTGTACATAAGAGGAATAAAAAATCTGCCAGTTCACCTTCTGATCAATCAGTGCCGGATAGCTGCCTCTGTGAATCACACTCCAGATATCCTCTATCAGAGAAACAGATTCCGCTCTGGAAGAAATATAGCTTTCTGATGGAACAAAAGGCGCATCAAAAGAGCATTCCATAAGCTCTCTCATGGAAAACCCGGTCAATTCCAGAACAGCAATCCTGCCCGCCAAAGACTCTGATACATTCTTCATCAAATGATACTGCTGGGAGCCTGTAAGAAGGAACCGTCCCTTTTCATCACTCTTATCGCACTCCATTTTGATGTAAGGGAATAATTCGGCAATATACTGCACCTCATCCAGGATGACAGGCGGCCGGTTGTTACGGAAAAACAGCCCTGGTTCCGCTTTTGTCTCAGAGAGCAGCACAGGATCATCAAATGAAATATATCTCCGATCTCCATACATATGCTGCAGCACCGTTGATTTCCCTGTCTGTCTGGGGCCAGTCAGCAAAATCCCCTTAAAACTTCCTGCGGTATTTTGTATCACTGATTCGATTGCTCTTTTTTTATACATGGCATGCCTCCATTACGACTGATTTTTGTTTGTATTATAAATTAGTCGCTATACGACTGTCAAGTACAAAACTGCACTAGCGTTGAAATGCAATCAAATCGTTCGGATAGAGGGTCCTCTCTACCTATCCGCTACACGAGCCAGGTTCACTGTCATAAGGATTGCCGACGATGCAGGAAGATTCCTTATGGCGTGGGCTTTCGCGGCCATGCACATAAAAAAGAATATCCCGAAGTCGGCAGCAAAGCTGCCAAAATTCCTCTTATGCCCCTGCGCATCGTAAAAGAGAACCCCCGGCCAGTCTTTTCTGATCGGGGGTTCTTTTCTCATATAGAATGTAAAAGCAAAATGCTGCCAAATCCAGCACTTACTCCGCGATAACCGTGATATCGCCTCTCGTCTCGCCATAATCCGCTTCCGTCACTACGCCGTCAAGGACTTCCTCAATGTACGCGATCACAGCCTCATCGAGCGGTGTGCCGGTATCCATTACTTCGGATACAGAGAATGCATAATAGGTGTCGCCGCCTGCTGCCAGGAAGTCATTCGTCACAACCGCATAGGTCGCTTCCGGATCAAATTCCTGACCATTGATCGAGGTGATCGTCACACGCTGGATCGAAGCCGGTCCATAGTAGGTAGAACCTTCATACTGCTCGCCCTCATCATAGGCTACCGTCGTATCCACCGTAAACTCAATGCCTGCAGTCTGCGGGAAGGCGCCGATCGCTTCCGGCGTGCTGTAGGTAGAAGCCTCCAGAGACTCAAGAAGCACCTCGCCGGTCACGTAAACGACAGCTACCGTATTACCAAACGGAAGAACCGTATTGATATCGTTCATCGTGATATCGCCTGCCTCGATGGTCGCGCGGATACCGCCGCCGTTTGTGATTGCTACAATATTTTCTTCCTCAATGCCGAGAGTCTCCACGCCATCCTTGGTCGCGTACCAGAGCATCGCGTCGGTGATCAGATCGCCCAGGTTGGTTTCTTCGGTACGCACACCCGGCTCGCGCTCGCCGTTCAGCAGCACTTCCGTGGTCGCGAATACTTCGCCGTAAACAGCCTCGATCTCATCAATAATCTCCTGCGCCGCGGCCGCTGTCGCGTCATCTGATCCAGAATAAGCTCTTGTCTCCACCAGATAATTGTCCACGATCTCGCCGTCCGCGCTGATCTCAATCACACCGATGTTTTCAAAAGCAGTTCCGGTCGACTGGATCGGCTGTCCGTCTTCGCCTTCTGTCATAACAGTATGAGAATGACCGTCAATCAGGAAATCTGCACCGGAAATATTATCCCAGAGGTCAACGGAACGGTTCGGTTCACTCTCGCCGTCTACGCCCAGATGCACCAGACCGATAATCAGATCGCAATCCTCTTCCGCAAGAACGTCGATCTCGTCCTGAGCGGCAGCATACATCTCATCCTCCGCCAGGAACGTAACGCCCTGAATTTTCGCCGGATGTGCCTTCGTCGCGGTCTCCGGAGTCTCTACGCCGAAAAAGCCGATCGTCAGACCGCTTTCCGTCGTAATGGTCGTGCTGCCTTCAAAGGCGTTTTCGTCATTATAAAGAATGTTGGTATTGATCACCGCGAATTCTGCGTCTTCCAGAATGGATACGAGGCTTTCATAGCCGTAATCAAACTCATGATTGCCAAGAGTCACCACATCATAGCCGGCAATGTTCATCAGCTCTACCGCAGTCGCGCCCTGCGAGGTGCTGACGTAAGTACTTCCCTGAATGAAGTCACCCGCATCGACCATGATGACTTCCGCGCCGGCCGCTTCATAATCCGCTTTCAATGCCGCCATAGCCGCATACCCGGTAATACTGCCGTGCACGTCGTTGCTGTGCAGAATGATGGTCTCACCGGAATAATCTCCCTCGACTTCGTAAGGGATGATCACTTCCGTCTCGGTCTCTTCCTCCGCCCATACCGCAGCGGACATAGAAAAGACCATGCTCATGGAGAGCACACCGGCAAGAAGCTTTCTGGCATCTTTCTTTTTCATTTGCTTTTCCTCCTTTTTTCATAAGGGTACTTTGTAGTTTTCGGCACATCGGGCACGCTCCAACCGGATCGTATTTGCTCCAGAAGGAAAATCCGTATACCTTCCTTTGGGAAATATCTGGCAGGAACTGCCTTCAGCCTCGATAAAAGTAGCATAAATGGCAAATCATGTCAATAACCGCCGTTTTTTTCTTAAAAATTACATGACCTTAGCCGCAAAATTCCTTATATGCCTCTGTGCAATCGAGTAGGGAGACTTGTACCCTACTCACCCGCGCGGTTGCTGCGTGCCAGTGGCACGCGCTTAGCAACGACCGGAGCGGCAGCGGAGACGGGTGCGGCTTTAGGCGCAAAACTCCTTACCCGGCCCTGTGCATCAAAAACCTCCTGTCATCACACGGACAACAGGAGGCTCTTTTTTGCTCTATTTTGTTCTTTTTACTACTCTTTCCGCTCCATCACGCTCAGATAGGCCGGACGGATAATCTTGTCCGCGCAGATCAGCTCCTCGATGCGGTGCGCGCTCCAGCCGACGATACGGGCCACCGCAAAGATCGCCGTGTAAAGCTCCATCGGAATATCCAGCATGCTGTACACAAAGCCGCTGTAGAAGTCTACATTCGGACTCACGCCCTTGTAAATATGACGCTTCTGGGCAATCAGCTTCGGCGCCAGCTCTTCCACTGTTTCATACAGGTGCATATCCTCGTCGCAATGCTTTTCCTGCGCCAGCATCTCGACATATTTTTTGAAAATCCGCTCTCTCGGGTCAGAGAGGGAATAAATCGCGTGGCCCATGCCGTAAATCAGACCCTTGTGGTCAAAGGCATCACCGTCCAGGATCTTCGAAAGGTAAGCCTCCAGCTCCTCGTCGTCGTGCAGATCCTTCACGTGGGTACGGATATCGTCCATCATCTCCATAACCTTAATGTTGGCGCCGCCATGCTTCGGACCCTTCAAAGAAGACATTGCCGCTGCAATGGTGGAATAAGTATCAGACCCGGAAGAGGTAACGACACGCGTCGTAAAGGTTGAGTTGTTGCCGCCGCCATGCTCCATATGGAGGATCAGCGCGGTGTCGAGCACCTTCGCCTCGACTTCCGTATACTGCTTGTCCGGACGCAGCATCATCAGCAGGTTTTCCGCCGTGGAAAGCTCCGGCGACGGACGATGAATGTACATGCTCTCGTCATTCTCGTAATGATTGTATGCGTGATACGCGTAAACAGCCAGCACCGGGAACAGCGAGATCAGCTCAATGCACTGCCTCAGGCTGTTGTGCACGCTCGTGCTTTTCGGATTTTTATCATAGGAGGCAAGAGTCAGGATGCTCCTCGTCATCGTATTCATGATATCGGAGCTCGGCGCCTTCATAATGACATCGCGTGTAAAATTCGTCGGCAGAGTACGGCTGTTTCCGATAATCCCCTTAAATTCCTCCAGCTCCGCGGCATTCGGCAGCTCGCCCATCAGCAGGAGATACGCGATCTTCTCAAAGCCAAATTCTGACGGTCCCAGATCCCTGATCAGATTCTTCACATTATAGCCGCGGTACCAGAGCTCCCCATCGCAGGGAATCTTTTTTCCGTCCACCTTTTGTGACGAAACGATCAGTGAAATATTGGTAAGACCGGTCAGCACACCGTTGCCGTTGATATCTCTTAAGCCCAGATTTACGCCGTATTCCTTGTACAGCTCACGCGGAATGCTGTCATTCTTCCTGCAGATCTGCGAACCTTTTCTTGTATAATCGGTCATATCAATCATACGCAATTCCTCCCATTTTTTCTAAAAAACTATAAAACTGCCGCAGCAAGCCGCACTCTGTTCCTGATTCATTCGTTCCGGCCTGCCTGTCCTTCCGGCATTCATCTTATACATCCGCTTCTCGCTTTTCATTTTTCAGCTGCAATATTTAATAATGCTGTTGCTTGCGGTATATTTATCTGCTCCGTGAATTAGCATTTCCTGATCTGCCTTGCTTCATGAATATCGTTCATATGATTTGCTTAAAAAGATCACCCTCTGAAACCAGTCGTTTTCGATTTGCCTAATTCTCAACTATCATACCACATTCATTTTTTTCGTCAATAGTTTTTAGATTTATTTAAGAATTGTCAGATATTGTTAACGGAAAAATGTATGCATACCTATTATATATAATTTGATATTCATATTGCATTTTATTGTAGTTTAGAGTATACTATTGCTATAGT